>NZ_JADOUS010000003.1:0-327159 GCF_015752045.1 Arthrobacter sp. CAN_A2
CGACCCGCTACGACAAACTCGCCCTCACCTACCGCGGCGGCGCCGTACTACGCGCGATTACCCTCTGGCTCAAACGGTTAGGAGACACGCCCTAGGCGCCCCCGTCGGTAGCGGTCGGTCCTGGCCCTCTCGCCAGGATCGACCGCCGGTACCCGTCAGCTCCTCCGTGGCGACGGCATCGGTGACGTCGGGAGCCTGGTCGTGAACTGCGGCGCGCCCGCCGCCGGGCTCGTCCGCGGGCGCGGGAGCGGGCATGATGGGGGAGGTAGCAAGTAAACTGAGTGTCGGTGGCTCTTTTCCGGCCACCTCCGCGAGGTCTGGTCTCGACCGCGGGACACTGGATTCGGGTACGACATGGGATGGGCAAGGGGCGGATGCGGACGGTCGCTGGGGGACTGACACGAATGTCACCCATGGCTGTGCATGCGGCGTTCGCCGTGATGCTCGTGGTGGCCGCTCTCCTCGGACGCTTCACGACCTTCGAATCCTCCAGCCTCGCGTTGGTCTGGCCAGCGGCAGGGATCAATTTCCTCTGGGGGCTGTGGGCCGCGCGCACCCGGCGCGATCTCGCCGTCGCCCTCGTCGCCACCGTGCCGCTGCTGACCACCGTGAACCTGGCCACCGGCCTCAGCCCTCACCTGGCGTTGGCGGTCGCGTTCGGGAGCATGGTCCAGACCGCGGTGGCCGTCTTCTTCTTCCGGCAGCTGGTGCCGTCCGTGGCCGTGCGGACCGTGGGGGACTATCTCCGCCTCGGTCTGGTGGCGCTCGGCGCCTGTTCCGTCGGCGCCCTGGTCATCGTCCTCGGCGTCGCGCTCGAGGGCGGATCCGATCCGTTCGCGTCCTTCATCCCGTGGCTGGTCCGCCATGCGGTGTCGCTCACGGCGATCGGATCCCTCGGCATCGTCGCCGCGGCGAGCATCGCGGCCCGCGCCGCCGGTGAGTTCCCGCCACCACTCACCGTTGCCCGGCGCGCCGAATATGCCCTCCTCGCCGTGCTGTCGGTGCTGCTCTACGTCGCGACCTTCGGGGCGGCTTCCGCCCTGCCCATCGCCTACATCACCCTCCCGGCCAACATGTGGGCCGGGCTCCGGTTGCGCACCGGCTGGGCCATGGTGCACGGACTGGTGAGTGGGGGATTCCTCATCTTCTTCACCCTGGCCGGCCTCGGTCCGTTCCAGGACCTGGCGCCGGTCGAGGGCGCCTATGTCGCACAGTCCTTCATGTTCATCGCCTTCTCGCTCTCCGCCGTCCTGGCGCTCAGCATGGACGAGCGGCGCCGCCTCATCGACCGCCTGTACCGCGCGACCGCCGAGGCGAAGGCGGCGGCGGACCTGCGCGACCTCGTGATCGGCCGCATGAACGACGGCGTGCTCGTCGCGGGACCGGACCGTCGTCTGATCTTCCAGAACGCCACGAGCGAGCGGTGGCTGGGACCAGGGACGGCCCGCCCCGGTGAGGTGTGGCCGCAGGAGTACGAAGTCACCCGTCCCGACGGGGCGCGGCTGGAGACGGACGACAACCCGCTGACCCTCGCCCTCCGGGGCTGGGTGACGGAGCGGATGGACCTGGACCTCATGCACCGGTCGGGCGAACTGGTGCACCTCTCCGTCGACGCGATGCCGCTGCCCGGCGGGCGCGGGGCGCTCGTCGTGATGCGGAACGTGACCGACGAGCGTGCGTACCAGCGGGACCTCGGGCGGTTCGCGTCCGTCGTCGCCCACGATCTCCTGACACCCCTGACGGTCTTCGACGGGTGGCTCGAGATGCTCGAGGACCCCGATCTGCCGCCCTCCGAACGGAAGGCCAGCATCGAACGACTGCAGCAGGCAAGCCTCCGCATGAGGAACCTCATCCGCAACCTCCTCGCCTACAGCCTGGCGAAGGAGGAGAAGCTGACCGCCTCGAGGATCGACGTCGGCCGCGTGGTGGAGGGCATCATCGACCTGCGGACCGCGCTGCCCGGGACGCAGCTGCCCGAGGTGCGCTTCGAGGTCCGCGCGCAGCACCTGGTGTACGCCGACGAGCGGCTCTTCCTGCAGCTCATGGAGAACCTCGTGGGCAACGCCATGAAGTACGGGCGCACCGACGGCTCGGGCGAGGTCACCGTCTACACCTCGACGGACGCCTCCAGCGGCAGGACCGAGGTGCACGTTCGCGACAACGGCATCGGCATCCCGGGAGGGGACCTCGAGCGCGTGTTCGAGGAGTTCCACCGCTCCGAGAACGGGCTGGGTCAGGCAACCGGTACCGGTCTGGGCCTGGCCATCTGCCGGCGGATCGCCGAGAGCCATGGCGGGTCGATCAGGGTCCGCAACGTCGAGGGGGGCGGCGCCGAATTCACGGTCACCCTCCCCGGGGAGCCGGATCAGCTGCCGGAGGGCGTCCCGCTGGTCGGCGCCGCCGAGGCTCCGCGGGTGTCCACGCCCTGAGGCCCTCCCGGTCAGGATCCTGAGCGGGGGTACAGCTTCGGGGAGCCGCTGTGGCCGGCGCCGTGGCGGAGCCCCGCCAGGACCTCGGCGAGGGTGTCCCTCGAGGAATGGCGCGGCTCCCACCCCAGCTCGGTGCGCGCCCGCGTGGTGTCCATGACGGGACTCCCGGCGGCCAGGTCGATCCAGCCCGGATCCGTCCGCTGGAGGCCCAACGCCCAGCTCACGCCGACGAGTAGGCGGAGCACACGGACGGGCAGGCCGATGACACGCCGCGCGCCCAGCAGGTCGGCCACGCGTCCGGGCGTGAGTTCCGGCTCGGCCGCGATGTTGAAGGCGCCCGAGGCACGCCGCGCCACCACGCGCCAGTAGGCATCGGCCACGTCCTCCGCATGCACCGCCTGGAAGATGAAGGAGTCCGGGACGGGCAGCAGCGGGAGCGGCAGGCCCCCGAGCACGATCTTCGGCACGATCGGGCCCAGAAAGTACCGGCCGATCTCGCTCCCGGCCTGGTCCTGGAAGATCAGCCCCGGCCGCAGGCGCGCCACGGCGATCCCCGGGTGGTCCCGCTCGAACCCGTCCAGCAGCCGCTCCTGTTCGGCCTTGTGCCGGCTGTAGTGGGAGGACTGGATGCCGCCGGTCGGCCAGGACTCGTCCCGGCGCGTGGCCTTGTCCGAGGAGGAGTAGGCGGCGACGGAGGAGGCGCAGACGAACTGGCGCACGCCGGCGGCGGCGGCCGCCCGCAACGCATTCGCGGTGCCAGTCACGTTGGTCCGGTGCATGGCTTCCTCGTCCCGGTTGGGCTGGATGGCCCAGGCCAGGTGTACGACGGCGTCCACGCCGGACAGTGCCGTGGCCAGGGCGTCCCGGCCCTCGTCGGTGCCGACGTCGAGGGCGTGCCAGTCGACGCCCGCGTACGGGAACCGGCCTGTGTCCGGGATGGTGCGCGCGACGGCGGTGATCGAGAGGCCCGTCGGGTCGCCGGACGCGTCGACGCCCGGTCGCCGGGTCGTGGCGCGGTCCCCGGCGGCGCGGTGGAGCCGGGCGAGAACCGCGGTGCCGACGTTTCCGGTGGCGCCGATGACTGCAATGCGCATTGCTGCTCCTGGCCTGGTGGTCGTAGGGGCACGGGCATGTGCCGGGTCGAACTGGACTACTAAGCAAGCTTATGGTGCAGTTGGAGTAGACGCATAGCCGATAAAGCGCCCCATACCGTGTGCGGGGCCAGACCGGGAGGTATCCGTGAGCAGCAACAGCCGAGTGGGGGCCGAGCCTCGCAGCGCAGCAGGCCAGAAGGCCCAGAACGCGCCTGATCCGAACGATCCCCGCAAGCCGGACGATCCGAAGGACGTCAAGAAGCCGGCCTGGAAGTACGTGTTCAAGCGCTCCGTCAGCGAGTTCGGCAAGGACCAGTGCACCGACCTCGCCGCGGCGCTGACGTACTACGCCGTCCTCGCGATCTTCCCCGGCATCCTCGCCCTGATGTCGCTCCTCGGGCTCTTCGGGCAGGCGCAGGCCACCACCGACCAGGTCATGGGGGTCATCGGGCAGTTCGCGCCCAAGGAGGCCCTGGACACCATCAAGCCCATCATCACGAACCTCGCCTCGAACCAGGCCGCCGGCCTGACGTTCGTCATCGGCCTTCTCGGTGCGATCTGGTCGGCCTCCGGCTTCGTGAACGCGTTCTCCCGCGCCATGAATCGCATCTACGAGGTCGAGGAGGGGCGGTCGTTCTTCAAGCTGCGCCCGCAGATGCTGCTCATCACCGTGATCGTGCTCGTCCTGATCGTCGCCATGGGCCTCATGCTCGTGCTGTCGGGCCCGGTCGCGGAGGCCATCGGCAACACCATCGGCTTGGGGAGCACCGCCCTGCTCATCTGGAACATCGTCAAGTGGCCCATCATGGTTCTCTTCGCCGTCCTGATGATCGCCGTCCTGTACTACGGCGCCCCGAACATCAAGCAGCCCAAGTTCCGCTGGATGAGCCTCGGCGGGTTCATCGCCCTGCTGGTCCTCGCGATCACCACGGCGGCGTTCTCCCTCTACGTCGCCAACTTCGGCAACTACAACGCGACGTACGGTGCCATCGCCGGCGTCATCGTCCTGCTGCTGTGGATCTGGCTGGCCAACATCTCACTGCTGTTCGGCGTCGAGTTCGACGCCGAGATGGAGCGCGGCCGCCAGCTGCAGGGCGGGATCGAGGCGGAGGAGACCATCCAGCTTCCCCCGCGCGACACCAAGGCCGCCGAGAAGAAGAGCGAGAAGCACCTCAAGCTCGTCCGCGAGGGCCGCGAGCTCCGCGAGAAGTACGGACGCGAGTCCGCGAAGAACTGAGGGACGCCCCGGAACCACCCTGCGGAGGCCCGGTCGTGCACACGGCCGGGCCTCCGGCGTGTCCGCGGTCCTAGACTGGCAGCATGACCGACACACAGCAGGCCGAGCCGTCCGAGCACAGCACCAAAGGGGCCTATGTGACCTCCGGCGAGGAGTTCACCCGCGACACCCAGTACATCGAGACGCGGATCACGCGCGACGCCGCCGACGGCTACCCCGTCGAGGCCGGCCGGTACCGCCTCGTCGCGGCCCGCGCCTGCCCCTGGGCGAACCGCGCCATCATCGTGCGGAGGCTCCTCGGACTGGAGGACGCCATCTCGCTGGGCACCCCCGGCCCCACGCACGACAGCCGGTCCTGGACCTTCGACCTCGACCCCGACGGCCGGGACCCGGTGCTCGGCATCGAGCGCCTGCAGGAAGCCTTCTTCAAGCGGGACCCGAACTACTCGCGCGGCATCACCGTGCCGGCCGTCGTGGACACCACCACCGGAGCTGTCGTGACGAACAACTTCCCGCAGATCACCCTGGACTTCTCCGGCGAGTGGAAGGAGTTCCACCGCGAGGGAGCCCCGGACCTCTATCCGGAACACCTCCGCGAGGAGATCGACACCGTGAACAGGCGGGTCTTCACGGAAGTCAACAACGGGGTCTACCGCTGCGGCTTCGCGGGGTCGCAGGATGCCTACGACGCCGCCTACGATCGCCTCTTCACCGCCCTGGACTGGCTCGAGGAGCGGCTGACCGGCCAGCGCTTCCTCGTGGGCGACACCATCACCGAGGCGGATGTCCGCCTGTTCACCACGCTCGTCCGCTTCGACCCCGTGTACCACGGCCACTTCAAGTGCAACCGGTCCAAGCTGACGGAGATGCCCGCGCTGTGGGCCTATGCGCGCGACCTCTTCCAGACGCCGGGGTTCGGGGACACCGTCGACTTCGAGCAGATCAAGCAGCACTACTACATCGTCCACGAGGACATCAATCCCACCGGGATCGTCCCGAAGGGGCCGGACCTCACCGGGTGGACCACCGCCCACGGCCGCGAGGCACTCGGCGGACGGCCCTTCGGCAACGGGACGCCGCCGGCCACCGCATGACCTGATCGGGACTGCCGCGGCCTGTCCGTGGCAGTCCCGGTCCGTACCGCATTAGGGAACAAACCCGTTTCCTAATTCGCTGGAGCCTAGGTTAGCCTTACCTCAGAACGATCGTCCGGCTGAGGGAGGCACATGGCAGTCCAGGCCTCTGCCCTGCGCCCGGCCCGTGCCTCCCCGGACTCCCTCCACCGGTCCGCCCGTGCGAGGACCCTCGCGAAGCTGTTCCTCGCGGCCCTGGTCCTCGCACTGTTCTGCCTCGCCTCGCTCACCATCGGCGCCCGCTCCGTCAGCGTCCCGACCGTGCTCGACGCGGTGACGTCCTTCGACCCGGCGGACGGCGACCACGCCGTCGTCCTCTCCCGCGTGCCGCGTACCGTCGTCGGGCTGCTCGTCGGGGCAGCGCTTGCCACCGCGGGAGCCGCGCTGCAGGGCATCGCCCGCAATCCGCTGGCGGACCCCGGCATCCTCGGCATCAATGCCGGTGCGTCCCTCGCCGTGGTCGTCGGCATCTACCTGTTCGGCCTCGGCAGCGCCGCCGGCTATCTCTGGTTCGCCTTCGCGGGTGCCGGCGCCGCGGCCGTCGCCGTCTACGCCGTGGCCAGCCTCGGAAGGGACGGCGCGACGCCGGTCAAGCTGGCACTCGCCGGCGCGGCCCTGGCCGCCGGCCTCGCGAGCCTCACCAACGCCGTCCTCGTCTCCAGCCAGGAGACCCTCGACGCCTTCCGGTTCTGGCAGGTCGGCACGCTCGCCGGCCGTGGCTGGGACGTCATCGGTGCGGTGGCGCCCTTCCTCGTGGCGGGCCTCGCGCTGACCCTTGCCACGGGCAGGGTCCTCAACTCCCTGGCGCTGGGCGACGACGTGGCGCGCGGGCTCGGCCAGAACGTCCCCCTGGCCCGTGCCGTCACCGCGGTCGGCGTGGTGCTGCTGTGCGGTGCCGCCGTGGCCGCCGCCGGGCCGATCGCCTTCGTGGGACTCATCATCCCGCACCTGGTGCGGATCGTGGTGGGCTCCGACTACCGGTGGATCCTGCCCTTCTCCGCGCTGCTGGGGCCCGTGCTGCTCCTCGGGGCGGACATCGTGGGCCGGGTCATCCTGCCGCCGGGCGAGGTGCAGGTGGGCATCATGACCGCCGTCCTCGGCGCGCCGGTCTTCGTCTGGCTCGTGCGCCGACGCGGCATGGCGCAGCTGTGAGCGCGTCCCCGGACCGCACGCTTCCCCGGATGCCGCGTGCGGACGGTCCCGGCGGGGGCCTCGCCGCCGCGCGGACCCGCCGCCGCCGGAGCACCGGCAGCCGCCTCGCCGCGCTGGCCGGCGTCGTCGTGGTGCTGTTCGCCGTGAACGTCCTGCTCGGCTCCTATACGGTCACCATCCCGGACTTCTTCCGCATCCTCGGCGGTGCCGACATCCCGGGCGCCGGCTTCATCGTGCTGGAGAACAAGCTGCCCCGTGCAGTGATCGGGCTCCTCATCGGCATAGCCTTCGGGATCGCGGGCGCCGTGTTCCAGACCATGCTGCGGAACCCGCTCGCGAGCCCCGACATCATCGGCATCAGCTACGGCGCCAGCGCGTCCGCCGTGACCGCGATCGTCCTCTTCGGCGCGGCCGGCGCCGCGGTGTCCTTCTCCGCCCTCGTCGGCGCGATGGTCGTCGCAGCGGCCATCTACCTGATCTCGCACCGCGGCGGCGTGGCGGGCTACCGCCTGATCCTCGTCGGCATCGGCTTCGCGGCGGTCATGCATGCGCTCGTGAGCTTCCTCATCACGCGCACGGATCTCCGGACGGCGTCGGCCGCGGTGCTCTGGCTCAACGGCTCGCTGAACTCCAGCACCTGGGACCGCGCGACGATACTGGCCGCGTGCCTCGCCGTCCTGCTGCCCGCCGCCGCGGTGCTCGCCCGCGGACTGCGGGGCCTCGAACTGGGCGACGACGCCGCCGCGGGCCTCGGCCTCCGCGTCGAGGCGTCCCGCCTCGGGCTCATGTCCACCGGGGTGGCCCTCGCCGCCGTCGCGACCGCCGCGGCAGGACCTGTCGCCGCCGTCGCCTTCCTGTCGGGGCCGATCGCCCGCCGCCTGCTCGGCAACCGGCCGTCGCTGGCCATGGCGGCCCTCGTGGGTGCGGCGATCGTGCTCGGCGCCGATTTCGTGGCCGCCAACCTCGTTCCCGGCACGTCGCTGCCCGTCGGCGTCGTGACCGGAGCGCTCGGCGCACCGTTCCTGCTGTGGCTGCTCGCCACGGCGAACCGATCAGGCCAGGGAGGCTGATGATGCAAGGAACCAGGAACCCGACGACGGCGGTCACGCTGTCCGCCGCAGGGCTCACGCTCGCCTACGACGACCGCACCGTGGTCGACGGCCTCGACGTCATACTGCCCGCAGGGAAGGTGACGGTGATCGTCGGCGCGAACGCGTGCGGCAAGTCGACGCTGCTACGGGGACTGGCACGCCTGCTCAGGCCTGCCGGCGGCACCGTGCTGCTCAACGGCTCGGACATCGCCACGCAGTCCACCAAGGCCGTCGCCCGCACCCTCGGCCTCCTCCCGCAGACCCCGCTCGCGCCCGAGGGCATCAGCGTCGCCGACCTCGTGGGCCGCGGCAGGTACCCGCACCAGGGCTGGTTCCGCCAGTGGACGCCGCAGGACGACGACGCCGTCGCGGATGCGCTCGAGGCCACCGACACCCTCGCCCTCGCCGACCGCTCCGTCGACGAGCTCAGCGGCGGGCAGCGCCAGCGCGTCTGGATCGCGATGGCCCTCGCCCAGCAGACGGACATCCTGCTGCTCGACGAGCCGACCACGTTCCTCGATGTCACCCACCAGGTCGAGGTGCTCGACCTCATCACCGACCTCAACCGGAGAGCGGGGACCACGGTGGTCATGGTGCTCCACGACCTCAACCTCGCCGCACGCTACGCGGATCACCTGATCGCCATGCGGGACGGCAGGATCGTGGCCGAGGGTGCGCCGTCGGACGTGGTCACGGAGGACACCGTCTCCGGCGTGTTCAACCTGGAGTGCCGCGTCATCACCGACCCGGTCTCCGGGACCCCGATGGTGGTCCCGGTCGGCCGGCACCACGGTCGGGGTGCAGCAGCCGAAGGGGCGCAGGCCGCAGGACCGACTCCCCCCTCGGTGTCCGCGCCGGTGGGGGGCCACCGATCCGATCCGCGGGACACCGGTCCTGCCCGCCTGGAGGCAGCATCATGACCGACGTGACCCAGCGCAGCGCACGGCGGACGACCGCGGACACCGAGCCGATGGTGCTGGCGTTCGACGTCGTGGTCACGGCCGTGCAGGATCTCTCCGCGACCTTTCGCCGCATCACCTTCGGCGGCGCGTGCCTGGCGGGGTTCGGCGTGGCGGGGGACACCCTCGACCTGCGGATCAAGATCGTCATCCCCTCCGAGGGCCGCGCCTGCCCCGACATCGCGGCGATGATGGGCGGCGGCGACGCCTCGGGCTGGTTCCAGCGGTGGCTCGGCCTGGACGCCGCGGACCGCGGCTCCATGCGCACCTACACGGTCCGGGAGTCGCGCTGCAGCGGCCCCCGCCCCGAGATCGACGTCGACTTCGTGCTGCACCTCGACGCGCACGGTCGGGGCGGCCCCGCCGCGGAATGGGCCGCGGCGGCACGGCCCGGGGACAGGGTCTGCATCATCGGACCGAACGCCTCCGCGGCCCGGTGCCGGACGGCGGGTGCCTACGGTGGGATCGAGTGGAGCCCGGGCCTCGCGCAGCATGTCCTCCTCGCCGGGGACGAGACCGCCGTGCCCGCCATCAGCGCCATCCTCGAGGCTCTCCCCGAGGGCGTCGGCGGACACGCGTTCCTCGAGGTGCCGGACGAGCAGGACATCCGGCCCATCCGGTCGCAGTCCTCCGTGCAGGTCACCTGGCTGGCCCGGAACGGCCGGGCGCATGGTGAGCAGCTGGAGACGGCGGTCCGGGACGCGGTGCGCGTTCCCGGCTGGGTCTCCCTGTCCGGCCGGTCCGCGGCACGCGGCGGGAGCGAGCCGGAGGACGTCGACGTCGACAGGACCATCCTCTGGGAGACGCCGCAGCGGTTGGAAACGGCCATCGTGCAGTCGTCGGTCAACCCGGAGCGGCCTCCGGGCACCCAGCCCTTCTACGCCTGGATCGCGGGCGAGGCGGCGGTGGTGCGCAGCCTGCGCCGCTACCTCGTGCGTGACGTCGGCGTGGACCGGAAGCAGGTGGCGTTCATGGGCTACTGGCGCAAGGGGCGCGCGGAGCTGTCCTGACCCCGGCTGGAGGGAAGCGCGGCGCAGTGCCCCGTCGGCTGTTTCCCCGGGCACAGCACGGTGGACCGCCGGGAGTGACCCCCTGCCCGGCGTCTCCTGCATCGATCGAGGTCATCGACCCCCCCCCCTCAGGCCCGGCATCGACCGTCACGACAGGACGCCCCGCACGGCCGACCCGATGCCGCTGACCTACGTCATCAGCACCCCCGCCGGGATCGGCCGGGGCCGGGACGTGACACTCCAGTACGGCGGATCGGCCGCGACCCCAGCAGGCCCCTGATCGGGGGACGACGCTGTCCGGGTCCGATCGATAGCTCCTCAGGTTCTCCGCAGGTAGCCGCATTTCTCCGCAGGAAGTCACGGGTCACCACCATCGGGGCAGGGGCAATCCACAGCTTATGTAACGGAATTGTAACTTCGGGTGAAGTGTCCTACAGTTCGAGCGGAAGAAGCCGGTGTCGCCGAATCCAGGTCCTCACGCCTGACCCTGCCAGCGGACCGTCCACCACCTGTGACGCGGGTGGAGCGCCCGCACTGCGGCGGCATCTGCCGCCTCGGGTGGAGCCCTCGGCACAGCGTGATTCCGCTCCGCGGTCCCACCGTTGTCCGGAGCCGCGCCGAGGGGGCCGCGTCGACTCCTGCTCGAGCCCGACCCATGACTTCGCAGGCGCTATGAGAGAGGTAAGCAGTTGACCCAGACGGTACCGTCCGGGCGCCGTCGTGCGTCCGATGCCCGTGCTCCCCGTCAGCATCCCGCACCGCGCCGTTCTGCCCAGGCGCCCCTACCGAGCCGGCGCACGCTCCGCGGCCGGCGCCGCCAGGCGGACGCCTCGCCTTCCGTGATCGGCCTCGGGGGGTCCATCGCCCCTTACGCACCGCCGACCGAAGCCACCATCCCGTTCACGCCGTCGGCCGCGATGGCCGACGCCACGGCTGCGGGCGCGCACCCCGCTGCGCCGTTCGGCACCTGCCACGACGCCGTCGCAGCCGCCGAGGCGCGCCTGACCCGCCGAGGACTGCGCGAGCACGAGGAGGCCGTCCGGGAGGCGGCGTCATCCGCCGCCGCGGCACCCTCGGCCCCCGCGTCACCGGTCGCATCCGCGACACTGGTGACGCCCGCGAGAACCCCGGCCGGCCCGGTCCTGCCGAGCCGCCGAATCATCCGCCGGCAGGACGCGGCGGCCGGGTCGCAGCAGCGCGGCGGACGCGGCGCGGAGACGGTCCGCACGACCGCACAACCGACCGCCGGACGTCGGACACCGCTCGGACGGCTGCGGGACAGCGCGGCCACGGCGGGCCTCGTGCTCGCCTCGGCCGGCCTGCTCGTGGGGGCCGTCGCACCCTCCGCGCCTGCCACGGCTGACCGGACCGACCGGACCAGCGGCGTCGCCCTCGCGTCCGGGGTGGCGCCCGCCGTCACGGCACCGGCAGGAGCCACGGTCACCTTCGGCCTCGAGAGCGCCGGCCCTGCCACGGAGGGCATCGCGCCGGGCGTGGCCCGCTCGCGGGCGCTCAGTGCGCCGCTGTCACCCGCGCTGGCGGAGCGCAAGGCCTTCGGCGGTCCGGTGGACCACCCCGTCGTGGCCTCGACCTTCGGATACCGCGTCGACCCTGTGAGCGGCTACGGTTCGGAGCTCCACACGGGGCAGGACTACGCCAGCGCGTGCGGCACCCCCGTCCTGGCGGCCGACGCCGGGACCGTCGTCGACTCCGGGTGGCACGCGTACGGTGGCGGCCATCGCATCGTGATCGACCACGGCGACGGATCCACGACCACCTACAACCACCTGGGCGCCCTCGACGCTCCCGCGGGGGCGACGGTGCAGCGCGGTCAGGTGGTCGGCGCCGTCGGCAGCTCCGGTAACTCGACCGGATGCCACCTCCACTTCGAGGTCCTGATCAATGACGAGAAGGTGGACCCGCAGCCCTGGCTGTAGCGCGGGCCCGCTCCGGAGCCAGCGGCAGCGGTGACCGCCCCGCCCGACGCCGCCGGGGGCTGACCCGTCAGGGCAGGGGCTCGCTCACGACGGCGGGATCCTTGTAGCCCAGCGGCATCCGGAGGCGCAGGGAATCGGGCTTGACCTCGAACGCCAGGTGGGTCGCCTTGCCGAGGGGATCGCCGTCGAGCTGCACCTCCAGCGGCTCGTGCAGGGTCACCTCCGCGGTGCGGCACTGGAAGTACTCGAGCGAGGAATCCTTGCCCTTGCCGCGGGCGAAGAGCTTGCCGGCGACGGCGAGCCAGCCGAGCTTCCCCTTGGGGGCGACGGTCATGAGGTCCATCAGGCCGTCGTCGATCTTCGCGCCGGGGAAGATCTCCAGGCCGCCCATGATCTTGCCGCAGTTGCCGCCCATGACGCTGCGCAGGCGGCGGTCGAAGGGCTTGCCGCCGTCCACCGAGATGGTGGTCCGGGCCGGCTTGCCGGGAAGGTTCCTGATCCCGGCGTCCACGTAGGCGAGCCAGCCCACCTTGTCCTTCAGGTCGTCGCGGGTGTCGGACATGATGGCGGCGTCGTAGCCGATGCCGGCCATCACGAGGAAGACGTGGGCGTCCTGTGCCCGGTCCACGGTCACGTGGACGACGTCGATGGTGCGTTCGGTCCCGCGGAACGCGGACTCGACGGCGGCGTCCGGGTCGTCGACCGCGATGTCGAGGTTGCGGGCCAGGAGGTTGCCCGTACCCAGCGGCACGAGGGCCATCATGGTGTCGGTGCCGGCGAGCTCCTCGGCGACGCATCGCACGGTGCCGTCCCCGCCCGCGGCGATGACGAGGTCCACGCCCGCCTCGAGCGCCTGCTGGGCCTGGCCGTGTCCCGGATCATCCGCCGTCGTCTCGATGACCAGGGGTTCGTCCCACCCGTCTTCGGCCGAGATGCGCTTCACGGCCGCCTCGACGTCCACCGTGGTGATCTTGATCGGGTTGACGATGAGCGCGGCGCGACGGCGGCCCGATCCGGTGTCGGCGAGCGTCTCGGGGGTCGCTTCCAGTGTTGCTTCGGTGGGCATGATGTCCTTCGGGCAGGGTGGAGGAATGGCTCCGACGAGCTTATCCCGGTGGGTGCGGCTGCCGGGGGTAATCTTTGGTCGTGACCTACACCCAGCGATACGTGGCCCTTGGCGATTCCTTCACCGAAGGGGTGGGTGACTGGGATCCGGCGTCGCCCAACGGCGTCCGGGGGTGGGCGGACCGCGTCGCCGAGCAGCTCATCCTCGCCGACGGGTCCTGGGGGTACGCGAACCTCGCCATCCGGGGCAAGAAGATGCGGCAGATCCTCGACCAGCAGATCGACGCCGCCCTGGCGCTCGAGCCGACGCTCGTGACCGTCTACGCCGGGGCCAACGACATCCTGAGGCCGCGGGTCGACATCGACCTGCTGATGTCCCGGTACGACGACGGCGTGGGCCGCCTCCGCGCGGCGGGAGCCGCCGTCGTGCTCTTCACCGGCTTCGACACGGCGGGTTCCGCGGTCTTCGGGAAGACCCGCGGCCGGACGGCCGTCTACAACGAGTGGGTGCGTGAGATCGCCGATCGGCACGACGCCACGATCGTCGACTACTGGCGCCTGCGCGAGTTCCAGGACTGGAGCTACTGGGACGTCGACCGGATGCACATGTCCGTCGCGGGTCACACGCTCATGGCCACGCGCGTCCTCGAGGCCATGAAGGCGTCCCACCGGATCGACCTCCCCGAGCTCGAGGCCCGCCCCGCCCTGAAGCGTGCGGGCCAGCTGAGGGCCGACGCCCAGTGGGCGCGCGAGTACCTGACGCCATGGGTGGGCAGGCGCCTGCGGGGCGTGTCGTCCGGCGACGACCTGATGCCCAAGTACCCGACGCCGGGCCGCCCGCACTGGGCGTCGATCAGCGCCTGAGGCCCGATGGCGTGCACGGCCGCGCCCGCGCCCGCAACCACCCCGGAGCGGCATACGGGACCCCGGGCGCGGGAACCCGTGTGCCAGAATGAGCGCATGGCGGCGCACTGGCTCACACCCGACGAGCGGCGTGCATGGCTGGCCCTCTACGCGCTGACCTCACTGCTCCCCGCGAACCTCGATGCCCACCTCTTCCGGGAGGCGCGGATCACCCTTTTCGACTACCACGTCCTGGCGATGCTCTCGGAGGCGGAGGGCACGAGCCTGCCCATGAGCGAGCTCGCCGCCCGGTCCACGGCATCCCTCTCCCGGCTCAGCCATGTGGTCAAGAAGCTCGAGGGACGCGGGTGGGTCACCCGGCTGCCGTCCGCGCTCGACGGGCGGGTGACCACGGCCTCCCTCACCCCCGCCGGGTTCGAGATGCTGGCCGAACTCGCGGTGTCCCACGTGGCGCAGGTCCGCTGCACCGTCTTCGACGCCCTCGACGACGAGGACGTCGCCGACCTCGAGCGGGTGGGCCGCAAGATCCTCCGCGGCATGCACAGCGCGCACTGGATCCTGGCCGACGGCGACGCCGCCACGGAGGCGGCCCTGGCCGGGCCGATCGACGACTGACCCGTTTTGGCCACGCCAGATCCTGCCGGTACGATGGTAGGGCGTTTGGCTGTGGCTGATGACGCCCGTCCGTGGACGGGAGCAATTTGCCCAGCGACCCGCGACTACCTAGAATTCAAGGCTGTGCCGGCCGCAAGGCCGTGCCCCGCCTGAACTTCACCGTCTTCCCCGCGGCGAGGCGCTTCGGCAGGTTCTCACCCTGCCAGGTCAACCTCCGGAAAGCTGCAGTAATAACGGTGTCATTACTGGTGGCGGGACGCTCAACAAGTGATTCCGTCACGTTCATCTAATCTGGAGGAGAGTTATGGCAGCCCACTGCCAAGTGACCGGAGCCGAGCCCGGCTTTGGACACAGCATTTCGCACTCGCACCGCCGTAACAAGCGCCGGTTCGACCCCAATATTCAGAAGAAGCGCTACTACGTGCCTTCCCTGCGCCGCAACGTGACGCTGCAGGTCTCGGCCCGCGGTATCAAGACCATCGACGTGCGCGGCATCGACGCGGTCGTTGCGTCCATCCTCGCCAGGGGAGTGAAGCTCTAATGGCCAAGGACAAGGACGTACGTCCGATCATCAAGCTGAAGTCCACCGCAGGGACGGGCTACACCTACGTGACGCGCAAGAACCGTCGTAACGATCCGGACCGCATGGTCCTGATGAAGTACGACCCCAAGATCCGCAAGCACGTCGAATTCCGAGAGGAGCGCTAACCATGGCCAAGAAGTCAAAGATTGCTCGCAACGAGCAGCGCAAGGTCATCGTGGAGCGCTACGCGGCCAAGCGCCTCGAGCTCAAGAAGACCCTCGTCGACGAGAACGCCACCGACGAAGCACGCGAAGCCGCACGCCTCGGCCTGCAGAAGCTTCCCCGCAACGCCTCGCCGGTGCGCCTGCGCAACCGCGACCAGATCGACGGCCGCCCCCGCGGCACGCTCCAGAAGTTCGGCATCTCGCGTGTCCGCTTCCGCGACATGGCGCACCGGGGCGAGCTGCCCGGCGTGACCAAGTCGAGCTGGTAGACAGCCCCCGGGGCGCCAGGCCCCGTCGCGTCACCTGCCGCTCCACGCGGTAACGAAGAAGCCGTCACCCCTCGGGTGGCGGCTTCTTCGCGATGGTGCTCCGATGGGGCCGCCCGGCCGGAAAACGGCGTCGAAACAGCCGTGTTTCCGCCGAAAAGCCGCGTAAACACGCGGGTCCGGGCGCCCAAGCTGGTAAGTTTTCGCACAGAGGCTTTTCGAATACCGCGAAAAGCTCTTTCAGAAGAGTGACGTCCAGGAGGACAAAATTGGCTAAGAACCGTAGTGAACTTGTTGCAGAGGTAGCGGCGAAGGCTGACACCAGCCAGGCCGCAGTCAACAGCGTCCTCGATGCGCTGTTCGACGTCTTCTCCGAGTCCATCGCCAAGGACGAGAAGATCACCATCCCCGGTTGGCTCGCCGTCGAGCGCACCAGCCGCGCAGCCCGTACGGGACGCAACCCCCAGACCGGTGAGACCATCCAGATCGCCGCCGGCCACAGCGTCAAGCTGACCGCCGGCTCGAAGCTGAAGGCTTCCGCCAAGTAGTTCCACGACCGACGCCCGGGGACCGCTGCCATCAGGTAGCGGTCCCCTTGCGTTGTCGGGTCTACCCCGCAGCCGGCGCAGCCCTGCCGGAGATTGGCCCTATTTCTACTCGGGGTAGAGAATGGTGTACGTGCCGACCACTGTGAAGCAAACCCGGGAGACTGTCGCCGACTCTTCCCCTGAGCGTGCCGTCGGGACCGGGTGGCTCGTCCTGGCCGGCGCCGTCGTGCTCGTCGCCCTCGTCGTCGCCCTGCTCTACACGGGCGCAGCCGCCGCACGGCAGCTCGGAGACCCCGGCGCCCTGACACGGTGGGGCCTGCCCGTCGCCAAGGTGCTCAACAACACGGCGGCCGCGGCGACCATAGGCGCCCTCGTGTTCGCCGTCTTCATGCTCCCGCGCCGGATGGGCCACCGGGGCCGGAAGCCGGCGGGGACCGCCGCCGAGCACCCCGCCTTCTCCCGCG
This sequence comes from Arthrobacter sp. CAN_A2, assembly GCF_015752045.1. Taxonomy (NCBI): domain Bacteria; kingdom Bacillati; phylum Actinomycetota; class Actinomycetes; order Micrococcales; family Micrococcaceae; genus Arthrobacter; species Arthrobacter sp. CAN_A2. Next base: position 16,612 of record NZ_JADOUS010000003.1, read on the forward strand.
TGATGCTCCTCGCGTCCGTCTCCGCCGTCGCGTGGACGCTCGGTGCGCTCGGCGTCATGATCTTCACCTATTCGGACGCGGCAGGGCTGCCCCTCAGCACGGACCCCGCGTACACCCAGGGGCTCGCCGCGTTCCTCACCGATTTCTCCACCGGGCGCGCGTGGCTCGTGACGTCCATCGTCGCGGCCGTCCTGGCAACCATCCTGTTCGGCGTGAGGTCGCAGACCGGCCTGGCACTGACCCTGGTGCTCGCGCTCCTGAACCTGCTGCCCATGGCCCTGATCGGCCACTCCGCCAGCGGTGACGACCACAACGCCGCGGTGAACTCGATCGCGCTGCACCTGGTCGGCGTCTGCCTGTGGGTCGGCGGGATCATCGCCCTCGCCGTGGTGAGCGGCAGGCTCGGCGAGCAGACCCTCTCGGTCCTCAAGCGCTTCTCCGCACTGGCCGGCTTCGCGTTCATCCTCGTGGTCGCCTCCGGCGTGGTGAACGCCAGCCTCCGCATCTCCGACCTCGGACAGCTCAGCTCCTCGTGGGGACTGCTCGTCACGTTCAAGACCATCGCCACCATCCTGCTCGGCGGGATCGGCTGGATGCACCGGCAGTGGATCATCCCGCAGCTCGAGGCCCCTGCCGGGACCGCCGCGTCGAGGATGTCCGCGCGCCGCGTCCTGTGGCAGCTCGTCGTCGTCGAGCTCGTCATCATGAGCGCCGTGCTGGGCGTGGCCGGGGCCCTCGGGCGCACGGCCCCGCCCCGCTCCGAGGAACTGCCCACCGAGGCGGGTCCGGCGCGGATCCTGACCGGCTACGACCTGCCGCCCGAGCCCACTGCGGCCCGCTGGCTCACCGAGTGGCGGCCCGACTGGCTGTGGATCGCGGTCGCGCTGACCTTCGCCGTCGCATACATCCTGGGCATGGTGAAGCTGCACCGCCGCGGTGACTCCTGGTCGCCGCTGAAGCTCATGAGCTGGCTGGTGGGCCTCGCGTTCCTCACCTACTTCACCTCCGGCGCTCCGGCGGTCTACGGCATGGTGCTCTTCAGCGCGCACATGGTGGACCACATGGCGTTGACCATGGTGGTGCCGCTCTTCCTCGTCCTCGGCGCACCGGTCACCCTCGCACTCAAGGCCCTCAGCGCCCGGCGGGACGGCACGCGGGGCATCCGTGAGTGGATCCTCGTGATCGTGCACTCCTGGCCGTCGCGGATCATCACGCATCCGCTCTTCGCGGCCGGCAACTTCGTGGCGTCCATCGTCGTCTTCTACTACTCGCCGCTGTTCGGGTTCGCCCTGCGCGAGCACGTGGGCCACGAGCTGATGATCACCCACTTCCTCATCACCGGCTACATCTTCGTGCTGTCCATGATCGGCTCCGACCCCGTCCCGTTCCGCGCCCCGTACCCCATGCGGCTGCTGCTCCTGTTCGCGACCATGGCCTTCCACGCCTTCTTCGGCGTGACCCTCATGGGCTCGACGTCCCTGCTCGAAGCCTCCTGGTTCGGCAACATGGGCCGTGAGTGGGGCGACTCCGCCCTCGCCGACCAGCAGGTGGGCGGCGCCGTGACGTGGGGTGTGGGCGAGATCCCGACGCTGCTGCTCGCGATCGGCGTCGCGATCGTGTGGTCGCGATCGGACGCGCGGGAGACGAAGCGCAAGGATCGCGCGGCGGACAGGAATAACGACGCCGATCTCGCGGCTTACAACAGCATGTTCGCCGACCTCGCCGCGCGCGACGCCGGCCCCGCCCGTCCGGGCCGGCAGCCCACGGCGCGGGTGACCACCACCGCAGGAGACGATGAATGACCGAGACCACAGTGCGCGCCCGCGCCGACTACCGCGTGCGCGGCTCCGCCCTGACCGGCCGTAACTGGCTCAACACCGGCGGCAGGCAGCTGCAGCTCGAGGACCTCCGCGGAAAAATCGTTATCCTCGATTTCTGGACCTTCTGCTGCATCAACTGCCTGCATGTCCTGGACGAGCTCCGCCCGCTCGAGGAGCAGCACTCGGACGTCCTGGTGACGGTCGGCGTGCACTCACCGAAGTTCGAGCACGAGGCCGACCCCGACGCACTGGCCGCCGCCGTCGAACGCTACGACATCCACCACCCCGTCCTCGACGACCCGGAGCTGACCACCTGGCAGGCCTACACGGCCCGCGCGTGGCCCACGCTCGTCGTGATCGACCCGGAGGGCTACATCGTGGCGCACCTCTCCGGCGAGGGCCACGCTGCCGGCCTCACGTCCCTCGTCGAGGAGCTCGTCGCCGAGCACGAGGCCAAGGGCACCCTGCACCGCGGCGACGGCCCGTACGTCCCTGCCGAGAGCACTGCTGGAGACCTGAAGTTCCCCGGGAAGCTCCTCGCGCTGCCCGCCACCGGCACCTTCCTCGCCGGCGACACCGGCCACCACCGGCTCGTCGAGCTGGAGGCGGACCTCGTCACGGTACGCCGCACCATCGGTTCCGGCGCGAAGGGCTTCCGCGACGGCGGTGCCGACGAGGCGGAGTTCAACGAGCCGCAGGGGCTCGCCCTGCTGCCGGCAGAGCTGGCCGCGGAGGTCGGGTACGACGTCGTCGTCGCCGACTCCGTGAACCACCGCCTGCGCGGTGTGGACCTCGCCACGGGCGAGGTGCGCACGCTCGCCGGCAACGGCACCCAGCGGCTGCTCGACGCCGCCAACCACAGCAGGGCCGGGCTGCAGGAGAACGCCTTCGAGGTGGCGGCGGAGAGCGAGTCGCCGCGCCTCACCGAGACGGAGCTCGGCACCGATGCGCTGAACGTCTCGCTGTCCTCGCCGTGGGACGTGCTCCACTCGACGGTCCTGGACCGCGTGGTCATCGCGATGGCCGGTACGCACCAGATCTTCACCTACGACCCCCGCACCCACGCGGTCGACATCCTTGCCGGTACGGGCCTCGAGGGACTGCTCGACGGCGACGCGACGGCCGCGTGGTTCGCCCAGTCCTCGGGCCTCGCTGAGGACGCCAACGGGAGCATCTGGATCGCCGATTCGGAGACCTCCTCCGTGCGGATCCTGTCCTTCCTCGAGGTCAACGGCAGCCGCCGCGTGCAGGTGCAGACCGCCGTCGGGACCGGCCTCTTCGACTTCGGCTTCCGTGACGGCGACGCCGAGCAGGCGCGGCTGCAGCATCCCCTCGGGGTCACCGCGCTCCCGGATGGCTCCATCGCGATCGCCGACACCTACAATGGCGCCGTCCGCCGGTACGACCCCGCGACCCGCCAGGTGTCCACGCTGATCCGCGGCCTGTCCGAGCCCTCCGACGTCCTCGTGGACCTGACGCCCGTCGCCGACGGCGGGGATCCGCTGCTGATCGTCGTCGAGACCAACCGGCACCAGCTGGTCCGTGTCCCGCTGCCCAAGGAAGCCCTCGCCGTCGACGAGGGGGCCTCTCGCACCCAGCGACCCACCACGCCGATGTCCGCGGGCCCCGTGGGCCTCACGGTGCGCTTCACCGCGCCGAAGGGCCAGAAGCTCGACGACCGCTGGGGCGATCCCACCCAGCTGAAGATCAGCGCCTCGCCGGAATCGCTCCTCGTCTCGGGCGGCGGCACGTCCACGGGACTGACCCGTGAGCTCGTCCTCTCCCCGGAGGTCGGTGGCGGCGTCCTGCACATCACCGCCCGTGCGGCGTCCTGCGACGGCGAGCCGGGCGGCGAGATCCCGGACCACGCCGCGTGCCACCTGTACCAGCAGGACTGGGGGATCCCGGTCACGCTCTCGGACGACGGCGACACGAGCCTGACCCTCGACCTGCGCGGTCTCGACTGACCTCCCAGTTCGGACGACGGCGACACGGGCCTGACCCTCGACCTGTCCGGTCTCGACCGACCTCCCTGTAGGTGAGCCGCCGCGCCGGATGCCCCGGCCCGGCGCGGCGAGCCCTGCGCGGATCCGGCGCCGGTCCGGGCGTCGGCGCCCGGGCCCGGTTCCCGGACCCCCGCCGCGCCCGGTTCGACGCCCGGGCCCCGGGCCCACACACTGTGCCGGCACCGCGCCGGCAGCACCACGACGAGGAGCGCACGATGACGATCGACCACGGACCAGCAGTCACCAGCCCACGGGCGGCCCTCGTGGTGGGGGCGACCGGCATCGCCGGATCGGCGCTCGTGGAGGCGCTCACCGCCGACGGGTGGCCCGTGCTGGCCCTGTCCCGCCGGCCCGGCGCCGCGCGTGACGGCGTGCGCTGGCTGTCCGCGGATCTGACCTCGGCGGAGTCGCTGGCCGCAGTCCTCGCCGGGGAGCAGCCCACGCACGTCTTCTTCACGGCGTGGTCCCGCAGGGACACCGAGGAGGAGAACATCGAGGTCAACGCGGCCATGCTGCGCGACCTGCTCGCCGCCCTCCGCGGCAAGGACGTTGCCCATGTGGCCCTCATGACCGGGCTCAAGCACTACCTCGGCCCGTTCGAGGCCTATGCGGCGGGGGAGATGGCGGACACGCCGTTCCACGAGGAGGAGCCGCGCCTGCCGGTCAGGAACTTCTACTACGCGCAGGAGGACGAACTGTTCGCCGCGGCGGCGGATCAGGGCTTCACATGGTCGGTGCACCGCGCCCACACCGTGATCGGCCACGCCGTCGGCAATGCGATGAACATGGGCCTCACGCTCGCCACGCAGGCGGCACTGTGCAGGGCCGCGGGCGAGCCCTTCGTGTTCCCCGGGTCGGAGACGCAGTGGAACGGGCTGACCGACATGACCGACGCCGGCCTGCTCGCCGAGCACATGCTGTGGGCGTCGACGACTCCGGAGGGCGCCGACGAGGCGTTCAACATCGTGAACGGCGACGTGTTCCGGTGGCGCTGGATGTGGCCGCAGCTCGCCGCCTGGTTCGGGGTCGACTGGGAGGGCTATGACGGTGCGCCGCGGCCGCTCGAGCAGGCGATGGCCGGTCGGCAGGAGCAGTGGGCCGACCTCGCGGAGCAGCACGGCCTCGCGGAACCCCGGCTGGACCGCATGGCCTCGTGGTGGCACACGGACAGCGACCTCGGGCGGGGGATCGAGGTGGTCACCGACATGGGCAAGAGCCGGATCGCGGGCTTCACCGGGTACCGGCGGACCCTCGACGCGTTCACGGCCCTGTTCGAGCGCTACCGAACCGAGAAGCTCATCCCCTGACGCGCCGCGGGCTGCCGCGCAGGACCGGCTAGTAGCGGACCACGGGCGTGACGGCGACCTCGTCCTCGGTCACCGTGAGGTCGGCCTCGAACTCGAACGGGACCGTCTCCGAGACGTCGCGGACGGCCCCGGAGAAGAAGTCGCGGAGCTGAGTGTCGATCCGCGCGGACCCGCGCAGCGGACCCAGGAGCCACCCGCCGTCGTCCGGGGTGACACTGACGGCCGGGTACTCCTCGATGGACCAGGTGATGTCCCCGGCCAGGCGCTCGTTCGTCACGTAGTTGAAGGGGCAATTGGTGGGCTGGAAGACGGTCTGCTCCGCGCACCCGTCGAGGAACGACCGCAGTTCGTCGTCGACCGCCTGTGTGAGTTCGGGGGTCGCCTCCGTGGCCAGCGCCAGGGGCGGCGGGGGAGTCTCCCTGCTCGTCACGACGGCGCGCTGTTCGGGGGCGGCGAAGAACTGCCCGTCGTACTGCGCGGTGATGGCTGCCGGGTAGAAGGAGGCCAGCCCGGCGGTGCCGTCGGGGAGGCCGACGTCGACGCCGTTCACCGCGGCCTCCACGCTGTTCCGGGCCGTGACCTGCACGATGGGCAGCACGGACTGCTCGAAACGCCACACGTTGAAGAAGCCCCATTCGGTGCCGATCCGCCGGAGCGGGAAGACCGTCGTCGTCTCGGTGCCGTCGAGGGTGTAGGTCACGGGTACGTCGACCCGGTCGGCGCCCGACTCCCGCGCCTCGCCCACCTCGAGGTCCTCCACGTCCGCGCTCGACCGGCGGAGGGCGTCGCCGTCCAGCAGGGCGGGATTGGACCCCTCCGGGACCGACGCGTTGAGCAGGCCCAGCGCCTCCCCGCCGTCGCCGTCGCGCAGCGCCTGGAGGTACAGGTCCACCTGGTGTTCGGGGCTGTAGAGCCGTGCGTTCATGAAGGAGACGGTGGCGACGAAGGCCGCACCGACGAGCATGAGCCCGAGCAGCCACGTTGCGAGGACCTTCATGACCGGGGTGGTGTGCACAGTCCCACGTTACCGGCTGGGCCGGGTCAGCCGGGCAGGAAGCCCAGACCTGCCCCGACGACGGCGCACACGAGCCCGAGGAGCGCGATCCGGCGCGAGCCGCGATAGGGCTCCTCGAGCGACCAGTGCGTGGGGTGGCGGGCCTGGTAGAAGATCGTGACGTCCTCGCCCGGCGGCAGCGGTGGAGGGGCTGGTGTCCGGTGGCGCCGTCGTCGTGAGCCGCTGGACCACAGGGCTTCGACGATGCGGAACCGGTGGTCGTGCCAGCGCAGGTAGGGGTGCCCCTCGTGGCTGAACGTGATGGCCTGCGTCCTGGTCCAGGAGCCGTACACGAGCCGGACGACGAGGGCGGCGACGAGCAGCACCAGCCCCAGCACCGTGAGGGTGGAACTGACGATCTCGATCAGCATGATCGGGGTCTGTCCGGACGGCGGCGCATCGCGTCAGGACCACCGCCGCGTGCGGTGCTTGGTCCCGAAGAGCCCGCGCGCCAGTTCCTTGCCGATGACACCGGCGGCCTTCAGCGCCAGGTCGGTCATGTCGTTCCCGACGGGGCTGCGGCGACCGGTCGGCCCGCCGGCACCCTGGGCGTCGCCCTGAGCGGGCCCCCCGCGTGCCTCCCTCGGTCGGGACGGGACACCGAGGATGTCCTCCTCGATGCGGAGTGCCTCCGCGTCGCGCGCCTCACGCGAGGCGCCCGGGGCCGGACGCTCGGGCGGCGGTGCTGCTGCAGCCCGGGATGCGGGGCGCACGGCCAGCTTCTCGAACGCGGAGTGGCTGTCGATCGACTCTCGGTACCGGGCCAGGAGCGGGGAGGCAGCGACGACGGCGGGGACGGTGCCCTCGGGCGCCGGTCCCATGACCGATTCGGGGGAGCGCAGGCGCGTCCAGGCGACCGGGGTCGGGGAGCCCCGCTCGTTCATGACCGTGACGACGGCCTCCCCGATGCCGGCCGAGGTCAGCACCTCCTCGAGGTCGTAGGGGCTCACGGGGAACGTGGAGACGGTGGCGCGAAGGGCTTTGGCGTCGTCGGGCGTGAACGCGCGCTGTGCGTGCTGGATCCGGTTGGCCAACTGGCCGAGGACGTCCCCCGGGATGTCCTTCGGCGTCTGGGTGACGAAGAAGATGCCGACGCCCTTCGATCGGATGAGCCGCACCGTGGCCTGGATGGCTTCCCGGAAGGCCTTCGAGGATCCGGCGAACAGCAGGTGCGCCTCGTCGAGGAAGAACACGAGGCGGGGCTTGTCGACGTCGCCCACCTCGGGGAGCTCGGCGAACAGGTCCGCGAGCAGCCACATGAGGAAGGTGGAGAAGAGGCGCGGCTTCTGCTGGACGGTGACGAGCTCCAGTGCCGTGATGACGCCCCGGCCGTCCGGAGCGGTCCTGAGCAGATCGGCGGTGTCGAACTCGGGCTCTCCGAAGAACGCCCCCATGCCCTGGGCCTCGAGGGTCACCAGCTCCCGGAGGATCACGCCGGCCGTCGCCTTCGACAGTCCGCCGAGCGATTCCAGGTCGTCCCTGCCGTCCTCCGACGTGAGGAAGCGGATGACGGCGCGCAGGTCCGCCAGGTCGTACAGCTCCAGCCCGTTCCTGTCGGCGTAGTGGAACACCAGCTGGAGGCTTGATTCCTGCGTCTCGTTGAGGTCCATGACACGGCTGAGGAGCAGGGGTCCGAAGGCGGAGATGGTGGCCCGGACGGGGACGCCGTCGCCGTCGCCGCCGAGGGAGAGGAACTCGACGGGGAAGGCCCTCGGTGTCCAGTCCTGGCCGACGCTCGTCGTGCGCTTCGCCAGCCGGTCGGACGCCGTCCCCGGGGCGGAGAGGCCGGTGAGGTCCCCCTTGATGTCGGACAGGAAGACGGGGACGCCCTGCGCGGAGAGCTGCTCGGCGAACACCTGCAGCGTGACCGTCTTGCCGGTCCCGGTGGCACCGGCGATGAGGCCGTGCCGGTTCATCATCGCGAGGGGGAGACGGACCTGCGCATCGGCGTGGAGGGTGCCGTCGACGAGGGCAGCCCCGAGGTGCAGCGTCGGCCCTTCGAAGAGGTAGCCGGCGCTGATGTCGGCGACCTGGGCGGCACCGTCGTGTTCGACCATAGGGCCAGACTACACAGCAGGACCGGCACCCTCGTGGGCGCCGGTCCTGTCCGTCCGTGCGCCCCTGCGGGCGCCGGTGCAGGTCCTGTCAGCCTGCGGCGTGCTTGCCGCCGGCCGCGGTCGCGCCCCCGGTCCGGCCGGCGTCGACCGTCCCGGTGTTCCCGCCACCGGATGTCCCGTTGCCGCCTCCGAAACCGCTGGAGTCCGCCCGCCCGTCGGCCTGCTGGGCGGACGCGATCTCCTCGGCGCGCTCCTCGGCTGCCTCGCGGGTCAGCTCGGCGCCGGCCTCGGCGTCACGCGTCAGGTTCTCCCCGGACTCGGCGTCGAAGAGGTGGAGCTTCCGGGTGTCCACCCAGAGCTCCGACTCGCGCCCGCCCCGGATCCGGCTCGAGGCGTCGAGGGTGACGACCACCTGCGGGCGCAGCTCGTCGGCGTCCATGTCGCGCGCGAGACTGTTGAGCAGGTCGCGCATCTCGGGCGCCGGATCGAAGTTGATGTACCCGTACTGCTCGTTGCCGAGCCATTCGGTGTGCGTCAGGGTTGCCGCGAAGGTCGAGCCGTGAGGCTTTTTGGTGTCCTCCACCAGCTTCGCGTCCTCGAAGAACTCGGGCCGGACGCCCACGAGGACGACCTTCTTGCCGGCCGCCTTCTGGGCCTTTTCCTGAGGGATCTCGAGGTCCCCGATAGCGGTCTTGAGGGTGGTGCCTTCGAGGGTCGCCGGCAGGAAGTTCATGGACGGCGAGCCGATGAAGCCGGCGACGAACAGGTTCCGTGGCTGCTCGTACAGCTCGCGCGGCGACGCGATCTGCTGCAGTTCGCCCTTCTTCAGGACGGCCACGCGGTCACCCAAAGTCATGGCCTCGGTCTGGTCGTGCGTGACGTAGACCGACGTGACACCGAGGCGCCGCTGCATCTGCGAGATCTCCGACCGCATCTGGCCGCGGAGCTTGGCGTCGAGGTTGGACAGCGGCTCGTCGAAGAGGAACGCGTCCGCCTGCCGCACGATCGCACGGCCCATCGCGACGCGCTGCCTCTGGCCGCCGGAGAGGTTCGCCGGCTTGCGCTGCAGGTGGTCGGTGAGTTCCAGGGTCGCCGCGGCCTCCGTGACGAGTTTGTCCACCTGCTCCTCCGAGTGCTTGCTCTTCGCCAGGCGCAGGGGGAACGCGATATTCTCGTACACCGTCAGGTGCGGGTACAGGGCGTAGTTCTGGAACACCATCGCCAGGTTACGGTCGCGCGGCGCCTTGTCGTTCACGCGTTGCCCATCGATCAGGAGGTCGCCCTCCGTGATGTCCTCGAGGCCCACGATCATGCGCAGCAGCGTGGACTTCCCGCAGCCGGACGGACCGACGAGGATGATGAACTCGCCGTCCGCGATGTCGATACTGATGTCGTTGACGGCGGGGAACCCGTCGCCGTATTTCTTGACCAGGTGGTTGAGGGTGATTGAAGCCATGGTGCGAATCCTTTACTTGAACCGGGGGCGTTAGCCCTTGACGGCGCCCGAGGTCAGGCCTGAGACAATCTGGCGTTGGAACAGCAGGACCAGGAGGACGACCGGGATCGTGACGATGATCGCCGCCGCCGAGATGGCCCCCGTGGGGGCCTCGAACTGCGAGGCCCCGGTGAAGAAGGCGAGCGCCGCAGGGACCGGGCGGGCCGCTTCGGTCGAGGTGAGCGAGATGCCGTACACGAAGTCGTTCCACGCGATGAAGAACGCGATGATCGCCGTCGTGAAGACGCCAGGTGCTGCCAGCGGCACGATGGCCTTGCGGAACGCCTGCCACGTGGTCGCCCCGTCCACCTGCGCTGCCTGCTCCAGCTCCCACGGGATCTGCCGGAAGAAGGCTGCGAGAGTCCAGATGGAGATGGGCAGGGTGAGCGAGAGGTACGGGATGATCAGGCCGAGCCACGTGTCGTAGAGGCCGATGGTGCGCCACAGGTTGAACAGCGGGGTGACGATCGAGATCACGGGGAAGATCGACACTGCCAGTGCCGTGGTGAGGATGACCTTCTTGCCGGGGAAGTCCAGGCGGGCGATCGCATAGGCGCACAGCGTCGCCAGGATGACTGCGATGAACGTCGCGATCAGGGCGATGCCGATGGAGTTGCGCAGCGACGAGAGGAACAGGCCCTGGGCGTCACCGACCAGGATCTGCTCGTAGTTGCTCGTCGTGGCCGTACCCGACGAGGGGAGGAACTTGCCGCTGGTGAGGTCACTCGGTGCCTTGAAGGACGTTGCGAGGATCGAGGCCACGGGGAACAGTGCGTAGAACATCACGAGGACCGTGATGACTGCCCAGAGGACCTTGTGCCTGGTGCTGTTGTTCGTCATGACTTTCCTCCTGTCGATCCGGCGAGATCGACCTTGAACAGCTTGATCGCCACGAAGCAGATCAGCAGGACGCACAGGAACAGGAGGACGGAGACCGCGGAGCCGAGCCCGATCTCCAGCCTGCTGATGGATTGCCGGTAGGCGAGCAGTGACAGCACTTCCGTGCCGTAGGCGCCGTTGGTCATGATGAACACGTTGTCGAAGATGCGGAACGCATCAAGGGCACGGAAGAGCACGGCGACCATGATCGCCGCCTTCATGTTGGGGAGGATGACCTTGCGCATCTGCTCCCACCACGTGGCGCCGTCGACCTTCGCCGCTTCGGCCAGCTCGTCCGGGACCTGCGCGAGACCGGCGAGGAGGAGCAGGGAGATGAAGGGCGTGGTCTTCCAGATCTCGGACGCCATGATGACGAAGAGGGAGGTCCCGGTCTGCGCGAACCAGTTGGTGGTCTCATCGATGCCGGGCACCCAGCTGAACCAGTTGTTCACGTACCCGGAGTTGATGTCGAAGGCGTAGAACCAGGCGAAGGCCGAGACGACGGTGATGATGCCGTACGGCACGAGGATCGCGGTGCGGAGGATCCCGCGGACGGATTTGAGCGCCTTGTGCATCACGAGAGCGAGGGCGAAACCGAGGACGAGTTCGACGACCACCGTGACCACGGTGATGAACACCGTGGTCCGCAGGGCCGTCCACCAGATCGGGTCCGAGAGGATCACGAGGTAGTTCTCGAAGCCGATGAACGTCCGCTCGTCCGGGGCCGTGAGGCGGAACTGGAAGAGCGAATCGTAGATGGCCAGCAGGATCGGGTACAGCGTGACAGCCAGCATCACGAGGAACGCGGGCCCGGCGAGTATCCAGCCCAGCCGTCGTTCCGCTCGTGCCCGGTCGCTGTACTGTATGCGCGGCTTCTTGCCGTTGCGGTTGCCGTTGCCGACGTCCACACGCGGGCCGGATTCGGTCGTGGACGCCGTCGTTGTCTTCGCTGGGATGGCGGAGGTCACAGGAGTTGCTCCCCTCTGAGGACCAGGGTGATGAAGTCGTCCGACTCCTTCGGGGTGACGTCGGGATCGACGTCGGCGGGCGGCGTCCAGGTCTGCTGGATGCCGGTGGAGATTTCGTTGTAGAACGGTGTCTGCGGGCGCGGCGCCGCGATCTGCAGGGAGTCCCTGATCGTGTTCGCCATGGGGAAGGTCTCCGCGATCCGCGGGTCGTTGTAGGCCTCCGTGTTCGACGGCGGGTTGCCGTTGGTCACGAAGTACTCCGCCTGGTTCTCCACCGAGACGATGCACTGGATCGCCTCGTACGCCAGCTCCGGATTGTCGCTCTCGGCGCCGACGCCCAGGTCGATGCCGCCCAGCGGCGGAGCGGTTTCCTGATCCGGCGTCATCTGCGGGTAGAGGCCCCAGCCGATGTCGTCCAGGACCGACTGGTCCAGGGTGCCCGCCTCGACGGCTGCGTTGGTGGCGGGCCAGACGAACGGGTAGTTGACCATGAAGGACCCGGAATCGCCCTGGAAGGCGATGAGTGAATCGTTCTCGGTCTGCGTAGGGAGGCCGGGACCGCCGAGGCCGTCCTTGCCGATCGTGGAGACCACGTCGGCCGCGGCGACGCCGGCGGGGGAGTCGATGTCGAGTTCGACCGTGTCGGCGGTCGCCTCCGGGTCGACGATGATGGATCCGCCTGCGGATTCGATGAGCGCGTTGACCCACACCGTCATCGATTCCGCCCGCGCGCCCTGTACCCCGAGGGTCTTGTCCTGCGTCCGGGCGGCCTCCATGATCTGCTCCCAGGTGACCGGCTTCGACATGTCCAGACCGGCGGCCTCTGCGACCGATTTCCGGTACCACAGGATCTGCGTGTTGGCCCAGAAGGGGATGGTAACGAGCTCGTCCTTCCAGGTGGCTCCGGTCAGGGCGCCTTCGACGACGTTCTCGGTGGTGGCCGCGGCCACATCGTCGGGGACCGGAGCGAGGAAGCCCGGTTCCGCGAGCTCAGCGATGAACGGCGGATCGAGGCTCATGATGTCGAGCGACGAATCGCCCGCTGCGAGGCGACGCGCGAGCTGTTCGCGCTGCGACGCGGCGTCGCTCGGGAGGAGCGAGGTCTCGATGCTGTAGCGCCCCTCGGACTCGGCGGTGCACTTCTCGGCGATCGCGGCCTGACCCCCGGCGTCGGGGTTGATGTACCAGGTCAGACTGTTGTCGGCCTGAGCGGGGCCGCACCCGCTCATGGCCATCGTGCCGATCACCAGGCCCGCCAGCACGGCGGCCTTCGGACGGCTCTTCACGATATTGCGCGTTCTTCGACTAGTCGGCATTCGTACCGAGCCTCCACATCTTCGTAGACAACCCGGCTGACGGTTCAATCGAATCGACAGCCTAAGCAAGCTTGCTTTTCGACCCTAAGCCCTGCGGGCAGGATGCGCTAGGCAGCATGCTTGGTGTTACGCGATCGTAGGCTACGGCCCGGGTGGCACGGCCGGACGTGGTAGTACGGTGGCGGCTCAGGCGGAGACGGTGGTGTGCTCCACGGCGAACGGCGGTCGCCGGAGACCCTCGGTGACCGCCTCGGCAGGATCGGTGCCCAATTCGACGATCCGGTTGTCCGCATCCACGTGGACGACCGTGGGAGTGAACGCGCGCGCCTCCTCTGTGGTCATCTGCGCGTAGGCGATCAGGATGACCAGATCGCCTCGCTGGACGAGGTGCGCTGCGGCGCCGTTGATGCCGATCACCCCGGATCCCCGGACGCCGGCGATGGTGTACGTCTCGAGTCGGGCTCCGTTCGTGATGTCGACGATCGACACGAGCTCACCGGGCAGGATGTCCGCGGCTTCGAGCAGGTCGAGGTCTACGGTGACCGAGCCGACATAGTGCAGATCGGCATGCGTGACCGTGGCGCGGTGGATCTTCGAGGCGAACATTGTGCGATTCATCGCCTCAAGGATACTGCCGATCCGGCCGGGCGAGGGCGGAGCGGAGGGTGTCCTGGGCCACACGCGGCGGGCCGCGAGGGCCCAGCCGGGGGAAGAAGAGAGCGGGCGACGGGAATCGAACCCGCGTATCGAGCTTGGGAAGCTAGCGCTCTACCATTGAGCTACGCCCGCACGGCAGTTGAAACCGCTCTATCACCCTACAACAGTTCTTCCGGGGTGCCATGCCCACCCCCGGCGGGACCGTCGGTGCCGGCTGCGGGGCCCTCGCGCACGACCGGCTCCGGTCGGCTCGGTGCGGCCGCGCGGGCGCGCTCGATCAGCTCCCGCCACGGCTCCGCGAGCCGGCTCTCGGGGACCGAGACCTGGGTGTAGCCGACGGTGATGCGGTAGGTGAACCGGTCCCGCGAGGCGTCCGGCGCCGGCGGTCCGGCGTCCGGCACGGCCTTCCCGGGAAGGCCTCCTGCTTCGGCTCCGGCTCCCGCCCCGGCTCCCGCTCCGGCTCCGGTTCCCGCTCCCGCTCCGGCTCCTGCTCCCGCTCCTGCTCCTGCTCCCGCCTCCGCCTCCGCGAGCGGCAGCCAGCGCTGCTCGGCCTCCGCCCGGCTGACCTCGAGGCTCCACGTCCGCGTGAGCCCGCCGATGCCCCCGGAGCGGGTGATCTCGACCCTCACGGCAGGACGCCTACCGCGGACCACGCGTCCGCGACCGCGCCTGCCTCCCGGCTGGCGGCCCCGAAACGCGTCCGGGCGGCCTCCGTCGTGGCGGCCGCGAACGTCGGGAAGTCGCAGTCCTGCGGGATGCTGCCGCTGAGGACGGCGTCGTACCAGACCCGCCCGACGCCCTGCCAGGCCCGGCCGCCCACCGCGGTGGCCGCCAGGTAGAACGCATGATTGGGAATGCCCGAATTGATGTGCACCCCGCCGTTGTCCGACGTCGTCTCGACGTAGTCCGCCATGGTCGCGGGCTGGGGATCCCTGCCGAGCACGTCGTCGTCGTACGCCGTCCCCGGCGCCCTGAGCGACCGCAGGGCGACGCCCTGCACCGCCGCCGTGAAGATGCCCGCGCCCACGAGCCAGGACGCCGCCGCGGCATCCTGCCCGAGTTCCCGCTGTTCCACGAGCACCCCGAAGACGTCCGAGAGCGATTCGTTCAACGCACCGGACTGGCCCTGGTACTCGAGGTTCGTGGAGTACTGCGTGAACCCGTGGGCGAGTTCGTGGCTGATGACCGTGAGGGACGCCGTGAAGCGGCCGAAGATCTCGCCGTCGCCATCGCCGAAGACCATGCGCTCGCCGTCCCAGAAGGCGTTGTCGTAGCCGGTCCCGTAATGCACCGTCGCGTCGAGGGTCTTGCCGGCACCGTCGATCGACGAACGCCCGTACTCCTCGCTGAACAGGCGGTAGGTGGACCCCAGTCCGTCGTAGGCCTCGTCGGCGGCCGGATCACCCGTCGCAGCGGCTCCCTCGCCCCGCACGAGGGACCCGGGGAGCTCCTCCCGGCCGCCGGCGTCGTAGATACGGCGTGTCAGCGTTCCGACGGCGGCCCGTCGGCGCACCGGCGCCCGCAACGCCTCCGTACGGGCATGCCACAGCGGATCCAGTTCCCGCAGGGCCCGGCGTGCTGCCTCGGCCGCGACGGCGTGCCGGGCGTCCCGCAGCGCGGCGAGACGCGTGAGGAGGTGCGGCGGGACGATGCTGCAGGGGGTGCGCTGCGGGTTTCGGTGCAGGATACGCGGCATGGGAGACTCCTTCGGCTGGTCACCAAGGTAGACCGACGGACCGACATTCCTGCCGCACCCCGCGGCACGTAGGCTTGGCCGCATGAGCGTGGAGCGGAACACCCGCGACCTGGAGCAGGGCATCGAACGGGACTTCTCGGACAAGATGAGCTACGGCTCGTATCTCGAGCTGGACAGGCTGCTCGACGCGCAGCACCCCGTGAGCTCGCCGGAGCACCACGACGAGATGCTGTTCATCATCCAGCACCAGACCTCCGAGCTGTGGCTGAAGCTCGTGCTCCACGAACTCCGTGCCGTCCGCCTGCACCTGCGGGCCGACGATCTGCGCGCCGCGATGAAGGGCATCGCCCGGATCAAGCACATCCAGCGCTCACTGACCGAGCAGTGGTCCGTCCTGGCGACCCTCACACCGTCCGAGTACGCGGAGTTCCGCGGCGACCTCGGGTCCTCGAGCGGCTTCCAGTCCTACCAGTACCGGGCCGTCGAGTTCCTGCTCGGCAACAAGAACGCCGCCATGATCGAGGTGTTCGACGCCGACCCGGCGGCGCGTTCCCTGCTCTCGGAGCTCCTCACGACGACCAGTGTGTACGACGAGTTCATCGCCCTCCTGGCCCGGCGGGGCTATGCCGTGCCCGAGGAGCTGCTCAGCCGCGATGTCAGCCTCGCCCACGAATTCACCCCCGCGCTCGTCGCGGTCTACAAGCAGGTCTACGAGGATGCCGCGGGTCACTGGGACGTCTACGAGGCATGCGAGGAGCTCGTCGACCTCGAGGACAACTTCCAGCTGTGGCGTTTCCGCCACCTCAAGACCGTCGCGCGGACCATCGGGTTCAAGGCGGGGACGGGCGGCTCCTCCGGTGTCGGCTTCCTCCAGCGCGCCCTCGAGCTCACCTTCTTCCCCGAACTCTTCGCCGTGCGCACGGAGATCGGGCGGTGACCCGAACCGCGGGACCACGCTCGCCGGACTGGTAACGTTGGACGGTGCTGATCTCCGACCGCGACATCCGAGCAGAACTGGCAGCCCAGCGGATCGTCCTCGACCCGCTCGATCCCGCGATGGTGCAGCCCTCCAGCGTCGACGTCCGCATCGACCGCTACTTCCGGCTCTTCGACAACCACAAGTACGCGCACATCGACCCCGCCGAGGACCAGCCGGAGCTCACGCGCCTGGTCGAGGTGGCGCCGGACGAGCCGTTCATCCTGCACCCCGGCGAATTCGTCCTCGGCTCCACCTACGAGACGGTCACGCTGCCCGACGACATCGCAGCGCGCCTCGAGGGCAAGTCCTCGCTGGGCCGCCTCGGGTTGCTCACCCACTCGACCGCAGGGTTCATCGATCCCGGCTTCTCCGGCCATGTGACCCTCGAGCTGTCCAACATGGCCACCCTGCCGATCAAGCTGTGGCCGGGCTCCAAGATCGGCCAGCTGTGCTTCTTCAAGCTGACGTCCCCCGCCGAGCACCCGTACGGCACCGGCGAGTACGGGAACCGCTACCAGGGCCAGCGGGGCCCGACGGCGTCGCGCAGCCACCTGAACTTCCACCGCACCAGCATCTGACCCGCACCCGGAGGCTCGGCCCGCCGCCCCGATGGCGGCTCAGGCCTCCGGGACGACGGCGCGCGTCACCTGTGCCGGCGGCCTGACCGGGAGCAGGAGGAGGAGCCCCGCGAGGAGGACCACGAGGATGCCGACCACCCCGTAGAGCTGCGAGCCGAAGATGCCGATGCACAGGGCGAAGAGTGCGGGCGCCAGGAAGCTGACGGCCCGGCCCGTCGTGGCATAGAGGCCGAACAGCTCGCCCTCGTCGCCGACCGGGGCGAGGCGCGCGAGATAGCCGCGGGACGACGACTGCGCCGGGCCGACGAAGAGTGTCAGCATCAGGCCGAAGACCCAGAACGTCGTATCCGCGGTCCAGTTCATGCCGAAGAAGGAATACGATCCGGTGCCCAGGACGAGGATCGCCGTCCCCGCCACCAGCAGGCCGACCAGGGCCCCGATGATGACCCGCTTGGGTCCGATGCGATCGTCGAGGAACCCGCCGATCACGGCGCCGATCGCGGCGATGACGTTCGCCGCGATGGCGAAGACGATCACCATGCTCGTCGAGAATCCGAAGGTGCCCGCCGCCAGGATGCCACCGAAGGTGAACACCGCAGCGAGTCCGTCGCGGAAGACGGCGCTGGCCAGCAGGAAGAAGATGGTGTGCGGGCTCTGGCGATAGATGGCCTTGACCCGGCGCAGGAGCAGGCCGTACGAGGCGAGGAATGCCACCTGCGCCGCCCTGGACTTCCGGGGGACCTCCGGCACGGCGAACATCACGGGCAGGGCGAACGCCGCGAACCACAGCGCCGAGAAGACGGCCACGAGGCGGATGTTCAGTCCGTTCTCGCCGGAGGCTCCCGGCCAGTCGATGACCGGCTCGATGAAGACCACGAGGACCACCACGAGGGCGACGATGCCGCCCACGTAGCCCATGGCCCAGCCGAACCCGCTGATGCGCCCGATCGTCGCCGGCGTCGAGACCTGCGTCAGCATCGCGTTGTAGTTGACGCCTGCGAACTCGAAGAAGATGTTCGCCGCGGCGATCAGGGCGACGCCGAGGATCAGCATCCCGGGGCTGGGGAACACGAAGAAGCACAGGGCCGTCAGGACGGCGACGATCGCGCTGTTCACGCCGAGCCAGAGCTTGCGGCGGCCCCCGCTGTCGGACCGCTGCCCGATGACGGGTGCGAGCAGCGCGATGAGCAGCCCGGCCGCCGCGAGGCCCCACCCGAGCACCTGGGACGCACGTGCCTCGCCGCCGAACGCGTCCGACGTGAGGTACACCGTGAACACGAAGGTGGTCATCACGGCGTTGAAGGCGGCCGACCCCCAGTCCCACGACGCCCAGGCCAGGACGGGCCGGCTGAAGATACGACCGGAGCCGCGAAGGGGATCGGGAGCAGAGGCCTCCGCGGGGAGCGGCAGCGGCTCATGGGTACTCATACGGTGAATGCTAGCGCCGTATGATCCCCGTCACGCCGAGGCGCCCGCGCCCCGTCGGGGCGGATGCGCGGCGAGTAACACTGAAACGTCGAAGCAATCGCGCCGATAGACTGGCGGGGCCCGACCGGCCCCCAGTGGAAGATCGAGACCCCATGCTCACCGTGCTGCTCGCGATGTTCGCGCTGGCACTCGGGGCGCCTGTCCTGTTCTCCCGGTTCGGACGTTCGGCCTTCTTCGTCCTCGCCGCTGCGCCCGCCGCCGGCTTCGCCTGGCTCCTGGCCGAGCTCCCGCGGGTCCTGGCCTCCGACCAGGAAGCGCCCAACGGCAGTCCCGGTGCCCCGCCGTCGCTCACCATCCCCTGGATCCCCAGCCTGCAGGTCGAGCTGTCCTTCCGGCTGGATGCCCTCGCGGCGGTCCTCTGCATCCTGATCCTCGGCGTCGGGGCCCTCGTTCTGTTCTACTGCGCGCGCTACTTCAAGAACGACGATCCCGACGTCGGCGCCTTCGGCGCACAGCTCCTCGCGTTCGCCGCCGCGATGTTCGGACTGGTCACCGCCGATGACCTGATCCTCATGTTCATCTTCTGGGAACTGACCACGATCCTGTCCTACCTGCTCATCGGCTACTCGCGGCAGCGGCTCTCCGCCCGACGCTCCGCCCTGCAGGCGCTGATCGTCACGACGTTCGGCGGCCTGGCGATGCTGGTGGGCCTGGTCATCCTCGGGCACGAGGCCGGGACGTACCGCATATCCGAGATCATGGCCGACGCCGGGACCCTCGCGGCCGGCGGCCTGCTCATCGACGTCGCGATCGGCCTCGTGCTGGTGGGAGCCATCACCAAGTCGGCGCTCGTCCCCTTCCATTTCTGGCTGCCCGGGGCCATGGCCGCGCCCACGCCCGTCAGCGCCTACCTGCACGCGGCGGCGATGGTCAAGGCCGGTGTCTTCCTCGTGGCGCGGTTCGCCCCCGGGTTCGCGGAGACCACCTTCTGGTACCCCGTCGTCTTCGGGCTCGGGATGGCCACCATGCTGCTCGGCGGCTGGCGCGCGCTGCGCCAGTTCGACCTCAAGCTCGTGCTGGCCTACGGGACGGTGAGCCAGCTCGGCTTCCTGACCATGGTGGTCGGTCTCGGCGGACGCGACGGCGCCCTCGCCGGCCTCGGGCTGCTGCTGGCGCACGGGTTCTTCAAGGCCACGCTCTTCCTGGTGGTCGGCATCATCGACCACCAGTCCGGCACGCGTGACCTGCGGGTCCTGTCCGGGGTGGGTGCCACCTCGCCCGCCCTGTTCGCCGTCGCCGCCGTCGCCGCCGGGTCGATGGCCGGTGTGCCGCCCCTGCTGGGCTTCGTGGCGAAGGAATCGGTCCTCGAGGCGTTCGTCCACCGGGCGGGCGACGGCCCCGCCGGCGTCCTCCTGCTGGGCGGCATCGTCCTCGGGTCCATCCTCACCTTCGCCTACAGCGCGCGCTTCGTGTGGGGTGCCTTCGCGCTGAAGCACGGCCGGCCGCAGACCCCGTTCAAGCGGGTCCGCACGTCCTTCCTGCTGGCACCCGCCGTGCTCGCCGTCGCCTCCGTGCTGTTCGGGCTCTGGCCGGCGCCGCTGGACGCCGTCATCCAGCCGTATGTCGGACTGTTCCCGGCGGAGGGCGAGGCGCCGTATCTGGCCCTCTGGCACGGCGTCAACCTGCCGCTGCTGCTCTCGACCGTCACGATCGTGGCCGGTACCGCGCTGTACCTGCTGCGGGGGCCGTTCGAACGGCTGCAGGGGCGCCTCCCCGCGGTCCGGGAGGCGGAGGTGGTGTACCGCTCCCTGATCGGGGTCCTCGACGACGTCGCCGTGTGGATCACCGGGCGCACGCAGCGCGGCTCGCTGGCCTTCTACCTGTTCGTCATCCTGACGACCGCCGTCGTCACCCCGCTCGCCGCCCTCATCCTGTTCGACGCCCCTCTGCCCTCGGACGTCAGGATCGCGGAGTCGCCCGCGCAGGTCGTCGCGGCGCTCGTCATCATCGTGGGCATCCTCGCCGCGCTCCGGTCCACCAAGCGGTTCATGGCCGTCCTGATGGTCGGGATCACCGGGTACGGCATGGCGGCGATCTTCGCGCTGCACGGCGCTCCCGACCTCGCCCTCACCCAGATGCTCGTCGAGACGATCGTGCTGGTCGCCTTCGTCCTCGCGCTGCGCTCCCTTCCTGCCCGGCTCTGGAACCGCGCAGGGAGCCGGCACCGGGTCCTGCGGGCCGGGCTCGGGGTGGCCTTCGGCGGCACCATGGCCGTGATCGCGATGTCCTCCATGGCCTCGCGCAACGCCACGCCCATCTCCCTGGCCTACCCGCAGATGGCCTATGACGACGGCGGCGGCGCCAACGCCGTCAACGTGCTGCTCGTCGATATCCGCGCGTGGGACACCTTCGGGGAGATCACCGTGCTGGCCATCGCGGCGACAGGGATCGCGAGCCTCATCTTCATCCGGGGGCGCGGCGACAAGAGGCACAGGGCCCACGGCGTCGAGGACGGCTCGGTGGACCGGGGCCAGGAGCCGCTCGACGCGGGTGGCCGGGCCGGCGCTGCCCGGGAGCTCGCGGCGCGGTTCGCCGA
This sequence comes from Arthrobacter sp. CAN_A2, assembly GCF_015752045.1. Taxonomy (NCBI): domain Bacteria; kingdom Bacillati; phylum Actinomycetota; class Actinomycetes; order Micrococcales; family Micrococcaceae; genus Arthrobacter; species Arthrobacter sp. CAN_A2. The sequence continues at coordinate 37,448 of NZ_JADOUS010000003.1, forward strand.
CGTGTCCCGCGACCCCTGGCTCGTGGCGGGCCGCACCCTCGCGCCCGAGCGCCGGTCCATCATCTTCGAGGTCATCACCCGGCTGCTCTTCCACACCATCATCGTGCTCTCCGTCTACCTGCTCATCGCCGGACACAACCTGCCGGGCGGCGGCTTCGCGGGCGGACTCACCGCAGGGCTGGCCCTGGCCATCCGGTACCTTGCGGGGGGCCGGTTCGAGCTGGCCGAAGCCAGCCCGGTCAGCGCCGGCATGCTCCTGGGGGTCGGGCTGGCGATCGTCTCCCTCACTGCGGCCGCGCCCCTGCTGTTCGGCGGCGCGGTGCTGGAGAGCTACATCCTGGAGTTCTGGTTTCCGGTCTTCGGCGACGTGAAGTTCGTGACGTCCACCATCTTCGATATCGGGGTCTACATCATCGTCGTCGGCCTGGTCCTGGATGTCCTGCGCAGCCTGGGCTCGGAGATCGACGAGCGCAGCGAAGCCGAGCAACCCGTCGAAGAGGACCCCGGGTCCGATGCGCTCGTCCCGCCCGCCGTCGAAGGAGTCCAGCCGTGACCGTCAACCTCACGCTGATCGTGCTCATGGCGGTGTTCTTCGCTGCCGGGATCTACCTGCTGCTCGAACGCAGCCTGACCCGCGTGCTGCTCGGCCTGATCCTCGTCGGCAACGGCGCGAACATCCTGATGCTCGCCATGAGCGGGGGCGGCGGGAGATCGCCGCTCTACGTCTCCGGAACGCCGGCGGAGGAGTACACGGACAGCCTGCCGCAGGCCCTCGTGCTGACGGCGATCGTCATCACGTTCGCGGTCACGGCGTTCATGCTCGGCATCATCTACCGTTCGTGGGTCCTCGGCCGCGAGGACGACGTCCAGGACGATCCCGAGGATCGCCGCGTCGCGGACCAGGGCAGCTACGACTGGGAGGACGACGCCGACGTCGTCGCGGAGACCTCGGAGTTCTCCGACGACGACGACGATGCCTCGACCGCACGGACGCGCCGGCCGGGGGACCACCTGTGATCGCCGCCGACCTGGCTCCCCTCGCCGTCGTACTGCCGTTCCTCGGAGCGGCGGTCACGTTCCTGCTCATCCGCCATTCACGGGCGCAGCGCGTCGTCAGCATCTCGACCCTCAGCGTGACCCTGATCATCGAGGTGGTGATCCTGCTCGCCGCGCCCTCCTCGGGGACGCATGCGGTCAGGCTCGGCGGGTGGGAGGCGCCGTTCGGCATCGTGCTCGTGGTGGACCAGTTCTCCGCCCTGATGCTCGTGGTGTCCTCCGCCATCAGCCTCGCGGTGCTGATCTACGCGGCCGGCCAGGGCATGGCCGACGGCGACGAGGAGGGCCCGGTCTCGATCTTCCACCCCACCTACCTGATCCTCGTCGCCGGGGTGTCCAACGCCTTCCTGACGGGCGACCTCTTCAACCTGTACGTCGGCTTCGAGATCCTGCTCACCGCGAGCTACGTCCTCATGACCCTGGGCGGCACCGCCCCGCGCATCCGGGCCGGTGTGACGTACGTCGTGGTCAGCGTGGTGTCCTCCATGCTGTTCCTGATCAGTATCGCGATGATCTACGGCGCCACCGGGACGGTCAACATGGCGGACCTCGCGGTGAAGCTGGAGACGGTGGACCCGGCGACGCAGCTGGTGCTCCATCTCATGCTGCTCGTCGCCTTCGGCATCAAGGCCGCGGTCTTCCCGCTCTCCTTCTGGCTGCCGGACTCCTATCCCACGGCACCCGCCCCGGTGACAGCCGTGTTCGCCGGCCTGCTGACCAAGGTGGGCGTCTACGCGATGGTGCGGGTCGAGACGCTGCTCTTCCCCGGCGACCGCATCAACTCCCTCCTCATGGTGGTCGCGCTGCTCACGATGGTGGTGGGCATCCTCGGGGCGCTCGCGCAATCCGACATCAAGCGGCTCCTGTCCTTCACCCTCGTCAGCCACATCGGCTACATGGTCTTCGGGCTGGCCATCTCCTCGCGGATCGGCCTCGGGGCCACGGTCTACTACGTCGCCCACCACATCACCGTGCAGACGAGCCTCTTCCTCGTCACGGGACTGATCGAGCGCCGGGGCGGGACGGCGAACGTCGACCGGCTCGGCGGACTGGCGAAGCTCTCGCCGCTGCTCGGCGTCCTCTTCTTCGTGCCCGCCATGAACCTCGCCGGCATCCCTCCGTTCTCGGGCTTCCTCGGGAAGCTCGGGCTCATCCAGGCCGGAGTGGAGCTCGGGACGCCGCTCGCCTACCTGCTGGTGGCCGGGGGAATCCTGACGAGCCTGCTGACCCTCCTGGTCATGGCACGGGTCTGGAGCCGCGCCTTCTGGCGCAGCCCCGCCGACGCGGAGGACCCGGATCCCATCCTGCTCGCGAGCAAGGCGGACGGCTCCAGCGTGGGTACCTCCCGCCACGTCACCGGGGAGGACGCCGGGCGTTTCGCCGGCAAGGATCCCGTGACGCTCCTGCCGGGAACGATGACCGGCCCGACGATCGGCCTCGTCGTGCTCGGGCTCGCCCTGACCTTCCTCGCCGGGCCGCTGTTCGCGCTCAGCGACGGCGCGGCCCAGGAGATGCTCGACCGGACCCCGTACATCGAGTCCGTCCTCGGGCCGGGGGCGGACGGATGAGCCGCCAGCGCATCCCCCTCATCACCGAGCTGCCGCTCGTCATCTGGCTCGTCCTCGTCTGGGGAGCGCTGTGGCAGGACTTCAGCCTCGGCAACCTCGTCTTCGGCGCGATCATCGCGTACGCCGTCGTGAACTTCTTCTACCTGCCGCCCGTGGAGCTGACGGGCCGGTTCAACGTGCTGTGGGTCCTCCCGTTTCTCGGGCGGTTCCTGTACCAGCTGGTGGTCGCCAGCGCCGAGGTGTTCTGGCTGGCCGTCACCCGGGGGCCGTCCCTCCGGAGCGCGGTGGTCGCCGTGAAGCTCCGCAGCCACTCGGACTTCCTCGTCACGGCCACGGGTCACGCCATCTCGCTGATCCCGGGATCCCTCGTCCTGGAGGTGGACCGCTCCACCTCGACCCTCTACCTCCACTGCCTTTACATCCGCTCCGACGAGGACGCCGAGGCCATCCGGCGGGACGTCCGCGCCACGGAGGTCTGGCTCATCCGGATCATGGGGAGCCGCAGGGACCTCGACGCACTCGGTGCAGAGGAGGCACGCCGATGACGGCCGCCGTGTATGTCGCCGGGGGAATACTCACGGTCGCGGTCCTGCTGGCCCTGTACCGGGCCGTCCGCGGGCCGTCGATCCTCGACCGCGTCCTGGCGATCGACGTCGTCCTGGCGATCGTCGGCGGCGGACTGGTCCTGAACATGGTGGTGGGCCGCCACCTCGACAATCTCCTGCTGCTCGTGACGATCTCGCTCATCGGATTCGTCGGCTCGGTCACCGTCGCCCGCTTCGTCACCGACAGGAAGTAGCGCCATGGTCAATGATGCGATCGTCTCGGTCCTGCTGATCGGCGGCGCCCTCATGTCCCTGGCAGCGGGGATCGGCCTTGCGCGCTTCCCGGATCTGCTGTCCCGCATGCACGCCGCCACCAAGCCGCAGGTGCTCGGGCTGCTGCTGTTCCTCCTCGCGCTCGCCGTGGAGTTCGAGAGCTGGGCGCTCGTCCCGCTGCTGACGCTGTGCTGGATCTTCCAGCTCCTCACCAGCCCCGTGTCGGCGCACATGGTGGGCCGGGCCGGCTACCGCACGCGGCACCTGCGGCGGGACCTGCTCACCCTCGACGAGCTCGACGACGTCGTGGCGAGAGCCGCCGAGGGCGACCCCGTGGGACCCGGCCGGGAGGCCGATAGCGGTGCGGGCCAGGAGGCCGATGGCGGTGCGGGCCGGAAGGCCGATGGCGGGACGGGGCGGGAGGCCCCCGGCGGGATCGTCTGACCGGATCGCTGCGGGCCGTGACGCCCCGGGTGCGGCGCAATCGGCCCGACAGGTGGCCGGCCCCTACCTGTCAAGCTGCTGCCGGGGGCGTGGCCACGGCGAGGCCGTCCCGCAGCGGACGGTAAGGTAGCTGATGATTACAGGGAGTGGCACGGGAGGGAGGTCCGGAGGGATGCTGCAGCGCAGTGCGGTCGTCATCGAGGACGACGCCGACATCCGCCGGTTGCTCGTCATCGTGCTGTCCGGGCGGAACTTCACCGTGCACGAGGCGGGCACGGGAGCAGAGGGGCAGCGCCTCGTCGACACGGTCCGACCGGACCTCATCACGCTGGACCTCAACCTGCCGGACGTGGACGGCCTCGACCTCTGCCCGCATCTCCGGGCCCAGTCGGACGCGCACATCCTCACGATCTCCGCGCGCCCCCCGCAGCTCACCGAGGAGCAGTGCCTGGCGGCGGGTTCCGATCAGTTCATGGCGAAGCCCTTCAGTCCCCGGGCGCTCCGTGCCTACCTCGACGATCTCCTTCCCCTCCCGGACGCCGCGTAACGCTCGGACGGCGCCGCGGCCAGGCACCGCACGTGCCTAGCGGGCCTTGACGACGGGCAGTTCCGACCACTTCGTCGTGTAGTGGGGTGAGAGCATGTCCCGCTTCATGGTCCAGTCGGACCCGGCCTTCAGCCCTGCGTGCCCGAGCCCGATCGCCGATCGCCCGAAGCGCCGGCCGACGTCCTGCAGAAGGGGTCCGGTGTCCTTGAGTGCCGGGCCCTCGGCGGGCAGCAGCGTGTCCTGGGCGCCGGCGGGCCGGAGGTCGGTGACGATGACGCCCGCGCGGATGTATGGCACGCCCTCCTCGATGAGGGGGAGGAGCGTGTCCGCGGCACGCGAGAGTTCGAGGGGATCCGCCGTGTGCGCGGGCAGCGGGACGCAGATGGTGGGGGTGCTCTTCCGGCCGGCGCTGAACGGGGACGTTGCGGCGAAGGCCGTGATCACCCGCCCCTGCAGGTGCTTCCTGGCCAGGCGCGAGGCGGCGCCCTGCGCGTAGACGCTGAGGGCCTGGTGCATCGCGTCCCGGGTACTCACCGGCGTCCCGAAGGAACGGGAGTAGAGGACCTGCTCGTTGCCGGTGGACTCGCTCCCCGTGATGCACGGGGTGCCCTGCAGTTCCAGGACGGTCCGCATCAGCACCACCGAGAAGCGCTTGCGGATGGCCACGGGGTCCGCGGCGGCGAGGTCCCAGGCCGAGTCGATCCCGATCGCGCCCAGCCTCTGCGCGTTCTTCGCACCGACGCCCCAGACGTCCGAGACCGCGAGCCGCCGGAGCAGGGAGCGCCGGTTCTCCTCGGGGACGATGCGCCAATGGCACACGCCGTCGAACTCCGGATTGCCCTTGGCCCAGCGGTTGGCGAGCTTGGCGAGGGTCTTGGTCGGGGCGATCCCGACGCAGACGGGCAGCCCGACATTGCGGCGCACGGTGGCCCGGATCTCCGTGCCGGCGCGCCGCTGCGCGTCGAGGGGACCCGAGAGGGTCAGGAAGGCCTCGTCGATGCTGTAGATCTCGAGGTTCCCGGTGTGCCGGCCGAGCAGTTCCATGACGCGGGCGCTGAGGTCGCCGTAGAGCTCGTAGTTGCTCGAGCGCACTTCCAGTCCCCACCCGCGCGCCTGCCCCGCGATCCTGAACCACGGTGTGCCCATCGTGATGCCCAGGGACTTGGCCTCCGGGCTCCGGGTGATCACGCAGCCGTCGTTGTTGGAGAGCACCACGAGGGGCCGGCCCTCGAGCGACGGGTCGAAGGCACGCTCGGCGGAGACGTAGAAGTTGTTGACGTCGACGAGCGCGATACTGCTGCCGGACTCAGACACGGTGCAGGCACCGGGTGGCGACGCCCCAGATCACCAGGGAATCGGGATCCGGGACGGCGATGGGCCGGTAGGCGGGGCTTGCCGCGACGAGTGCCACCCCCGAGGGGGCGATGCTTATCCTGCGGATGACGAGCTCGCCGTCGAGCACGGCGATGACCACGGAGCCGTCCCGCGGGCGCAGGGCGCGGTCGACGATCAGCTCGTCCCCGTCGGAGATGCCGGCGCCGTCCATCGCGTCCCCGGAGACCCTGACGATGTACGTGCTGGTGATGTCCCGGATGAGGTGGCGGTTGAGGTCGATCCGGTCCTCGAACCAGTCCTGGGCAGGGGAGGCATATCCCGACGGCATGAGCGAGCCGCCTTCGGCCGCGCCGACCGGCCGGCCCAGCGCCGCCCCGGGCACACCGGAAGCATCCATCCCCCTCCTCCTTCCAGCCGTGGTTCCGCCACCGGCTGCCCGCCGACTCGTCGTCGGCCCGTCGTCACCGTGCCGGCCTTCGAAGCCTAGACGCTGCCACCGACGCTGCCGGTCAGGCCCTGTGGCGTAAGGGGCAGCGTCCCGTGCGCTCTTCTCCGGAGCAGGTGGAGCTGTCGCAGGGCCCAGGCGAAGACGACGACGACGAGCAGATTGCGTACCGAGAGGAGAAGCGCGACGCCGGGGTTCAGCGCCTCGTGGAGCTGGGTGTAGAGAATCGGGTAGACGAGCGTCGTCAGGATGGAGATCAGGACCATCAGGGCGCCCGGGAGGGACCATGCACGGCCGTCCAGGGCGACTCCCACCGCGATCACGGCGACGAGCCAGATCATGAATTGGGGAGAACCTACCTTGTTGAAGACGATCAGGGCCCCGACGAGAGCGAGGGTGCCGGTGATGACGAGCCGGGTGCGGTCGGCCCCCTTCCTCAGCGCAGCCACCATGAGCAGGGCGATCGACGCGACGGCAAGGCACAGGAAGGTGTCCATCCAGGCGGCCAGGGGTCCCGCGAGGGAACCGCGGATCTCCATGGTGTGGATCTCGGCGTTGAACTCCACGGTCGTCGCGCCACCGAGGATCGCCTGCCACAGGCCGGGTGTTGCGAGGGGTGCCTCGAGCTGCATCCCCCGCTCGCCCTGCGTCGACAGGAAGCCGAAGACGTTCCCGATCCCTCCCCTGGACGCGGCTACCCCGACGATCACTCCTGACACCACGAGCCCTGCAAGGACAACCCGTATCCTCGCCCTGGCCGCTATGAGCAGCGCCAGCACGGCTGCTGCCGGCCAGACCTTGATCCAGGTTGCCAGGGAGAGGACGGACGACGCGAAGACCGGGTACGCGGCTGCGAAAACGAGGCCGACAACGACGAGGGGGCCCGTGACACCGTCCACGCGGGAGAAAGCGACCGGCCCGAGGACCGCAGTGAGCACCATCCAGAGATAGGCGGCCTGCCACCCGTGACGCGTGGCGCGGCTGTTCAGCAGGGCCAGCACGGCAGTCAGGTTGAGGACCAGGCACAGCAGGAACCACACGAGCATGTAGGGCTGCTGCCCCATCAGCCCGGCGACGATCATCGGGAGCATCGCACCGGCCGGGTACACCCAGGCGTCGTCGATTCCCAGCCAGATGCCCTTGCTGAAGCCGTGGAACGCCCAGTGGCGGTACAGGACCACATCGCCGTAGGTCTCGCCGGCGGTGATCGTGGGAAGCAGCAGGACGAAGGAGAGGAGGTGGACTGCCGCGAAGACCGCGAGCACGGTGGACCTCCGGGCCAACAGTGCGGTCGGGTCCGGGCGTAGCGGGGTCATGAGGAGCTTCCTGCTGATGGTCACCGAACGGCATCACCATAGCAGCCGCAAGCCATCGGCCCGGCGTCCGTCATGGTCGTCCTTCCTGCTCGGCCGGGTCGGCGGCGGAGGCGCCCTGCCACGCCGCCCGGAACACGGGGACGGCCTCGGCGGGGACGGAGGCGGCCGCCACGAAGCCGTCCGGCCGCACGAGATACAGGGTGCCGGGTCGCAGGGGGGTGGTCCCTGTGGAGGCGAAGGTGTGGAGCGGGAGTCCGAGGTCGACGGCGGCGGCTTCCCCACCCCGTGCCGCCGCATCGTCGGGAGCGTACAGGTGCAGTTGCCACGCCGCGGACCGCAGCGCGTCGAAGTTCTCCCCCGTCCAGTGGAGGCGGCGGCCGACGACGGGGTCACGCCGCCGTCGCGGCGCAGCCCCGTCCATCCGGTAGTGGATGCGGATCTGGCCGAGGTAGCCGGCCATCCGCCGTCCGATCGGCAGGTGGGGCAGGAGGGCGACCCCGATGGGCAGCACGACCCGCGGCACGTACCTGCGCACGAACGTCACGGCCCGCGAGCGCGCCGTTACACCCCGGAACACGAGATCGGTGGTCCTGATCAGGCGCAGCGCCACCGGGCGGCGTTCGGCCTCGTAGCGGTCCAGGCCGCCTGCGGGCGCCCGTCCAGCGAGGACGTCGGCGAGCTTGAACGCGAGGTTGTGGGCGTCCTGCAGGCCGGTGTTCATGCCCTGGGCGCCGACCGGCGAGTGGACGTGCCCTGCGTCGCCCGCGAGGAAGACCGAGCGGTCGCGGAAGCTCGCTGCGACCCGGTGGTGGACGCGGTAGGTGGAGAACCAGCGGGAGTCCTCGTAGGTGACGCCGAAGACCTCCGCGAGGTGATGCCGCGCGTACTGCTCCGTCACCGTCGGCGCGACGTCGTCGTCGGCGATCCCGATGAGCCGCTGCCGCTGGCCCGCCGTACCCTCGGACCGCATCGGGAAGGCGAGGAGGAACTCGGCGGCGCCCTGCCGGATGTTCACCGTGGCCGGCGCCAGCCCGTGCACGCCCACCGCGTCGATGAGATAGAAGGTCTGCCGGTTCGTCGTGCCCTCGAAGGCGATCCCGCACAGGGACCGGACCGTCGAGGACGCGCCGTCGCACCCCACCGCGAACCGGGCCCGGAGGGTCGACGGCCCGTCCGGCCCGTCGACCCGGGCGGTCACGCCGTCGTCGTCCTGCTCCAGGCCCGTCAGGCGGTGCCGCCAGCGGACGCCGCCGCCGAGCTCGGCGAGGTGCCCGGCGAGGATCCTCTCGTTGGCGCTCTGCTCCAGCACGTACATGCCGGGATAGGGGGTCAGTCCCCGTCCGAGCCCGGTGAGGGGAATCGGTGCGAAGGCCTTCCGGCCGAACCCCTGCCGCATCGAATCCGCGTGCTCCGCTGCGGCCAGCACGCGGTCGACGACGCCGAGCTGGTCGTAGATCTCCATGGACCGTGAATGCACGCCGAGGGCGCGGGACTCCGGGGTCGGGCCGTCCTTGCCGTCCAGGACGATGGTGCGGACACCCAGTCGCGTCAGCCAATCGGCCAGCATGAGGCCCGTGGGCCCCGCGCCCACCACGAGCACGTCGGCGTCGTCGGGGGCCGTCGTGTCGTCCGTCATGACCGCGCGGCGGGCGCCGCTCAGCGACCCAGGATCGTGCAGACGCAGGCGCGATTGCCCTCGGCGTCGGCCAGGACCGTGAAGGACGGCGCCTGCGCGTCGTCGACCACGCGTCCGCCCGCGGCCACGGCGGCGGCTATCCGGGCCTCCGCGGCATCGTGCGGCACCCAGAGGTCGAGATGGAAGCGCTGCCGTGGCGTCTCGTGGGCGTCGGTGTGCTGGAACCACAGGAGGGGGACGCGCCCGCCCGGGTCGGCCACGTCGTCGCCGTCCACGGCGGTGGCGTCGCCGGTCAGCAGTGCCGCCCAGAACGGTCCGGCGGCCGCGACGTCCGCGGTGTCGAGGGCGAGCTCGACGACGGCGGGCGCCGCAGGGTCCGTCCGGATGCCCTGCTCGCTCGCGATCGCGCTGATCCGGCGCGCGAGGTCGACGTCGCGTTCCGTCACGCCGGAGGCGTCGTGGCTGAGGAGTGTGACGTCGACGTGCGGGTAGGTCAGCACGACGTCGGGGTGGTGGCCGGCCTGCTCCGCGAGGTCGCCGATCGCCGTGACGAGGGCGAGGCCGGTGGCGAAGTCGCCGGTCACGAAGCGGGCGTGCAGCGCCCGGGCCAGTTTGCGCCAGTCGGCGAGGCCGGCGTCGAGGATCTGCTGCGTGGTGAGGAGGGTCATGCCGCCAGTATGCCGCGTGCCCGCATCCGGGAGAAGGGACGCCAAGGTTGGGCTGCCATACTGCGGGATGCCCACCCTCAGAATCCACCCGGGCCTCGCGTCCCGGTTCGACGGCGATCTCAGGGAGCGGTTGCGGGCCGCGGTGGTCAACCCGCAGCTCCTCCTGGCGGCCAAGGCCGCCTTCGCTGCGGCGCTCGCCTGGACGATCGCCCTCGCCATCCCCGGAACCGCGGCCGAGTACCCGTACTACGCGCCGCTGGGTGCCCTGCTCGCCATCTACCCGACGGTGGCGGGCACCGTGAAGCTCGGCCTGCAGACCGTCGTCGGGCTGACGATCGGGATCCTCCTCGCGTACGTCGCGGTGTGGGCGGGGGATCCGAACTGGCTGACCATCGCGTTCGTCGTCGGGGTCGGCGTGCTTCTCGGTGGGGTCCTCAAGAGGACGGCGGGCGGCGGGTCGGGGATCGCGTCGGCGGGACTGTTCGTGCTCGTCATTGGCAACGAGAACCTGGGGTACTCGCTGGGCTACCTGATCCAGACCCTCGTCGGCGTCGGCGTGGGCCTCGCGGTCAGCGCGCTCATCCTGCCCCCGCTCCATCTCAATGACGCTGTCGGCCAGATGAGCGGCCTGCGCCGGACGGCGGCGCGCCAGCTCCAGGAGATGGGCGAGGCGCTCGAGCAGGACTGGGCCGAGGACGATCCCCGGTGGGCGGAACGCCGCGACGACCTCACGGCGTCGGTGCGCAACGCCCGCAGCGCCCTGCAGTACGCGGCCGAGAGCCGGAAGGGGAACGTCCGGCGGCGCTTCCACCCGCGGGACATACCCGGCGACTACCGGCATGTCGAGGTCCTGGAGGTCGTCGCCGCCCACACCCTGAACATCACCAACATGCTGCAGGAGGGGCTCCACGGGACGGCCGCCGAGCATCCCCTGCCCGAGGCGGTCCGCCCGCCCCTGCAGGCGGCGTTCGCCGCCGTCGGGAACGTCCTGGACCTGTGGACGGTCGAGGAGAACGGCGCCGAGATGCTCCATCGGGCCGAGCAGACCCTGAAAGTCCTCGAGACCAAGGCCTACGAGTCCTCGTCCGAGACCGTCCCCTTCGGCTCGGCGGCCGCGATCGGCATGAATCTCCACCGCATCCTCCAGGCCGTCAAGCCCGAGCTGGGCATCGAGGGGGAGTCCTGACCCCGGACGAAGGAAAGGGCGCCCCGAGGGACGCCCTTTCCTGGTTCATACGGCTCAGGTGAGATCGCGGCTCTTGGCGAACCGCTCGATGGCCTTCTGCGTGGACCGGTTGGTCAGGACCTGGATGGTGGTACTGACCGCGCCCGAGATGATGGCGAACACCAGCGCCGAGCGGAGCGTGTTCTCGAGGCCGTCCTTGCTCTTGGGCGGCGCCTCGCCCGTGATCTTCTCCCACAGGAAGTCGATGAGTTTCGTCCCCACGAAGCCTGCGCCGACACTCATTCCCACACCGAGCAATTTGAACACTACGTTCATGGTTTCTCCTTCTGGTCCGTTGGTCCTGCGACTAGCCTAGCCGGGCTGATCTCCCGTCCGCAGGTGTAGGATCGGGAGCGCTCAAGCAACAACGACAGGGGAGCGCCGATCCGCAGCATGCTGCCGGAGCGGGCGCTGAGAGTGCGGACCGCCGCAGACCCTCGAACCTGATCCGGTTAGTACCGGCGAAGGGAGTCGAGTTCTCAGGGTGCGCGGCAACCGTGCGCCCTCCCCTCCTGCAACCCAGGAGGAATCAGCATGGCATCATCGACGGCCCTCGAGGGCCTCTCCCCCCGCACCGCCCGGTGGCGCGTCGTCGACATCGTGGTGGCCTCGGTCATCGCCGTCGCCGTCGGCGTGCTGTTCTTCGTGTGGTCCGCGGGCTACTCGGGCATCAGCGTGCTCACCGCCGGCTTCCCGCCGCTCGCGGGCCTCTACTCCGGCGGCTGGCTCATCGCCGGGGTGCTCGGCGGGCTGATCATCCGGAAACCGGGCGCCGCGATCTACTGCGAGGTCCTCGCCGCTGCGGTCTCCGCCCTGATCGGCACCCAGTGGGGCGTCGGCGTCCTCATCTCCGGGGCCATCCAGGGAGCGGGGGCCGAACTCGTGTTCCTGCTCTTCCTCTACCGGAAGTGGAACCTGCCCGTCGCGCTCCTCGCCGGCCTCGGCGCGGGCCTGGCGCTGGCGATCAGCGAGAACATCCTCTACAACGCACTCTGGAGCGTCGAGTTCAAGCTCCTGTATGCGGTGTCCGCCGCCATCTCCGGCGTCGTCATCGCGGGCCTGCTGTCCTGGCTGGCCATGCGCGGGCTCGCGAGGGCGGGCGTGCTGTCCTCCTTCGCCGCCGGCCGCACGGCGGACGTGTGACGCCAGCGCAGGCGCCGTCCCCGGGAGCTGCGTCCGTCAGCGCCCGGGGATGGGGCTGGCGCCACGCCGGCCGGAAGGCCTTCGCCGCCCGCCACCTCGACCTCGACCTCCGCCCCGGCGAGCGCGTCCTGCTCCTCGGTGCGTCCGGCGCGGGCAAGTCCACCGTGCTGCACGGGCTGGCGGGACTGCTCGGCAGCCAGGACGAGGGCGAACAGGAGGGTGAACTGCTGCTCGACGGCGCCCGCCCCGCCGACGTCCGGGGCCGGGCGGGCCTCGTGCTGCAGGACCCCGACACCCAGGTGGTCCTCGCGCGCGTCGGCGACGAGGTGGCCTTCGCCGCCGAGAACCTCGCCGTCCCGCGGGAGGAGATCTGGCAGCGGGTGCACCGGGCGCTCGACGACGTCGGGCTCGACGTCCCGCTCGACCACCCGACCACGGCGCTCTCGGGCGGTCAGAAGCAGCGCCTCGCCCTGGCCGCGGTGCTCGCCATGGAGCCGGGGCTGCTCCTGCTCGACGAGCCGACGGCGAACCTCGACCCCGACGGCGTCGTGGAGATCCGCGACGCCGTCGTCCGCGTCCTCGAGCGCACGGGCGCGACCCTCGTGGTCGTCGAACACCGCGTCGCCGTCTGGGCGGACGTCGTCGACCGCGTGATCGTGCTCGACGCCGCCGGCGGTGTCCTCGCCGACGGCGCCCCGGGTTCGGTCCTGGTCCAGGAGGGCACGCGCGCCCGGCTCGCGGACGCGGGCGTGTGGATCCCGGGCCGGCAGCCGCCCGTCGGCGGGTCCGTGCCCGACGGCGGCGGGGAGGCGCTGCTGTCCGCGCGGGGCCTGACGGTCGCCCGGACGAAGCGGGGTCCGGCCGCCGTCGAGGGTCTCGGACTCGACGTCCGGGCCGGGGAGGCGCTCAGCGTCACCGGACCCAACGGCGCCGGCAAGTCGACGGCCGCGCTCACGCTCGGGGGCCTGCTGCGCCCCCGCGCCGGACGCCTCGAGGCGCTGCCGCGACTCGCGGGCGCTGCGGGAACCGACCCCTTCCGCTGGCGCTCGGCGCAGCTCGTGCAGCGCATCGGCACCGTGTTCCAGGAACCCGAGCACCAGTTCCTCACCCCGAGCGTGGGGGAGGAGCTCGCGTTCGGGCCGCGGAGGGTCAGCGGCACCCCTGACCCACGGCGCACCGCGGAGATCGCCGAACGGCTGCGGCTCACCCACCTGCTGCGGGCCAACCCGTTCACGCTCTCCGGCGGGGAGAAGCGGCGCCTGTCCGTGGCGACGATGCTCGCCACGGCGCCGCGCATCCTGATCCTCGACGAGCCGACGTTCGGCCAGGACGCCCTCACCTGGGCGGAGCTCGTGACGTTGCTGCGCGAGCTGATCGAGGACGGCGTCGCCGTCGTCTCCGTGACGCACGACGCCGATTTCATCGCGGCGCTCGGCGGTGCCACCCTGCACGTCTCCGGCGGGGCGGGCCGGCTGGTGGCCCGGTGAGCGGGGACTACCTGACGCCGGCCCTCGCCGGCCGGACACTCCTCCGGGCCAATCCGGTGTCCAAGCTGTTCGCCGCCGGGGTCATCACCCTCGCGCTCCTGGCCAGCATCGACTGGGTCAGTGCAGCGGTGGTCCTCGGCTGCGAACTCGCCCTCATGCCGCTGCTGGGCATCAGCGTGGTCGGCCTCGCGCGGCGGATCTGGCCCCTGCTGGTGGCCGCCCTGCTCGGCGCCTACGGGACGGCGCTGCTCGCGGACAAGACGGGCGGCGTGCTGCTCGACGTCGGGCCGTTCCTGTTCACCGAGGGGTCCGTCGCGGCGGGGACCGCCGTCGGGCTGCGGGGCCTGGCCCTCGCGCTGCCGGGGATCTTCATCCTGCTCACCACGGACCCCACGGATCTCGCGGACGCCCTGGCGCAGAAGCTGCACCTCCCGCACCGTTTCGTCCTGGGGGCGCTGGCGTCGCTGCGGCTGGTGGGCCTGCTGGTGGAGCAGTGGGAGATGCTCGGGCTCGCCCGGCACGCCCGCGGCATCGGTTCGGACGGGTCGATCGTTGCCCGGACCCGGAATCTGGTGGGGCAGTCGTTCGGCCTGATCGTGCAGGCCATCCGGCGCGCCACCCGGCTCGCGACGGCGATGGAGGCGCGCGGCTTCGGCGGCGGGACGCGCACGTGGGCGAGGACGAGCACGTTCTCGGTGCTCGACGTCGGGGTGGCCGTCGTCGGACTGGCCATCGCGGCGGGTGCGACGACGGCGGCCGTCCTGGCCGGGACCTGGAACTTCATCCTGTCCTGACCTGCGTCACCTGACCCGCGCCACGTGACCGCGGTCGGAAGTCCCCGGAGACGGCACCGGGGGCCCGCTGGAGCGGGCCCCCGGTGGACGGGTCGAACGGGCGGACGGGGTGGCTAGAGCACGTCCGAGAGGAACGCCCTCAGGCGGGGTGTCTGCGCGTCGTCGAAGATCGCGGCCGGGGGGCCGGATTCCACCACGACACCGCCGTCCATGAACGTCACGGTGTCCGAGACATTGCGTGAGAAGCCCATCTCATGGGTGACCACGACCATGGTCATGCCCGCCGTCGCGAGGTCCGCCATGAGCGCCAGGACGCCCTTGACGAGCTCGGGGTCCAGTGCCGAGGTGGCCTCGTCGAAGAACATCACCTCGGGGTCCATGGCCAGCGCGCGGGCGATCGCGACGCGCTGCTGCTGGCCGCCCGAGAGGTTGCCGGGACGGACGTCGGCCTTGTGCTTCAGTCCCACCAGGTCCAGCTGGGCGAGGGCCTTGCTCCGCGCCTCGTCCGACGACATTTTCCGCAGCTTGCGCAGGGCCAGCGAGACGTTCTCCAGCACGCTCTTGTGCGGGAACAGGTTGAACTGCTGGAACACCATGCCGATGCGGCGGCGCAGCTCGTCCGGGTTGTCCTTCAGGACGGACCGGCCGTCGAGCAGGATGTCCCCCTGGTCCGGTTCGATCAGCCGGTTCAGGACGCGCAGGAGCGTGGACTTCCCGGACCCGGAGGGGCCGATGACCGACGCCGTCGTGCCCCGTTCCACGTGCAGGTCGATGCCGCGCAGCACGTGGTTGGAGCCGAAGGACAGGTGCAGGTTCTTCCCCGTCAGGGTTCCTGATGCTTGTGTGTTCATGCCTTCGCTCCTTCGCCGATCGGTGCGGCCAGTTCGTCCGGTTCCGGCTTCGCCGTCTTCCCGACCCGCAGGCGCTGGTCGATGAAGTTGACCAGGTGCGTGAGCGGGATGGTCAGGCACAGGTAGAGCACACCGGCGGCGATGAGCGGCGACAGGTTGCCGGTGTTGCTCGCGGCGTCGTTACCCACCCGGAAGAGCTCGCGCTCACTGGCCACGAGGCCGATGAAGTAGATGAGCGAGGACTCCTTGATGAGCGAGATGAACTGGTTCACCAGGGCGGGCAGCACGCGCCGCACGCCCTGGGGGACCACGACGAGCTGCATCGACGCGCCGTAGCTGAAGCCCAGGGCGCGCGACGCCTCCAGCTGTCCCTTCTCCACGCTCTGGATCCCGGAGCGGAAGATCTCACCGATGTAGGCCGAGGCGATCAGCGAGAGGGCGAGGATGCCCAGCGGGTACGGACTGGTGCTGCCCGTGATCTGCCGGAGGATCGGGCCGAGCCCGAGGCCGATGAGCAGGATGATCACGACGGCGGGGAGGCCGCGGAAGATGTCCGTGTAGATACGGGCGATCCACCGCAGCACACGGTTGCGTGAGATCCCCATGATGGCGAGGATCATCCCGACGATCGTGCCGATGATCCCCGACGCCAGGGCGAGCAGGAGCGTGTTGGGCAGTCCGACGGTCAGCAGGTCCGGCAGGACGGCCGCCATCGCCTCCCAATCGAAGAAGGTCTTCCCGAGCTGTTCGAGGGCATCCATGCAGGGACCGCTACTTTACTTCCACGGCTTTGCTGCCGGGCTTCCAGTCGGTGGGCGTCTCGCGCTCCGGGTACCACTCCTGGGTGAGCTCGGTCCAGGTGCCGTCGGCGACCACGGCGTCGAGGCCCGCGTTGAGGGCGTCGATGAGCGGCTGGTTGTCGCTGTTCACGGCGTACGCGGTGAAGTTCTCGGTGTTGATGATGGTCTCGGCGATCGTGGTGTCGTCGCCGTCCTTCACCTGGCCGGTGGCCTGCTGGGAGGGGGCCACCCAGGCGTCGACCTGCCCGTTCTTCACGTTCGCGTAGACGGTGTTGTAGTCCGGGAAGCGCACCGGCTCGAGGCCGAGGGTGTTGGAGACGTAGTCGTCCTGGACGGTGCCCTGGACCACGCCGATGCGGGTGCTCTCGGAGAGGGAGTCGAAGCCCGTGACGGAGGAGCCGTTCTTCGTGACGACGGCCATGTAGCCGAAGTCGTAGCCGTTGCTGAAGCCGACGTTCTCGCGGCGCTCGGCGGTGGTGGAGATCGAGGAGGATCCGACGTCGAACTGCTTGTTCTGCACCTGGGCGAGGAGTGCGGAGAAGTCCGTGGACGCGAACTCCACCTCGAGGCCCAGCTTGTCGCCGACGGCGCGCAGCAGTTCGTTGTCGTAGCCGGTGAAGACGCCATCCTCGAGGAAGATGTTCGGCGGGGCGTCCGAGAGCGTGCCGACGCGCAGGGTGCCGTCGGTGATGAGGCCGAGCTCCGACGTGTCGATCTCGTCGACCGGCGTGGTGCTCTCGGTCGTGTACTGGTCGAGCGACTGCTGGTCGCTGCCGGCCAGGGCGTCGGTGGTCTCGGTGGGTTCGCTGCTGCCGCTGCCGCAGGAGACGGTGAGGGCGAGGAAGGGGACGGCGAGTGCCGCGAGGACCTTGCGGGAGATGTTCATGGTGTCCTTCGAAGTGCCGGCCCGGATGGGGGCGCGGGAAACGGGGGTGGTGCTGGGACGCCGGGTCACGGCGAGGAAGAAGACAGGCTGCTGGGTGACACGCTCACTGTTCTGGGCTGTGCGCAGGTGCGGTTGCTGTCACCGGGGTTGGATCGGGACAGGCCGCACGACGCCGTACTTGCCAACCGGGGGACTTGTCCCGGCGGCCGAATCTTCACCTGGAGCACCCCACTACGGGAGAGGGTTGCTGTCCAGCCGGCCAGGGCCGAGGGCTGGAACTCTTGATTGCAGGCAAAACGCTAGGGCAGCAGGAAGCGCCGGGTCAAAACGGGAAGGGCCGGAATGCGACGCTTGACGTAGCAGAAGGGTCCCAGGGGGCCTATTTGTGGCGGAGATTACACGAAGCGGTCCACCAGGTCGGTGAGTTCCGCGGTCAGCGCGCTCGAGGTGCGGAGCTCCTGGCCGTCCAGGGAGAGCACCGGCGCGAGGAGCCGGATGCTCGAGATCAGCCACACGGCGTCGGCCTCGAGCAGGTGGTGCGGTTCCAGCGGTCCGTAGCCGAGCTCCCACCCCTGCTCCTTCGCAGCGGCGAACAGCGCGCTCTGCGAGGTGCCCGCGAGGATCCCGCTCTCGAGCTGGGGTGTGAGGAGGGTCTTCCGGCCGTCGCGGTCGTAGGCGAGGAGCACGGTCGACGTCGGCCCTTCCAGCACCTTGCCGTCGGAGGAGGTGAAGATGACGTCGTCGGCCCCGTGCGCCTTCGCGTACCGGACGGCGGCCATGTTGACGGCGTAGGAGAGGGTCTTGGCGCCCATGAGCAGCCAGGGTGCACGCTGGGCGACCGTGCTGTCGTACCCGCGCTCCAGGAAGAGGACGTTCAGGCCCGTCTCGCGCTGCCGCAGCGTGGCTTCCGGTACGCGGGCCACCTGGACCCAGGCGGTGGCGCGCCCGGCGCCCTCCACCCCGCGTGTGGCGATCAGCTTGACGACGGCGTCCTGCCGGCCCGGTTCCGCGGCCGCGAACTCGCGCAGGCCCGTGCGGATCGCGCGGCTCCACGCCTCGGCGTCCGGCACGGTGAGGTCCAGGGCCGCGGCCGACGACGCGAGGCGCGCCAGGTGGGCCTGCTCCTTGCGGGGAGCTCCGTCGACGGCGAGCAGGGACTCGAAGAGGCCGTCGCCGCGGGTGGCGCCGAGGTCGGTGGCCATCAGCTGGGGCTGGGACGCGTCGACGACCCTGCCGTCGTCGTGGGCCGGGTCGAGGAACACGAGAACAGTCATGGGCCACAGCGTATCCGCTCGGCACCGGCGGAGGGCCTGAAGGAAAGGGAGGCCGGGCCGCATGCGTGCGGCCCGGCCTCCGGGGCGGGATCAGTTACTCCTGATCGCTGTCCTGTGCATAATCCTCGGCCTTGTCGGCCATGTCACCAGTGTCCGCCATAGAGTCGGCTTTCAGTCGAACCGGTCCGCGGCCCGCCGTGGGCTGCCGCGGTCTGACCCGTTCATCGTCCACCTGCGGGAGGTGCCGCGGTACCGGCAGGATCCGGTTGACATCCGCTCCTGAGGAGGGGTGACGGGCGGGCTCCGTGGCGGGCGCCGTGCGGGGCACGTCGGGGACATCGGCCGGGAACTCGGACCCCAGGGCCGACAGCACCCCGCGTGTCTTCGTCCGGACCTCGGCCCACTCCTCGGCGGGGTCCGAGTCGGCGGTGATCGCCCCGCCGACGCCCAGGGCGAGGTGCGTGGTATCGCCGTCGTCCGCCAGCACGAGGGTGCGGATGACGACGGCGAGATCCGTGGCGCCGGTCAGGCTGAAGTACCCGGCGGCGCCCGAGTAGGGGCCGCGCGGACCCTCCTCGAGGCGGTCGAGGATGGCCATGGTGCTGATCTTCGGCGCGCCCGTCATCGAGCCGGCAGGGAACGCGGACCCGATCACCCCGGCGCGCGCGCTGCCCGGCCGCAGCCGGGCGTCGATGGTGCTCACCATCTGGTGGACGGTGGCGTAGGACTCGATGGCGCACAGCCGGCTGACGGTGACCGAGCCCGGGACCGCGTGGTGCGAGAGGTCGTTGCGGAGCAGGTCCACGATCATGATGTTCTCCGCGCGGTCCTTCGCGGAGTTCCGGAGGTCCTCGAGCAGGGCGGCGTCCTCCGCCGGGTCCGCCGAACGGCCGCGCGTGCCCTTGATGGGCTCCGCCCGCATGAGGCCGTCCTGCGTGAGCTGGAGGAAGCGCTCGGGGGAGGTGCTGGCGACGGCGAAGCCGGGAAAGCGGAGGTAGTGCGCGAAGGGTGCCGGACTCGCGGCGCGGAGGCGGAGATACGTCGCCAGCGGATCGAGGCGCTCCACGCGGGCCGACAGCGATGTCGTCAGGCAGACCTCGTAGGTGTTGCCGTCGGCGATCTCGGCCTGCGCGCGGCGGGTCTTCGCGAGGTACTCCTCGCGGGAATCCCGGGCAACGAAGCGGGGCGCCGGGGGCGGGGGCGACGGCGCGGCGAGGGGCGCGGCCCCGACGGCGCGGCGGGCCCTCCCCAGCCAGTCCTCACGGCCGGGGTCGCGGCGCCCGTCCGCGAGCGTGAGCAGGAAGACGGCCTCCTGGGCATGGTCCACGACGACGGCGCGGCCCGCGAAGACCAGCGCGGCGTCCGGGAGGGCGTCGGCCGGGGTCGGCACGGAGGCGCCGCCCGTCTCCCGCTTGAGCTCGTAGCCGAGGTACCCCAGCCAACCCAGTCCGAACCCGCAGGCGAACCCGTCCGGGGTGCGGACCGCGCGGCGCCCCCAGACGTCGTCGAGCCAGCGGAAGAAGGGCTCGCGGATGCGCGTGGTGACCGCGCCGGCGGTGATCTCCGTGGTGCCGTCCCGGTGCAGGGCCTGCTGCCCGAAGTCGCCTGACGCGTCCGCCAGGATGCTGAAGCGGCTGCGCCCGTCCGGCAGGGGCGTCGTGGTCCCGGCGTCGGAACTGTCCAGCCAGACCGCCGCGGGGGCCGCGCCGTACAGGGTCGAGAACAGCGCCGCGGTGTCCGGCGCCGCCTCGATGCGCTCGCAGTCCAGCCGGAGTCCGCGCCGTCCCGCACGCTCCGGCGCGAGCAGGATCGCGCACGCAGGCAGCCCCGTGAGCGCCAGGCGGACGGCCTGCGGCGAGGGGACCCCGCGGTGGCCCTGCACGACGACGTCGGCGGCCGCGGCGGGATCGTCGCCCGCCAGCCAGGCGTCCTCCTGGTCCGCCCAGCGATGCCAGAAGGGCGCATAGGCCTCGCCGTCGCGCTCGATCGCGGTCCGGTGCCGGATCCCGGCATCCGCCTCGATCCAGATCACCGCGTCGAGGTGGGGCCGTGCGGCGGCGGCCGCCGCGCCCACCCCTTCCAGGAGCACGATCTCGGCCGCCGCCGTGGTCCGCTCGGCGCCGTCCTGCCCGCGGTCCCAGTCCCAGGCGTTCCAGTGCGCCGGCCGCCCGGCGTGCAGGGGGCGGAGGACGCGCTCCACGTAGCGGCCGATGCCGTCGTCGAGCCCGTCCCAGCCCGGGTAGATGTCCTCGAGGTGGAAGAGGCTGACGCTGTGGTGCTCCCGGAGGAGGGCGGCGAGTTCGACGGCGAGGGTGGTCTTCCCCGCCCCGGATCGCCCGTCGACGGCGATGAGCAGGGGTGCGTCGGCCGGCACGGATCAGGCCACGGCGAGCAGGGCGCCGACGCCCACGAAGAGCGAGCCGAAGGTCCGGTTGAAGATGACCTGGCCGCGGTCGTCCTGCGTGAACCGCCGGAACGAGCGGGCGGCGCCGGCGTAGAAGAACCACATGACGAGCACGTCGATGACGACGACGGTCACGGCCAGGACCGCGTACTGGCCCAGCAGCGGGCGGTCCGGGCGGATGAACTGCGGGATCAGGGCGAGGAAGAAGACGATGGCCTTCGGATTGAGCAGGTTCACCCAGAGGCCGCGGCGGACCATCGAGAGCGCGCCCTCGTTGACCTGCCGGTCACGGACCTCACTGTGCTCGGGTTTCTGCAGGAACTTCCGCACGCCCAGGTAGACCAGGTACGCGGCGCCGGTGTACCGGATGAGGTTGAACGCCAGCGGCGAGTTGGTCACGAGCAGTCCGACGCCCGCCGCGGCGACACCGATGTGCACGAGGAGGGCCGCCTGCTGGCCGAGGATCCCCCAGATGGAACGGCGGAAGCCGACCGTCAGCGCGTTGCTCATGGTGTTCACCGCGCCCGCCCCGGGCACGAAGCTGATGAGCGTTCCGGCGCCGAGCAGCGCCAGCCAGAGGGAGGGATTCACCCGTTCATGGTAAGCATTGCCGGTCGGGGCGGAGGAACGTCAGGCGTCGAGTTCGTTGCGCACGAACCGGACGACGCCCTCCACTGCGCCGTGGACCATCCGCCAGGTGGCCTCGAAGTCGCTGGCGTCGCCGTACCAGGGGTCGTAGATCCCCAGATCCTCGAGGTCGGCGTCCGTCGTGGACGGGTCGAACTCGCGCAGGAGGTGGATCCGGTCCCGGGCCTCACCGTCCGGCGCATCCCGGCGCAGCTCGCGGTAGTGGTCCAGGTCCAGGGCGAGGATGAGGTCCCGCTCGCGGTACCAGACGGCCTCGAAGCGCCGGGCACGGTGCAGGTGGCTCTCGATGCCGAGCTCCGCCAGCTTCGCCGCCGCACGCTCGTCGATCGGCTGGCCGGCCTCCCAGTCGGTGGTCCCCGCGGAATCGACGGCGACGTGCTGCTGCAGTCCCGCCTGCGCGAAGGCATGCGCGAGCATGAGCTCTGCCATGGGCGAACGGCAGATGTTGCCCGTGCAGACGGTGACGATGCGGTACATCCCGCCAGCTTATCGGCGGTCGGGTCAGGCGCGCGCGAGGATCTCGACGCTCGGCAGGAGGAACACGCCGTCGTCCGCGCGCCCCCACCTGCGCCACCCTTCGGCCAGGCGCTGCAGGGTCTGCCGGTCGGCGAGGCCGCGCTCGATGGTCTGCTCCGCGAAGGCCGAGTGCTCCACGCGCTCGGCCCAGGATTCGGCGTGCCCGCGCCGGTCCTCGGCGGCGGCGTACACCCAGCTCGACGACGACACCTCGACGTCCGCGAAACCGGCCTCGGCCGCCCACGCGGGGAGGCGCCGCCCGGCGTCGGGCTCGCCGCCGTTCCCGCGCGCCAGCCGGCCGTAGAGGTCCCGCCACTCGTCGAGCTCGCCGACCGCGGGGTACCAGGTCATCGCGCCGAAGTCCGCCTCGCGGGCGGCCACGATGCCGCCCGGGCGCACGACGCGCCGCATCTCCCGCAGCGCGGCCACCGGATCCGCGAGGTGCTGCAGCAGCTGGTGTGCGTGCACGACGTCGAACGACTCGTCGGGGAAGTCGAGGTCGTACACGTTGCCCTCGCGGAACTCCACGTTGGCCACGTCCGCGTGGGCGGCCGTGGCCTGCGCGACGACGTCGGCCGACCGGTCGAGGCCGGTCACCGACCCCGGGGCCAGGAGATCGGCGAACCCGGCGGTGATGCTGCCCGGTCCGCACCCGATGTCGAGCAGCTCCATGCCGGTCTCGAGGAGCGGCTCGAGGTAGGCGGCCGACGACGCGACCGTGCGCATCGCATGCGCGGCCGTCACGCTCGGGTGGTGTCCATGGGAGTAGACCTCGTCGTTCATGCTTGGAAGGCTAACCGGCGGGCCGGTCACCAGCCAGCCCGACGCCGTCCCGCGCGTCGTCCTTCGCGGCGACCGTGGCGTCGGTGATCCTCTGCATCATGTCGCGCAGCAGGGTCAGTTCCTCCTCCGTGTACCGGTCGAGGACGCCGTTGAGGTGGCGGGCGAGCGGGGCGAACAGCATCGCGCCGGTGCTGCGTGCCTTGTCGGTCATCTGCAGGTGGACCTGCCGCCGGTCCACCTCGCTGCGCCGCCGGGTGACGTGGCCGGCGGAATCGAGGCGGTCGACCAGGGCCGTGGTGGCCGGTGAGCTCAGGTTGAGCTCCTCGCGGAGCAGGCCGGGGGTGACGGTGAGGCCGGCCTGGGCGGCACCCATCATGATGCTCAGGGCGTGGAGATCGGTGCGGTACAGGCTGTCGCGCTCACTGGCGGCCTCCACGTAGCGCTCGGTCTCGATGGTGAACTGCCGCATGAGTGCCATGAGCTCGTCCCTCGTGGCCATGGATCCTCGCCTCCTGTCCCTCCCAGTTTAAGCCGGTTCAGATTATCTCCATCATAGATATACTTTGTTGCAGAGAGAATCCGAGAGAGGCGTGGAGTGCGATGAAGAACAAATGGCTGAGGGTGCTGCTGCCCGTCGTGGTGGTGCTGATCTGGCTGGTCGGTGCGGCGGTGGGTGGCCCCACCTTCGGGCGGCTCGAGGAGGTCTCGAGCAACGACCAGGCGTCCTTCCTGCCTGCCAGCGCCGAGTCGACGGAGGCCGGGGAACTGCAGCAGAGGTTCAGTGATTCGGACGCCATCCCGGCGGTGATCGTCGCCGAATCTGACACCGTGATCGGTCCGCAGGACCTCGGCTCCTACGCGGAGCTCGGTGCGACGCTCGGTGGGGTCGAGGGGCTCGAACCCCCGGCCGAGGGGGCGCCCGCGGTGGCGGGTCCCATCCCGTCGGAGGACGGTTTCGCCGTCCAGTACATCGCCTTCGTCTCCTCCGACGCGGAACTCACCGAGGTGGTCGGCGAGCTGCGGAGCATCCTCGACGACGAACTGCCCGACGGCGTCACCGGCTACGTGACGGGCCCGGCCGGGCTCACCAACGACCTCGTCGACGCCTTCAGCGGGATCGACGGCATCCTGCTCGCCGTCGCGCTCGGCGCGGTGTTCGTCATCCTCCTCGCCGTGTACCGGTCCATCGTGCTGCCGTTCCTCGTCCTGCTGACCTCGGTGTTCGCCCTGGCGACGTCGATCCTGCTGATCTTCGGTCTCGCGAAGCTCGACGTCATCCAGCTCAGCGGCCAGAGCCAGGGAATCCTCTCGATCCTCGTGATCGGTGCGGCGACGGACTACGCGCTGCTGCTCGTCGCCCGGTTCAGGGAGGCGCTCGCGGGCAACGCGACGAAGTGGGAGGCCATGCGGGTGGCCTACCGCGGGTCGTTCGAGCCGATCCTCGCCTCCGGCGCCACCGTGATCCTCGGCCTGCTGTGCCTGCTGTTCTCGGATCTGAACTCGAACCGGAGCCTCGGGCCGATCGCCGCCATCGGCATCGCCTTCTCGCTCGCCGCGGCGCTCACGCTCCTCCCCGCGCTCCTGCTCCTGTTCGGCAGGGCGGCCTTCTGGCCCCTGGTTCCGCGCTACGACCCCGAGGCGGCCGCCGTCGTCGCCCCCCACCACGGCAGGCATGCGGCGCCGACGGGCGCCGGGCCGGAAACGGGACTCGAACGGCTCAAGGGCCTCTGGCGGCGCGTGGCCCTGCTCGTGGCCCGCCGCCCGCGCGTGCTGTGGATCGCGTCCCTGCTCATCCTCGCCGCGGGTGCCCTGGGCCTGACCCAGCTGCAGGCCAACGGCGTCCCGCAGTCCGCCGTGATCCTGACGCCGTCCAACGCGGTCGACGGCCAGGAGGCCCTCGCCCGCCACTTCGACGCAGGCTCCGGGAGTCCCGTCTACGTCGTCGCACCCGAGGCGGACCAGGCGGCGACGCTGGAGGTCGTCACGGCGCAGGAGGGCATCTCCGACGCCGCCCTGACCACGGACCCGAGCGGCGCCGCCGTCATCGAGGACGGTCAGGTCCTCATCAGCGGCACGCTCGAATACCAGGCCGACTCCGAACAGGCCGAGGACGTGGTGCGTGAGCTGCGCACCGCGCTCGACGACGCCAGCCCGGAGGCGCTCGTCGGCGGCGTCACGGCGGTGGCGATCGACACGAACGACACCGCGCTCGCCGACCTCGTCAAGATCATCCCGATCGTCCTGGGGGTCATCCTCGTGGTGCTGGTCATCCTGCTCCGCTCCGTGCTCGCGCCGGTGCTCCTCGTGGCCAGCGTGGCGCTCTCCTACGCGACGGCCCTCGGGGTCTCGGCGGTGGTGTTCAACAACGTCTTCGGGTTCGCGGGGGCGGACGCATCGGTGCCGCTGTTCGGCTTCGTGTTCCTCGTGGCCCTCGGCGTGGACTACAACATCTTCCTGATGACGCGGGTCCGTGAGGAGTCCCTCCGCATCGGCACCCGGCCCGGCATCCTGCGCGGGCTCGGCGTGACGGGCGGCGTCATCACCTCGGCCGGCGTGGTGCTCGCGGCGACCTTCGCCGCCCTGGGCGTCATCCCGATCCTGTTCCTCGCGCAGATCGCGTTCATCGTGGCCTTCGGTGTCCTCCTCGACACCATCCTGGTGCGCTCGCTGCTCATCCCGGCCCTGTCCTACGACATCGGCCCGAAGATCTGGTGGCCGTCCAAGCTTGGCAGGGTGCCGTCCCCGCGGTAGCCGCAGGCGTGAATCCGGGGGCCGTGCGTCCGGGGTGCACGCGGGCCGGGCACGCAGCGGTGGTCGACGGCGTGACCCGGCCTGTGTGCGCACCGCGGATGGATGCTCCGCACAGCCGCCGCACAGCGTCGGGAAAGCCCCGCACAAGGTCCGGGCGGCACGCTCGGGGGACACCGGCGGTGCGGGATACTGGACCGCAACGCTTGCTCCGCAACGCTTGCCCGTGACCCACCGGCCGCGGCAGGACCCGAGGACGACACATGGCCGACGCCACGCACCATTCCATGACCGACAACCTCCCGCGCCTCGCCCACCCTGACGGCAGCCCCATCCGGGCCCTCGTGGTCGACGACGAGGCGAGCCTCGCTGAACTCGTCAGCATGGGCCTGAGGATGGTGGGCTGGAGCGTGACGACGGCGAACGACGGCCGCACCGCGGTCTCCGCCGCGCGGGACTTCCGGCCGGACGTCCTCGTGCTCGACGTCATGATGCCCGGCCTGGACGGCATCGAGGCGCTGCAGAAGATCCGCGCGTTCGCCCCCGGTGTCCCCGCGCTGTTCCTCACCGCGAAGGACGCCGTGCAGGACCGCATCTCCGGACTCTCCGCGGGCGGCGACGACTACGTCACCAAACCGTTCAGCATGGAGGAGCTCATGCTCCGGCTGCACCGGCTCGTGCAGCGCTCGGGCGCTGCGGCGTCGGACTCCGCCGAACTGGTGGTCGGCGACCTCGTGATGAACGTCGACACCCGCGAGGTCACCCGCGACGGCGAGGACATCGCGCTGACGTCCACGCAGTGGGAGCTCCTCCGGTACCTCATGGAGAATCCCCGCCGCGTGCTCAGCAAGTCCCAGATCCTCGACAACGTGTGGAAGTACGACTTCGGGGGCCAGGCGAACATCGTGGAGCTGTACATCTCCTACCTGCGCAAGAAGATCGACGCCGGCCGTGCGCCCATGATCCACACGGTGCGTGGCGCGGGGTACGTCCTGAAGCCCGCGGCCCCATGACCGCTCCGGACGACGGCGCCGGACCGGCAGGAGCGGGCCATCCTCTGCACCTGCGCACGAAGCTCATCCTGGTGACGCTCGGCCTGCTCACGGCGATCTGCGCGGCCCTCGGCGTCCTCAGCCACCTCGCGATGAGCAGCTACCTGACCGGTCAGCTCGATGCGGCGCTCGAGCTCGCCGCCGGACGGGCGGGGTTCCCCGGCGACCGCCCGCCGGGGGACGACGACGACCGGCCGTCCGGCGCCGTCGACCCGGAGAACGCGGCGGGCCAGCGGCCGGGCACGCTCAACGCGGTGTTCGACGACGGCCAGGCGCGGACCTCGGCGCTCGTGCAGGACGACGGGAGCACCCGGCCGCTGGGACCGGCCGACCTGGACCTGCTGGCGGGCCTCGACCCGGCCGATGCACCGGAGGAACTGACGCTCAGTACCGGCCACTACCGCGTGGATGCGGCCGGGATCCCGCCGGTCCCGGGCTCCGACGGCGCGGTCCTCGTCACCGGCCTGTCCACCGCCGAGCGTGACAGCACCCTCGTCTCCCTCGCCGTCACGGTCGCGGGCCTGTCGCTGGCGGGGCTGGCGCTGGCCGGTGCCGCGGGGACGGTGATCATCCGCCGATCGCTCCGGTCCCTGGAGGAGCTGTCCGCCGCGGCGACGTCCGTCTCCCGGCTCCCCCTGTCCTCGGGAGAGGTCACCATCCCGGTGCGTGTTCCGCCCGCTGCCGCGCGGCCCGGGACGGAGGTCGGCACGGTGGGGCTGGCCCTCAACGGGATGATCGACCACGTGGCGAGCGCGCTCCAGGACCGCCAGGCGAGCGAGATGAAGGTGCGCCGGTTCGTGGCCGACGCGAGCCATGAACTCCGCACCCCCCTGACGTCCATCCGTGGCTACACCGAGCTGATCCTCATGAGCGAGGTGGTGAGCCCGTCCGCGCGCTCGGCGCTGGAGCGCGTGGACAGCGAGTCCAGGCGCATGTCCTCCCTGGTGGAGGACCTCCTGCTGCTCGCACGCCTGGACGAGGGCCAGCGCGGCGAGGCGTCCGACGTCGACCTCACCGAGCTCGTGATCGAGACGACGAGCGACGCCCAGGCCTCCGCGCCCGGCGACACGTGGACCCTCGCCCTGCCGGACGAGCCCGTCGTGGTGCGGGCCGTGGAGGCCGAGGTCCGGCAGGTGCTGATCAACCTGCTCTCCAACGCCCACAAGCACACCCCGCCGGGAACCGCCGTGACCACCGCCGTCACGGTCGAGGAGGGGCTCGCCGCCGTCACCGTGACGGACACCGGCCCCGGCATCGATCCGGCCTTCATCGACACCATCTTCACGCGTTTCAGCCGGGCGGACACGGCGCGCTCCGCGGACGCCGGCAGCACCGGCCTCGGGCTCGCGATCGTCCAGGCCCTCGTCGAGGCGAACGGGGGGACGATCCGCGTGAGCAGCGAGCCCGGGCGGACCCGGTTCCGTGTGGAACTGCCCGTTTCACAGCCCCGGCACATCCCGCGTCGGGAGGACTCCTAGCATCAGCCCGTATACCTGGAGGGTGATACCCCGAGCGAGTACCGACGGCAGGCCCTCCCGCCGTCCGGTGCGTCGCGTCGTCGTAGCCCTGGTGGGCATCGACGGCGCGGGCAAGACGACGGCGGCCTCCGCGCTCGGCAGGCTCCTCGGGACGACGACGCCGACGCTGGTCCTGGCCAATCCTTCGGGGCGGCGCACCATGACGGCGTGGACGGCGCGGCTCGGCCTCTCCGTTCCGCCACGGATCCTCGACCTCCTGGAATCGCTGGTCCGGGCGGTCAACGTGCTCACCAACCATCTCCGCGCCCACCGGTTCGACGGCGTCGTCATCCTGGACCGGCACCTGCACTGCCAGCAGGCGCTGCGCACCACCCGCGGACTGCCCCGCGGCAGGTTCCTCGCCGCGCTGACGCGGATGCTGCCGGCCTCGGACGTCGTCGTCTTCCTCGACGTCAGCCCGGAGGAGGCCTTCCGCCGGATCGTCGTGCGGGGCGCCGACACCGAACGCGTCGAGGACCTCCGCGCCTACCGCGCCGGCTACCTCGGGCTCCCCGAATTCGACGGCTTCCGGCGCGTGGACGCCGACGGGCCGCTGCCCGGAGTCCTCGACGAGCTCGAGGAGATCGTCACGGGAGAGGGACGGCACCTGGAGCCGTTGCCGCGCGCGACCGGCAGGTCCCGCCTGATCGTGAGCCGGCGAGCGACGGCGGGCCGTCGTCCGCGTGGGGTGGACGGTGCCGCTGCTCCTGCTCGATAAGGTTTCAGGTATGAACGAGATCGCCACCTTCCTCGACGCCCGCATCACCGAGGACGAAAAAGCAGCCCGCACGGGCACCCTCCCCGAAGAAGTGTGGGGGGCGCGCGGCTGGTACGAGCCCGCCCGTGTCCTGTCCGAGTGCGAGGCCAAGCGCCGGCTCCTCCAGTTCGCGCTGTTCGACCTCGATGAGCCCCACGGGTCGAGCATGCTGAAGCTGCTCGCCGGACCGTGGGCCGGCCACGGGGGCTACCTGCCCGAGTGGAAGGCCTGAGCGGAGCACGGTCCGGGTCCGAGGATCCGAGAGCACCGGCCTGCACCGGCCGGTGCCGGGTGGCGCGAAGGTGAAGCGCAGCAGTCCTGTCTGCAAACGGCACGCTCCAGCGCAAGCTTTGCGCAAGAACTTCTTGCGGGTACACGCCGCCCTCCTGCCGTCGCTAGGCTTGGACGGTGCCCCTACCTTCAGCCCCGTCAGGCCCTGACCAGTTCCAGGGCCGGTCTCCGGTGGACGGTGCGGCACCCCTCCTGCACGATGCCGACCCCTCCTTCGACGCCCCGGGGAAAGCAGCGCCCCTCGTCGACCCCACGGTCCTCGCGGACATGCGGCGCGACTTCTCCGACCCCGCCGTCGTCCTCCGGTTCGTGCGTGACTTCTCCGCCACGCTGGAGGGCAAGCTCGAGCGGCTGGCGCTGCGGATCGAGGCCGGCGACGCCACGGGCGCCGAGGATGCCGTCCTCAGCGTGACCACATCGGCCATGATGGTGGGCGCGGTGCGCCTGAATCAGGCCGCGCGTGCAATCCACAGGATGATCGCCGCCGACGACCTCCACGGCGCCCGGCGCTCGGCGGCGCTGCTGCGCGCCTGCGCGACCGACACGCTCCGGGAACTGCGTGCCGGCTACCCGGACGAATCCTGAGCAGTCGGTCCCGGTCTAGTCCCTGTTCCGGGGCATGATGCGGAAGCCGACGCCCCGCACCGTCGTGATGAGGTCCGGACCGCCGTCGAAGCGCGCCAGCTTCTGGCGCAGATTGGCGACGTGCACCTCGATGGCCCGCTCGTCCGTGCGGCTGACGAAGTTGTAGCCCCGGTAGTCCCCGCCCCGGGACACGCGGACCAGCTCCTCCTTGGTCCGGACGGCGCCGTTGCTCCGCATCAGCTCCCACAGCAGGTTGAATTCGGTCTTCGTGAGCGGGAGCTCGACGCCGGCGCAGCTGGCGATGCGCGCGTCGCCGTCGACGGTGATCCCGCCGTTCCGCAGGACGTTCGCGGACCCGACCGGGGCGGCCTCGCCGTCGTCGGACGGGGTGGATGCGGCGGGGTCCGCGGGCTGGACCGGCGGGTGCTGCGCATCCTGTCCGATGCGGGGCCGGCGAAGCATCGCGTCGATGCGGGCGCGCAGTTCGCGCGGGCGGAACGGCTTCAGGACGTAGTCGTCGGCTCCCGCCTGGAGGGCGGTGAGGATGTCCATCTCGTCGCTGTGGCCGCTGAGCACGATCACGTAGCAGTCGGTGGTGTTGCGGATCCGGCGCAGGACCTCGTACCCGTCGATATCGGGGAGCCCGATGTCCAGGGTCACCACCATCGGATGCTGCCGGCGGACGACGTCGACACCCTCGCGTCCCGTGGTGGCACCGCTGACCACGAAGCCGCCCTGCTCGAGGACCGCGCAGACCAGGTTCCGGATATCGAGATCGTCCTCGATGACGACGGCGGCGCGGCGATCGCCGAGTGTGGGACTACTCATCGCGGGCTGTCCCGGGACGGCCCTGCGGGACGGCCGACGCCTGTCGGCAGGCCGGTATGGGAACTGAGGGGACGTGGCGTGTCCGAGGCATACTCCGTGGGCCTGTTCTCTTCGGCGGCCCGGCTGACCTCGAGGGTCCCGTGGCTTTGCGTCCCCGGCTCGCGCCGGGTTTGCCTTTGTCGACGAGCAGCTGCTCGCCCGATGATAGTAGCAACCCCGACCGACACCTCCGTGAACAAGCGGGAGGGCCGTCGACCGTGGCGTCACTGATGCCGGCGCAGCGTGCGGCCCCCGCGGTCAGCCCGTCCGTGCGGGCGGGCGGAGGAGGAGTGCCGCGGACCGCAGTACCGCGTCGCTGACGGCGGCCAGCGCCGTGGACCCGTGGCGCCACTGCTGCCAGTACAGCGGGACGTCCACGTGGCCTCCGGGGCCGAGCGGGACGAGGTCCTGCGGGTCGGACCGCAACTCCAGTTCGGAGACGAGACCCCACCCCATGCCGAGGCGGATCGCGTCTGCGAACTCCTGCGCCGCGGGCAGGTAGTGGCGCGGCGGATCGAAGGCGTGGCGGACGCGCGACCGCAGGTACTGGTCCTGGAGATCGTCCTTCCGGTCGAAGAGGACCACGGGTGCACGGGAGAGCCGTTCCGGCGTCGCCCCGTCCGCGAGCCAGGTGGCGCGGAAGTCCCGTGAGCAGACGGGCACGTAGCGCATGACGCCGAGCGGTTGCGAGGAGCATCCCTGCACGGGAGAGGCCACGGACGTGATGGCCGCCGAGGCGGCGCCGTCGCGCAGCAGCTCGAGGGAGTAGTCCTCGTCCTCCCGCAGGATCTCCAGCTGCAGGGTGTCTGCGACCCGGGCGAGGGCCGGCAGGACCCAGGTGTGCAGCGAGTCGCCGTTGACCACGATCGTGATCCGCAGCCGGGGGCCGTCACGGGTGGCGTCGAGCTCGGTGGCGAGGTCTGCCGACAGCAGTTCGAGCTGTCGCGCGAAGCGGATGATCGCCCGTCCCGCTTCGGTGGGGCGGAGGGGGCGGGTACGGGTGATGACCGGGCGCCCGACGGCCACCTCGAGGGCCCGGATCCGCTGGCTGATTGCGGAGGGCGAGACGGAGAGAGTGGAGGCCGCCGCCTCGAAACTCCCCTGGTCGATGATCGCGGCAAGAGCCGCGGCCTGTCCCGGATCGACGGATCTCATGAGCAATTCTTATCATGCTGAAGGAACATTAGTTTGTCTAAGCACGGACGCGGGGCCTAGCGTGGGCCCGTGATCTCCACTGCAGCCGGCGGCCTCGCCGCCGGCCTGACCCTGATCGTCGCCATCGGCTCCCAGAACGCGTTCGTGCTGCGGCAGGGCCTGCGGCGTTCCCATATAGCGCTGGTCGTGACGGTGTGCGCGGTCTCGGACCTCGTGCTGATCGTCCTCGGCGTCGGCGGGCTGGGAGCAGCGATCGAGCAGGCCCCCGTGCTCCTCGACGTGGTGCGGTGGGCCGGGGCGGCCTTCCTCGCGGGGTATGCCGCCCTGGCGGCGCGACGCGCACTCCAGGGGGAGCGACTCGACGTCGACGGCGGACACGCCACGATGTCCTGGCGCGCCGCGCTCGGCACGTGTCTCGCCCTGACCTGGCTCAACCCGCACGTGTACCTCGACACCGTGCTGCTCCTGGGATCGCTCGCGAACACGCATGGCACGCCGGGCCGGTGGTGGTTCGCCGCGGGTGCGGCCCTCGGCAGCATCCTGTGGTTCTCCGCGCTCGGCGTAGGGGCCCGCTTCCTCGCCCCCGTCTTCGCCCGCCCGCGGGCCTGGCGTATCCTCGACGGGCTGATCGCGGTCGTCATGCTCCTGCTGGCCGTGCTCCTCGTCCTGAGGTAGCGCGTGCGTCCGCGACCATGGAGCGGCCGGGCGCTACTCCTCGTTGGCGCGTTCCTCGATCCAGTCGGTCGCGGCGTCGGACAGGAAGATGCCATCGGGCCCGCGTCCGCCCATCCACCACGCATCGGAGGCGACGAGGCCGCCGGCACGGCTGATGTCGGCGACGACCTCGGGCGTGAGCGCCTCGCCGTTGTGGGCGATCAGCCATTCCCTGGTCGGCGGCGTGACGATGTTCCACCATTGTTCGAGGTCCATGCCGGACAGTATGGCACCCGCGGGTGTCACCCCGGTGCCCCACCGGATGGCGCCACCGGATGGCCTCACCGTCACCGATAGACTGGCCAGCACTGTCGCACCGACCGCTTGGATCCAGCACACGAGCGAACCACAGGAGGCACCATGCCCATCATCGAGTCGGCTCTCGTGAAGGCACTCGACGACGCGACGGCCAGTGACAAGGGTCGTTCGGCCGCGATCCTCGTCCACGACGGGCCCCTCCGTCAGACCGTCATCGGGCTCAGGAGAGGGCAGATCCTCGCTGAGCACAATTCCCCGCCTGCTGCGAGCATGTATGTGCTGCGGGGTCGGGTGCGGGTCACCGGGCAGGACCCATCGGAGGTGGCTGCCGGGGAGATCGTCGCGTTGACCCACGTGCGTCACGGTGTCGAGGCGCTGGAGGACTCCGTGTTCCTCCTGACCACCGTCACCAGCCAGGCCGGTGACAGCCACGGCGGTAGCCCCCGCGAGGAACACCCCGCCTAGCGCCGGAATGCTCCGCCGCCGGCCGCCCGCTGCGGCCGATGGTGGCGCGCTGCTCGCCGGCCCTCGCAGGCGACGCCGGCAGAGCCACGCGGGTGCCCCTCCGTGGCAACCAGTCCTCACGCGCCACTGATCCCCCGCGATCCACAGGGAACACGCGTACGGTGGCGTGATGGCAGCCTCCGAGTCCCGTCAGCAGCACATCGTCAGCACCCTCGTGGAGGCCCATCAGGACCTCATGGGCGTGGACCCCCTCGCCTTCCGGGCACGGTTCCGGAAGATGGCGGCGGATCCGTATGCCTTCTACCGGGGCAGCGCGGCGCTGTTCTACACCGATATGGCACGGCTCGACGACGCCTGGGCGGACGAGCGCACCAGCCGGGTGTGGATCCACGGCGACCTGCACGCCGAGAACTTCGGCACCTACATGAGCAACGAGGGCCGGCTCACCTTCGACGTCAACGACTTCGACGAGGCCTATGTGGGCCACTTCTCGTGGGACCTGCGCCGCTTCGTCGCATCGCTGACACTGCTCTGCTGGCAGAAGGCACTGCCGTCGCAGTCGGTCCGGGACCTCTCGCGCACCTATCTCGAGGCGTACCTCGGCCGGGTCGGGGACTACGTGGACGACGAGCAGTCCGAATTCGCCTTCGGTCTTGACAACACGGACGGGCCCGTCAACCAGGTGCTGCAGCAGGCCCGGGCGGCACGCCGGACGCGACTGCTCGACGCGCTCACGCTCATCGAGGACTACGAGCGCCAGTTCCGCGACGACGGCTCGATCCGGGTGCTCCCCGACGACGAGTACCGGGAGGTCGCGGACGCCTTCGACCGGTACCTCGACACGATCCCGGACAGCGAGCGGTCCCGGCGGCGGGTGTTCTACCGGGTGAAGGGCATCGTCGGCAAGAAGGGGTTCGGGATCGGCAGTGCCGGCCTGCCGACCTACAACGTGCTGATCGAGGGCTTCGACGAGGCGCAGGAGAACGACATCATCCTCACGATGAAGCAGTCGAACATCGCCGCGCCCAGCCGGATCGTCGACGACGAGCGGGTCCGGGGCTACTTCGCGGACGACGGGCACCGGGCCGTCATCAGCCAGCGGTCCCTGCAGACCCACACCGACCCGTTCCTCGGCTACACGACGATCGGCGGCGTCTCCTTCGTGGTGTCGGAGCTCTCGCCCTACAAGCGCGACCTCTCCTGGGAGGACCTGACCGAACCCGAGCAGATGGTGCCGGTCCTCGAGGCGCTCGGGCAGGCGACCGCGAAGATCCACTGCTCGACCGACGAGGACAGCGACCACGACCTCGTGCCGTTCCGCACGGAGACGGCCATCCTGGCCGCCGTGGACCGCTCACGCGACGACTTCCTCGAGGACATCGTCGGGTTCGGGGAGGCCTACGCCGAGACGGTCCGCGAGGACCATGCGCTCTTCGTCGACGCCTTCCGCGAGGGGCTCATCACCGCTGTACCGGCGGCCTAGACACGGGGAGTTGAGTCGGCCGGACTCAACTTCGTTTTGACCCGTCCCGATCCCCGCCTATACTTGAGTCCAGAACGCTCAATCTACGCGCCCGGCGGATGAGCGCCTCGCAAACCCCGGGCAGTCGAAAGGAATTTGCATGTCACGTGCAGTAGGTATTGACCTCGGAACCACCAACTCGGTCGTCTCGGTTCTCGAAGGCGGCGAGCCCACCGTCATCGCGAACGCCGAGGGCGCCCGCACCACGCCGTCGATCGTCGCATTCTCCAAGTCCGGCGAGGTCCTGGTCGGCGAGATCGCCAAGCGCCAGGCCGTCAACAACATCGACCGCACCATCGCGTCGGTCAAGCGCCACATGGGCACCGACTGGAACATCGCCGTCGATGACAAGAAGTACACGCCGCAGGAGATCTCGGCGCGCATCCTCCAGAAGCTCAAGACCGACGCCGAGAGCTACCTCGGCGAGAAGGTCACCGACGCCGTGATCACCGTGCCGGCGTACTTCAACGACGCCGAGCGCCAGGCCACCAAGGAGGCCGGCGAGGTCGCGGGCCTGAAGGTGCTGCGCATCGTCAACGAGCCCACCGCGGCGGCCCTCGCCTACGGGCTCGACAAGGGCAAGGAAGACGAGCTGATCCTCGTGTTCGACCTCGGCGGCGGAACGTTCGACGTCTCCCTGCTCGAAGTCGGCAAGGACGAGGACGCCTTCTCCACCATCCAGGTCCGCTCCACCGCCGGTGACAACCGCCTCGGCGGCGACGACTGGGACCAGCGCGTCGTGGACTACCTGCTGTCGCAGGCCAAGGCCAAGGGTGCCGATCTCTCCAAGGACAAGATCGCGCTGCAGCGCCTGAAGGAGGCCGCCGAGCAGGCCAAGAAGGAGCTGTCCTCGGCGACGTCCACCAACATCTCCCTGCAGTACCTCTCGGTGACGCCGGACGGACCCGTCCACCTCGACGAGCACCTCTCCCGCGCCAAGTTCCAGGACCTCACCAAGGACCTCCTGGACCGGACGAAGAAGCCGTTCCACGACGTCATCACCGAGGCCGGCATCAAGGTCGCCGACATCGACCACATCGTCCTCGTCGGCGGCTCCACCCGCATGCCCGCCGTCGGAGAGCTCGTCAAGGAGCTCGCCGGTGGCAAGGAGCCCAACAAGGGCGTCAACCCGGACGAGGTCGTGGCCGTCGGCGCCGCACTGCAGGCCGGTGTCCTCAAGGGCGAGCGCAAGGACGTCCTGCTGATCGACGTCACCCCGCTGTCCCTGGGCATCGAGACCAAGGGCGGCATGATGACCAAGCTCATCGAGCGCAACACCGCCATCCCCACCAAGCGCAGCGAGACGTTCACCACGGCGGACGACAACCAGCCGTCGGTGGCCATCCAGGTGTTCCAGGGTGAGCGCGAGTTCACCCGCGACAACAAGCCGCTGGGCACGTTCGAGCTGACCGGCATCGCGCCGGCCCCGCGCGGCGTCCCGCAGGTCGAGGTCACCTTCGACATCGACGCCAACGGCATCGTGCACGTGTCCGCCAAGGACAAGGGCACCGGCACCGAGCAGTCGATGACCATCACCGGTGGTTCCTCCCTCTCCAAGGAGGACATCGACCGCATGGTGCGCGAGGCCGAGGAGCACGCCGCCGAGGACAAGAAGCGCCGCGAGGCCGCGGACGTCCGCAACGGTGCCGAGCAGCTCGCCTACTCGGTGGACAAGCTGATCGCCGACAACTCGGACAAGCTGCCCGAGGACGTCAGGACCGAGGTCCAGGCCGACGTCGATGCCCTCAAGAAGGCCCTCGAGACGCAGGACAACGACGACGAGGTCAAGGCGGCCTTCGAGAAGCTGCAGGCTTCGCAGTCCAAGCTCGGCGAAGCGATCTACGCCTCGGCCCAGCAGGACGCCGGCCAGGCCGGCGCTGCGCCCGCCGACGACCAGCCAGCCTCCGCGGGCAGCGACGAGGACATCGTCGACGCCGAAGTGGTTGACGAAGACACCAACGAGAAGAAGTAGCCATGCCGCACCACGGAAATGAAGAAGAGCACGAGTCAGAGCCGGTGAGCTTTCGTGACAACCGGAAGATCGACCCTGAGACGGGCGAAGTCCGTGGGCAGCAGAAGGACGCCGGCGAGCCGGTCGCGGAGGAATCCGCGACCGGGGAGCAGGCGGCCCCCGCCGCCGACGCTTCCGAGGGGGACGCCCTGGCCCAGGCCGAGGCCATCCTGAACGAGGCCGGCGCCGAGGGGCACAATCCTGCGGTGGACGTCGTCGCGGAACTCCGCAACGACCTGCTCCGCCTGCAGGCGGAGTACGTCAACTACCGGCGCCGCGTCGAGCGCGACCGGGACGTCGCCCGCGACCAGGCCGTCATCGGCGTCCTGAACTCGCTGATGCCCGTCCTCGACGACATCGACGCCGCACGCCAGCACGGCGATCTCGCCGACGGCCCCTTCGCGGCGATCGCGGGGAAGCTCGAGAACGTCCTGAAGACGTACGAGCTGACCCGGATCGACGAGGTCGGGGTCGCGTTCGACCCGAACGTCCACGAGGCGCTCATGCAGCAGCCGAGCGCGGACGTCCAGGCGGACAGCGTCAGCCAGATCCTCCGTGCGGGCTACCGCAAGGGGGAGCGCGTCCTCCGGGCCGCGCAAGTGATCGTCGCCGTGCCGGAGTAGCTCTACCCGCCGGGTGGGATGGTCTTCCCGGGCCAACGAAATTCCTGCGCTCGCAGAACTCGCGAAGGAATATTAAAGGCCCTACAGAAGACCACCCCACCCGGCTCTCCCCGAAGCGGTGGGTGCAGGAAGCTGCACACCGACACTTCGGGCCCACAACTTTCAGCAGGACCTAGGAAGGAGACGCCAATTGGCTAGTCAGGATTGGGTCGACAAGGATTTCTACAAGATCCTGGGTGTCTCCAAGGATGCTTCCGGCGATGAGATCAAGAAGGCGTACCGGAAGCTCGCGCGCAAGCACCACCCTGACCAGAACCAGGGGGCCGCGGCGTCGGAGCGGACCTTCAAGGACGTGTCGGAGGCCTACTCGGTGCTGTCCGACGCCGAGCAGCGCCAGCAGTACGACGCCATCCGTGCGATGGGCGGCGGCGCGCGCTTCTCCGCGGGCGGGGCGGGCGGCGGCGCCGGTGGCAGCGCCGGCTTCGAGGACGTCTTCGGCAACCTCTTCGGCCAGGGCGCGGGCACACGCCAGCGCACCGGCTTCTCCAACAGCAACCTGCCCCCCGAATTCGCCGACCTGTTCGGCGGCGGCGGCGGTATGGGCGGTGGCGGCTTCCCCGGCGGGTTCCAGCCCACCCGACCGCAGAAGGGCGCGGACCGCACGGCGAGCACGTCCATCTCCTTCGCGGGTGCCATCAACGGCACGACGATCGGGCTGCGCGAACCCTCCGGGGAGCAGATCGACGTCCGGATCCCGGCCGGTATCCGCGACGGCCAGAAGGTCCGGGTCAAGGGCAAGGGCCAGCCGGGCCAGGCCGGGCCCGGTGACCTGATGGTCAGCGTCAGCGTGAAGGAGCATCCGCTCTTCAAGCGCGACGGCGACAACATCCGGGTGCATGTGCCCGTCAGCTTCCCGGAGGCGGCGCTCGGTGCCGAGATCCAGGTGCCGACCCTCTCCGGCGAGATGGTCACGATGCGGGTGCCCGCCGGCACGCCGTCGGGCCGGACGCTCCGGCTGAAGGGCCGGGGCGTGAAGACGTCGAAGGCGACCGGCGATCTGCTGGTGACCGTCGACGTCGTCGTTCCGCAGAACCTGTCCAAGGAGGCGGAAGCCGCCGTGGAGACGTTCCGGGCCGCCACGCAGGATGCGGATCCGCGGGCGGGCCTGGCCGCGAAGGCGCGCCTGTAGCAGGCCGTTCGAGACCTGTATTCGAGCAGTACCCGGGAGTATCGGCAACGGAAGGAGGCCTGCCATGGACTACACCTTGCCCATCTACGTCATCTCGGTGGCGGCCGAGCTCGCGGACATGCACCCGCAGACGCTCCGCCAGTACGACCGGCTCGGCCTCGTGACGCCCAGCCGGGCGCCGGGCCGGGCACGCCGCTACTCCCAGAAGGACGTCAGTACCCTGCGCGAGGTCCAGCGGCTGTCCCAGGAGGGCGTATCGCTGGAGGGTATCCGGCGGATCCTCGACCTCGAGAACCAGGTGGCGGCCCTGCAGTCGCGCGTCGCCGAACTGTCCTCCGAACTGGCCGCCCGCCGCGTCCACGCCGAGTCGAGCCGGGTGTTCGCGGCCGGTCTCGCGGGGGACGTCGTCACCCTCGTCCGGGGGCAGCGACCACGCGCCCGCAGCCAGGCCCTGATGGTGTGGCGCCCCGAGCCGGCGCGCACCGCGAACCAGGCGTACACGCGGGCCCCGTAGGGCTAGGGGGCGGTCCGCACCGCGGGTCCCGCCCCGGTGGAACCGCGGACCACGAGGTCCGACTGGAACAGGATCTCGTTCCGCGTCACCCGGTCGCCGTCCAGCTCCGTGACCAGGGCGTGGACGGCCGCCTCCGCCATCGCCGCGACGTTCTGCCGCAGGGTCGTCAGCGGTGGATCGGTGAAGGCCATGAGCGGGGAGTCGTCGAAACCGACCACCGAGATGTCCTCCGGCACCCGCAGGCCGCGGGTCTGCGCGGCGCGGACGGCGCCGAGGGCCATGACGTCCGAGGCGCAGAC
The DNA here is from genome assembly GCF_015752045.1 of Arthrobacter sp. CAN_A2. Taxonomy (NCBI): domain Bacteria; kingdom Bacillati; phylum Actinomycetota; class Actinomycetes; order Micrococcales; family Micrococcaceae; genus Arthrobacter; species Arthrobacter sp. CAN_A2. Next base: position 76,659 of record NZ_JADOUS010000003.1, read on the forward strand.
GATCGCGGTATGGCCGCTGTCGATGAGTTCGTTCGCCGCGCTCTGCCCGCCCTCGATGGTGAACATGCTCGTCGCGATGTGCGGCCCGGCGTCGTCGTCCCCGAGGAACTGCGTGAGCCCGGAGCGGAAACCCTCCAGCTTGCGGCGGCTCGGGATGAAGCGGTCGGGTCCGGTGGCGAAGCCCACGCGCTGGTGTCCCTGCGCCACGAGGTGACGGACCGCCGTCCGGATGGCGGTGGCGTCGTCGTTCGAGACGGACGGCGCGTCGATCTCGGGCCTCGCCCCGTTGACGAGGACGAACGGCACGCGGCCGCGCAGGCGCCGGTAGCGCTCCACGCTCGCCCGGCCGTCGGAGTGCGCGGCGCAGACGAAGATGATGCCGCTGACGCCCTGGTCCAGCATGAGGGCGACGTACTCGTCCTCGGTGATGCCCCCGCCGGGCAGGGTGCACAGGGCGGGGATGTAGTCGTTGGGTGCCAGCAGGGCCGCGATGGCGCCGGCGAAGGCCGGGAAGATCGGATTCACGAGGTCCGGGACCACGACGCCGATCTGCCCCTTGGAGCGTCCTGCCGTCCGTCCGGGCCGCTCGTAGCCCAGGCTGTCCATCGCCGCGAGGACAGCCTGCCGGGTCTCCTGCGAGGCGCCGCCCTTGCCGTTCAGGACACGCGAGACGGTGGGGACGCTCACACCGGCGGTGCGGGCGACGTCGTCCAGGCGCGGCCGCTCGTTACGCTTGCCGGGAGTCATGGCCCCAATCTAGCGCAGGCCCGCAACGCGCCCAGAAAGATTGCGTGAAAGTTTCGAAAACTTCTTGACGGTCGGCGCGCGGCATCCCTAGGGTCGGGGTATCCACCCCCAGTCCGGCCTGCAGCGACGCACGGCCGGGGAAGGACCACCATGACCCTGAACACCACGGATACGGGCCGGACCGGCGGGAGACCAGCCCTTCGGCGCCGCTCCCGGCTGGCCGCCGTCGTCCTGACCGCGCCGCTCCTCGCGACCCTTATGCCCGCCCCCGCGCTGGCCGACCACACGACCCCGCCGGGCACCGTCGCCCTCGTGGGCTCCCTGCAAGCGGAGATCGGCTGCCCGGACGACTGGCAGCCGGAGTGCGCAGCCACGAGGCTCGCCCCCGTGGATGGCTCGCCGGACACCTGGTCGGCCACCTTCGACGTCCCCGCCGGGTCCTACGAGTACAAGGTGGCGCTGAACGAGTCCTGGGGTGAGAACTACGGCGCCGACGGTGCCGCCGGTGGCGCGAACCTGGCGCTGCAGGCTCCGGGCGGCCCGGTGACCTTCACCTACAACCACCGCACGCACGTCATCTCCAGCGACGCCCCCCAGGCGCCCACGGGGTCGACGGCGGCGCACTGGCTCACCGAGGACACCCTCGCCTGGGGCGCGGAGGTGCCGGCCGATGCCCGCTTCCGGCTCTACTCCGCCCCGGAGGGTGGCCTCGTCGCCGACGACACGAGCGTCACGGGCGGCACCTACATCGACCTGCAGCGCGGCGGCGAGGCGCTGCCCGCCGATCTCGCGGCCCGTTACCCGCACCTGGCCGACCTCGCAACCGTGACGCTCGACAGGAAGGACGCCCGGAAGGCCGGGGACCTGCTCAAGGGACAGCTGCTCCTCGCCGCGGTCTCGCCGGAGGGAGAACTCCTGGCGACCACGGGCGTCCAGGTGCCCGGCGTGCTCGACGATCTCTACGCGGGGGCCGCGCGCCAGCAGCTCGGCCTCAGCTGGAAGGGCAGGAAGCCGCACCTCGACCTCTGGGCCCCGACGGCGCGCAGCGTCTCCGTGCAGGTCTTCCGCGACGGCTCGGGCGGGGACCCGATCGCCACGCGCTCCCTGCGGGCGGGCAAGGACGGCATCTGGAGCGTCGACGGCGAGAAGGACTGGAACGGCGCGTACTACCTCTACGACGTCGAGGTCTTCGTCCCGGAGACCGGCGCCGTGGAACACAACCGCGTGACCGACCCCTACAGCGTCGGGCTCTCCACGAACTCGGAGCGTTCCCTGTTCGTGGACCTCACGGATCCGGCACTCATGCCGTCGTCGTGGTCGCGCCTGGCGAAACCGGCCCTCGAGCGGCCCGAGGAGCTGTCCGTCTACGAACTCCACGTGCGCGACTTCTCGATCACCGACACCACCGTGCCCGAGGCCGAGCGCGGCACCTATGCGGCGTTCAGCCGGCCGGACAGCGTCGGCATGCAGCGGCTCTCGGAGCTCGCGGACAACGGGCTCAACGCCATCCACCTCCTGCCCGTGAACGACATCGGCACCATCGAGGAGGACCGGGCGCGGCAGGCCGGACCCGACTGCGACCTCGAGGCGTTCGCCCCCGACAGCACCGGGCAGCAGGAGTGCGTCACCGACGTCGCCGCCCGGGACGGCTTCAACTGGGGCTACGACCCGCTGCACTACACGACGCCCGAGGGCTCCTATTCGACGAACCCCGCGGACGCCACCCGGATCCGCGAGTTCCGCGGCATGGTCGCCTCGCTGAACGAATCGGGCCTGCGCGTGGTCCAGGACATCGTCTACAACCACACCGCGGGCGCCGGCCAGTCGTCGGAGAACAACCTCGACCGGATCGTGCCCGGCTACTACCACCGCCTCAACCCGGAGTCGGGCGCCGTCGAGACCTCGACGTGCTGCCCGAACACGGCGACCGAGCACACCATGATGGGCAAGCTGATGGTCGACTCGATCGTGACGCTCGCCCGCACCTACAAGCTCGACGGCTTCCGGTTCGACCTCATGGGGCACCACTCCAAGCAGAACATCCTCGACGTCCGCGCCGCCCTCGACAAGCTGACGCTCAAGCGCGACGGCGTGGACGGCACGTCCATCTACCTCTACGGCGAGGGCTGGAACTTCGGGGAGGTCGCCGACAACGCCCGGTTCGTCCAGGCCACGCAGGCCAACATGGCCGGTACCGGCATCGGCACGTTCAACGACCGGCTCCGCGACGCGGTGCGCGGCGGCGGACCCTTCGACGACGACCCGCGGATCCAGGGCTTCGCCTCCGGGCTGCTGACCGACCCGAACGGCGTCGCCGGCAACGGCACCGAGGCCCAACAGCGTGCCGAGCTGCTGCTGTCGCAGGACCAGATCCGGGTGGGGCTGACCGGCAACCTGAAGGACTACGTGTTCACCGACCGCACCGGCCGGCAGGTGACGGGCGCCGACGTCGACTACAACGGCTCGCCGACCGGGTACGCCGCCGACCCGCAGGAGAGCATCACCTACGTCGAGGCGCACGACAACGAGACGCTCTTCGACGCGCTCGCGTTCAAGCTGCCGTCCGACACCCCGATGGCCGACCGCGTGAGGATGCAGACCCTGGCGCTCTCCACCACGGCACTGGGCCAGGGAGTCTCCTTCTGGCACGCCGGTGGCGAGGCGCTGCGCAGCAAGTCGCTGGATCGCAACAGCTACGACTCCGGCGACTGGTTCAACATCCTCGACCACACGGGCACGGACAACGGCTTCGGCCGGGGCCTGCCGCCGCGTGCGGACAACGAGGGCAAGTACGCGTTCATGCAGCCGCTGCTGGCCGACCCGGCGCTCAAGCCGTCGCCGGCGGACATCGAGGCGGCGAGCGAGCAGGCGCAGGAGCTGCTGCAGGTCCGGCAGGGCAGCCCGCTGTTCAGCCTCGGCACGGCCGGGCTCGTCCAGCAGAAGCTGTCCTTCCCGGGCAGTGGTCCCGACCAGGCGCCCGGCGTGATCGTGATGCACCTCGACGACACCGTCGGTCCCGACGTCGATCCCGGGCGGAAGGGCATCGTGGTGGTCTTCAACGCCTCCGACGAACCCACCAGCCAGCGCGTCCCGGCCGCCGCCGGCACGGGCTTCGCGCTGCACGCCGTCCAGGCGGCGGGGAGCGACGACGTCGTCCGCCAGGCCGCGGCCACCGAGGACGGGACCTTCACGGTCCCTGCCCGCACGGTGGCGGTGTTCGAGGCGCGGTAGTCCGCGCCCACCGGGGCCCGGCATCCCTCACGGGGTGCCGGGCCCTTCCGGTTCCCGGCGGGAGTGCGGGATTTCGGCGCGGACCGGGCGGGACCGGCCGGCGCGTCGGAGGTCGACACGCACCGCCGGGGCCGGACGTCCCAGGGAACGGTACCGGGGCGTCAGGCCGCCGGGGCGGCGGTGCTCGACCGGATGATCAGGGCGGTCCGGGCGGAGTGGTTCGTGGGGCGGTAGGCGCCAGGATCCTGCAGGATCTGCAGCAGGCGCTCGACGGCCCGCTTGCCCTGCTGCCGGGGGAACTGGGCCACGGTGGTCAGGCCGAGCGCCTCGCCGAGCTCGTGCCCGTCGATACCGATCACCGAGACGTCCTCGGGGACGCGGAGGCCCAGTTCGCGGGCGGCCAGGATGGCGCCGATGGCCATCTCGTCCGACGCGCAGAAGACGGCGGTCGGGGTGTCCCGCGGGTAGCCGAGGAGCTGCTTCGCCTGGCTGTGCGCGCCCTGGATGGTGAAGTCGGCGTCCACGCGCCAGGAGTCGAGGATCTCCAGGCCCGCCGCGGCCATCGCCGATTCGTAGCCGTGGCGCCGTGTACCGGCGATCCGGAAGTCGTTCTCGAAGGCGTCGGACCCGCCGATGTGGGCGATGCGCCGATGCCCGAGGCTGATGAGGTGCTCGGTGGCGAGTTCGGCGATCTCGCGGTCGTTGACGCTGTAGGTCTCCGCGCCGGGGAGCGGGCCGCCGATCCCGACGACGGGCTTGCCGACGGCGAGGAGCTGCCCCAGTTCCTCCCGGCTCAGTTCGAGGGAGACCGGGATGACGCCGTCGCAGCGCTGCCGCAGCAGGAACTCGGACAGGACGCGGTCGCGGAGACCGGCGTCCTCGTTGAGGTTGTAGAGCGTGAGGTCGTAGCCGGCAGTGAGGAGCGACGCCGCCAGGCTGTCCACGATCTGGGAGTAGTACCAGCGGGCGACCGACGGGACGACGACGCCGATGTTGCGGTGCCGTCCGGATGCCAGGGAGGAGGCCGTCGAGCTGACGACGAAGTCGAGCTCCCTGGCCGCCTGCAGGACGCGTGCGCGCGCCCGCTCGGAGACGCGGCCGTTGCCGCTGAGGGCCCGGGAGACCGTGGCGGTGGACACGCCGGCCAGCTGGGCGACGTCCTTGATGCCGGCCATGGTTCCCCCTTCCCGCGTGGTCAGCGGTGACGGGGACACCCAGCAGGGTGCCCCCGTCCGATCATTGCGGATCCTGCGCGGATCTCCTACCCGGCGGAGGCCATCAGCCACACGCAGGCGTCGGGGGCGAGCATGCCGTCCGTCACGGAGCCCGGCGTGCTGGTGGCGATGACGGTGCCCTCCGGCAGGGGAGCGGCGAACTCGCCCATGTTCAGCATCACCAGCACCTCCCCGTTGCGGAACGCGACGACGTCGGACGCCTCGAAGTCCCGGGACCAGCTGAGCGACCCGGCGCCGAGGCGCAGGTCCCGGCGCAGCTGCAGGGCCGTCCGGTACAGCGAGAGGGTGGACTCGGGGTCGGCGGACTGCACGTCGCGGGCGTACTCCGCCCAGCCCTCGGGCTGCGGCAGCCACGGTGTCGCGGGCGCCTCGGCGTCGACGAATCCGAACGCCGGCGCCGCCGCCTGCCAGGGGAGGGGGACGCGGCAGCCGTCGCGGCCGATCCTCTCACCGGCCGTGCGGACGAAGGTCGGGTCCTGCCGGGCGTCGTCGGGCATCGCCGTGTGGTCGGGCAGGCCGAGTTCCTCGCCCTGGTAGAGGTAGATCCCGCCGGGCAACGCGAACATGGCGAGCGACGCGGCGCGGGCGCGGGCGAGGCCGGTCGCTGTGTCGGGCTGTGCGTCCGAGCGGCCGATGCCGTCGCCGCCACGCGGCGGGCCGTCCGTCAGCCCGAAGCGGCTGGCGTGCCGGACGACGTCGTGGTTGCTGAGTACCCAGGTGGTGGGAGCATCCACGGCGTCGAACGCGGTGAGGGAGGAGGAGATGACGTGCCGGAGACCGTGCGCGTTCCACGGGTGGTGGAGGTAGGCGAAGTTGAACGCCTGGTGCATCTGGTCGGAGCGGACCCAGTTCGTGAGCCGCGGCAGGGGGTCGATCGAGGCCTCCGCGCACAGGATGCGCTCGCCGTCGTACTCGGCGAGGATGGCCCGCCACTGCCGGTAGATGTCGTGGATCTCCTCCTGGCCGAACATGGGCGCCTCCCAGCCGGGGAAGCCCTCGGAGGATCCGCCGTCGGCGCGTCCGCCCCAGTCCGGCAGCCCCTCGGCCTTGATGAGGGCGTGGGCCACGTCGACGCGGAAACCGCCGACGCCGCGGTCGAGCCAGAAGCGCAGGACCCTCTCGAACTCGGCCCGCACCGCGGGATTGTCCCAGTTGAAGTCGGGCTGCGAGGAGTCGAAGAGGTGGAGGTACCACTGGCCCGCCGTACCGTCGGCGTCGATGACGCGGGTCCAGGCCGGCCCGCCGAAGTGCGACTGCCAGTTGTTGGGCGGCTCGCTGCCGTCGGTGCCCCGGCCGTCCCGGAAGATGAACATCGCGCGTTCCGCGGAGCCCGCGGGAGCCGCGAGGGCGGCCCGGAAGAGCACGTGCTCGCTGGAGCAGTGGTTGGGGACGAGGTCGACGATCACGCGGACGCCCAGGCGGTCGGCGCGCGCCACGAGCGCATCGAAGTCGGCGAGCGTGCCGAACAGGGGGTCGACGTCGCAGTAGTCGGCGACGTCGTAGCCGCCGTCGCGCTGGGGCGAGGTGAAGAACGGCGAGAGCCAGAGCGCGTCGATGCTGAGCTCGGCGAGGTGGTCGAGCTCCGCCGTGATGCCCGGGAGGTCGCCCATGCCGTCGCCGTTCGAGTCGCGGAAGGACCGCGGGTACACCTGGTAGATGACGGACGAACGCCACCACTGGTCGCCCTCGGAGGGGGCGTGGAGCGGTGCATGGAAGGCATCGGGGGAGGACAGGTCCTCGCCGTGCAGGAGGCGGGCGATCTCAGACATGCGCATCATCCTAGACCGCATCCGACCGGATTGTGGAAGCGCTTTCAGCAGGAAGTGCCTTGATCTTGCGTCTTTCCTCGGGTACCGGCGCGTCGGGCATCCTGCGTTGGGCAAACCCGATGCAAGCGTTTACAGTTGTGACTCGGGTCACCGTCGCCTCCGATTGGGAGCGGCTGCGACACCCACGTCTCCCGGCCCGCGAAGCCCCGTGCCTCGTCCGGGAGATCGACAGAAGCCGCTCATGAAAGGTTCACCAATGAAGGTGCGATCCACCCAGCCGACCCGTCGGCACGCTCTGATCACCGGCGTCGTGTCGGTGGCCGTCCTGGCCCTCACGGCCTGCGGTGGAGGGGCCTCCGAGTCCTCCTCCGCCAGCTCCAGCTCCGCCGCCCCGAACCTCGCCGAGGGTGGCGCCACCACCCTCACCATGTGGGTCGACGCCGAGCGCGCCCCCGCCCTCGAGGAGATCACCAAGTCCTTCAAGGAGGACACCGGCATCGAGGTCAAGCTCGCGGTCAAGGACTTCGCCGCCGTCCGCGACGACTTCATCACCCAGGTGCCCACCGGCAAGGGACCCGACCTGATCGTGGGCCCCCACGACTGGCTGGGCACCTTCGTGCAGAACGGCGTCGTCGCCCCCGTGGAGCTCGGCGACAAGGCCTCCGAGTTCCAGGAGTCCGCCGTCCAGGCCATGACCTATGACGGCAACGTCTACGGCGTGCCCTACGCGCTGGAGAACATCGCGCTGCTGCGCAACACGGACCTCGTCCCCGAGGCCGCCGGCACCTTCGACGAGGTCATCGCCAACGGCGAGGCCGCGGTCGCCGAGGGGAAAGCGACCTATCCGTTCCTGGTGGGCATGGATCCCAAGCAGGGCGACCCCTACCACCTGTACCCGCTGCAGACCTCGATGGGCGTGCCGGTGTTCGGGCAGAACGAGGACGGCAGCTACAACGCCGACGAACTGCTGCTCGGCGAGCCGAACGGCGTGGAATTCGCCAAGAAGCTCGTGGAGTGGGGCGACACCGGATCGAAGATCATCAACTCGAACATCACGGGTGACATCGCCAAGGAGAAGTTCAACGCGGGCGAGTCGCCCTACTTCCTGACCGGTCCGTGGAACGTCCCCGACGCGCAGGCCGCCGGCCTGAACCTCGCCGTCGACAAGCTCCCCACGGTCGGCGACCAGGACGCCCAGCCGTTCATCGGCGTCAACGGCTTCTTCATCTCCTCGAAGAGCGCCAACGCCCTCGCGGCGAACGAGTTCGCCGTGAACTACCTGAGCACCGAAGCCGCACAGGATGCGATGTACGACGTCGGAGGCCGCCCGCCGGCCCTCAAGGCCAGCTTCGACAAGGCAGCGTCCGACCCCATCGTCGCCGCGTTCGGTGAGATCGGCGCCAACGGCGTCCCGATGCCCGCACTGCCCGAGATGCAGGCCGTCTGGGCCGACTGGGGAGGGACCGAGCTCGCGCTGATCAAGGGCAGCGGCGACCCCGCCGCAGCCTGGACCACCATGGTGAGCAACATCGAGGCGAAGATCGCCGAACAGTAGTACCCGCAGTGACGCAGCAACGCAGTAACGCAGTAACGCAGTAACGCAGTAACGCAGTAACGCAGTAACGCAGTAACGCAGTACCACTGGCGCCCGTCGCCCCGGCGACGGGCGCCACCCTTTTCCTCGCCACCCCTATCGAGGTGGCGGCATCACAGCAGCGGCCTTCCGCGCCGATCACCGAAAGCCTCCGCCATGCTCACATCGGCCCCTCCCGGCCCGGCCGCAACGCGTCCTCCCAAGAAGACTGCCGTCCGCTCCGATTCGACCCTCGGCCTGCTCGCGAAGATCGTGCTGCTCGCCCTCGTGGATGCCTTCGCGGTCTACGTCCTCATCACGCTCTTCCTGCAGGAGAAATGGGTGATCCTCGTCGTCGGCGCCGCCGTGACGGTCTTCATCAACTGGATCTACCTGCGCAGGGGCGGCCTGCCCGCGAAGTACCTGGCCCCCGGCATCTTCTTCCTGGTGATCTTCCAGGTGTTCGTCATGATCTACAGCGGCTACGTCGCGTTCACCAACTACGGCGACGGCCACAACAGCACCAAGGCCGACGCCGTGAACGCGATCCAGCTCTCGGCGCAGCAGCGGGTCCCGGACTCGCCCGCCTACCGGATCTCCGTCCTCGAGCGCGACGGCGAGTTCCACCTCCTCGCCACCGACCCCGACGGCGGGGTGTCCGTGGGCACCACCGACGTGCCGCTCGAGGAGGCAGGGGAGGCCGTCACCGACGGCACCGGCAAGGGCGTGGAGCTCGACGGCTACCGCACGCTGCAGTTCGGCGAGGTCCTCGCGAACCAGGCGGACATCCTGGCGGTCACCGTCCCGTTCTCCGACGACCCGGAGGACGGCAGCCTCAAGACCAGCGACGGCTCGAACGCCTATGTCTACCGCCCGTCGCTGAGCTACGACGAGGCCTCGAGCACCTTCACCGACCTCGAGACGGGGACCACCTACTCCGACACGGGCGAGGGCTCCTTCCGGTCCTCGGACGGCGAGCAGCTGAGCACCGGCTGGAAGATCAACGTGGGCTTCGACAACTTCGTGAAGGCGTTCTCGGACGACAACATCCGCGGCCCACTGCTGCAGGTGGTCCTGTGGACCTTCACCTTCGCGATCGTCTCCGTCCTGTCCACGTTCGCGCTCGGCCTGTTCCTCGCGAACGCGTTCAACCTGCCGGACCTGCGCGGCAAGCGGATCTACCGCATCCTGATGATCCTGCCGTACGCCTTCCCCGCCTTCCTCGCCGGCCTCGTGTGGTCGGGCCTGCTCAACCCCGAGTTCGGATTCGTCAACAACACCTTCTTCGGGGGCGCGGACATCCCGTGGCTGACGGACCCGCTGCTCGCCAAGGTCAGCGTGCTGATCGTGAACCTCTGGCTCGGCTTCCCGTACATGTTCCTGGTGTGCACCGGCGCCCTGCAGTCGCTGCCCGAGGAGGTCAACGAGGCCGCCCGCATGGACGGGGCGACCGCGTGGCGCACGTTCACCGCCATCAAGCTGCCCCTGCTGCTGGTCTCGGTCGCGCCGCTGCTGATCGCCAGCTTCGCGTTCAACTTCAACAACTTCAACGTCATCTACATGCTCACCGACGGCGGGCCCCGGTTCTCGGGCACCACGGCGAACATCGGCCACACCGACATCCTGATCACGATGGTCTACGAGATCGCGTTCGGCACCGGTGTGGGCCGCGACTACGGCCTCGCCAGCGCCCTGTCCATCATCATCTTCATCATCGTCGCCGTGATCTCCGCCATCAGCTTCCGGCAGACCAAGGCTCTGGAGGACATCAACTGATGACCACGTTCACCGATCCCCAGGCAGCCGCCCCCGTCCAGCCGGACGCGGGCGGGTCCCGCCGTATCCCCGAGCAGCGCAAGCGCACGTTCGGCCAGTGGTTCAGGCACAAGGGCTGGCGCCACGTCGTCGGCGTCGTGACCACGCTCTTCGCCGTGTTCCCGCTGCTCTACGTGCTCTCCGCCGCCCTGAACTCCAGCGGCACCATGGCCGGCTCCAACGTCCTGTTCAGCCGGTTCGACACCGGCAACTTCGAGGCGCTGTTCGACAACCCGAGCAGGCCCTTCGGGCGGTGGTTCATGAACACGATGATCATCGGCGTGGTGACCTCCGCGGCCACCGTGTTCCTCGGCGCCCTCGCGGCCTATGCGTTCAGCCGCATGCGTTTCAAGGGCCGCCGCGTGAGCCTGCTCTCGCTGCTGATCCTGCAGATGTTCCCGCAGCTGCTCGCCGTCGTCGCCATCTTCCTGCTCCTGAACGCCATCACCGACGTGGTCCCGTGGCTGGGCCTCGGCAGCCAGCTCGGCCTGATCATGGTCTACCTGGGCGGAGCGCTGGGCGTGAACACGTACCTCATGTACGGGTTCTTCAACACGGTCCCGAAGTCCCTCGACGAAGCCGCCCGCATCGACGGCGCCAGCCACGTGCAGGTGTTCTTCACGATCATCCTGCCGCTCGTCACGCCCATCCTCGCGGTCGTCGGGCTCCTCGCGTTCATCGGCCTGAGCAGCGAATTCGTGATCGCCAGCGTGGTGCTGACGGATCCCGACTCGCAGACCCTCGCCGTGGGCCTGTACTCCTACGTGGCGCAGCAGCGGTCCGAGAACTGGGGCGTCTTCGCCGCGGGCGCGGTGCTCGCGGCCGTGCCGGTCATGGCCCTGTTCCTCTTCCTGCAGAAGTACATCACCACCGGTCTCGTCTCCGGCTCCGTCAAGGGCTGACCCGTGCAGGACCCGTTCCTCGCACCCCACCACGACGGCTCGCCCCTGTACGTGCCCGAGCAGTCGCCGGGAGTGGGCGACACCCTCGTGGTGCGCGTGCGGGTCCCCATCCGGTGGGGGACACCCGGACGGGTGTTCGTCCGGTCGATCCGCGACGGCGAGGGGCACTACGACGAGGCGCGGCTCCTCACCGGTGCCGGGGACGACGGCGCGTGGGCCTGCTGGGAGGCGCACGTCACCGCCGTCAACCCCACGCTCCGCTACCGGTTCCTGCTGGAGCTGCCGACGCCGCACGGGCCTGCCCAGCGGTGGCTCAACGCCGTCGGCACGTCCCGCCGGGACACCCCCGACCGCGACGACTTCCGCCTCGACTGCCGCCCGGCACCCGCGCCGTGGGCGCGCGACGCCGTGATCTACCAGGTCTTCCCCGACCGGTACGCCCGGTCCTCCTCCGCCACGCCCCTCGACGCCCTCCCGGATTGGGCCGTCGGCTGCCCCTGGGACGAACCGGTGCAGCCGCGCGGTGAGCTGACGCCCCGGCAGGTGTACGGGGGAGACCTCGACGGCATCACCGACCGCCTCGACCACATCCAGGCGCTGGGCGCGACGGTCCTGTACCTCACGCCCTTCTTCCCCGCGCGGTCCAACCACCGGTACGACGCCTCGACGTTCGACGAGGTGGACCCGCTCCTGGGCGGTGACGCCGCCCTCGTCCGGCTCGTCGAGGCCGCCCACGCCCGCGGCATCGCGGTGCTCGGGGACCTCACCGTCAACCACACCGGCGACGCCCACGACTGGTTCCGGAAGGCCTCCGCCGATCCGACCTGCGAGGAGGCCGGCTTCTACTACTTCAGTGAGGACGGCACGGAGTACGCCAGCTGGTTCGGCGTCCCCAGCCTCCCGAAACTCGACTGGTCCTCGCCGGGACTGCGCCGCCGCTTCGTCGAGGGTCCGGAGTCGGCGGTGGCCAGATGGCTGCTCCCGCCCTACAACCTCGACGGCTGGCGCATCGACGTCGCCAACATGACCGGACGGCACGGGCGCGTGGACCTCAACCGGGAGGTCGCCGCGCTCATCCGCGGCACCATGGACGGCGTCCGGCCCGGGCTGATGCTGCTCGCCGAATCCACGGGCGACGCCACCGACGACCTGTCCGGGCGGACCTGGGACGGCGGCATGACCTACTCGAACTTCACGCGCCCGCTCTGGCAGTGGCTGGCCCGCGGGGACCGGGCGGCGGCGGGCGTCAACTTCTTCGGCACGCCCGCGCCCGGCGTACCCCGGATCGACGGCGGCGACCTCGTCGCCACCCACACGGCCCTGTCCTCCGGGTTCTCGTGGCGCGTCCGCTCGCAGAACATGACGGCGCTGAACACCCACGACACCGCGCGTGCCGCCACGGTGATGGTCGACGGCGGCGCCGCCGTCGGACTCGCCCTCGCCTTCCTGCTGCCCGGCCTGCCCACGCTCTTCGCCGGTGACGAGTTCGGCCTGCGGGGCACGAACGGCGAGGACGCCCGGACACCCATGCCGTGGGACACCCCGGACCGCCGGCCCGCCGACGTGCGCACCCTGATCGCGGACCTGGCGGCGCTCCGACGCGCCTCCCCGGCGCTGCGGGAGGGTGCGGTGCGCTGGCTGGCCGCGACGCCCGACGTCGTCGTGTTCGTACGCGAGCACGAGGAGGAATGCCTCGTGGTCGCGGCGGCCCGGGCTGACTACGACGCCGTCCGGGTGCCGCCCGACCTGCTGCCCGCCCCGTGGACCGCGGCCCAGGCGATCGACCTGGGCCTGCCGGGGGCGTCGGCGGAGGAGACGGCGGACGCGCTCGTGGTGTCGGGCCGCGGGCCGGGCGTCGGGGTGTGGCGTCTTCCCGGCGTCCCTCCCCCTGCCCGTCGGTGATCGAGGGCCCTTCGACGGGTGGAATTTGTCAGGGGAGGCGGGCAGACTAGACGGATGAACCACATCCCGGAGCACCATCATGCTTGAGGAGCTCGTCGAAGCCTTCGCCATCGGCCTCGGGGTGCTCCTCGCCCTCGGCGCCGGGACCGGGGTCGCCGGCTGGGTGGTCGTGCGGAGGGTCAGGAACTCGCGCATCATCGAGCGGACCAGGGACCGCGGCCTGCTGGCCGCCCGCGCCTATTCCCCGGATGCCCTGACCCGGGAACCCGCACGCCTGATCGGCAACCTCGCCCGGTCCTCGCGCGCCACGCACCTCGCCCTGTCGGAGGCGACCGCCCAGGGCCGCCCGGTCGGCGACCTGCCGCGGGCCGCCGCGGAGATCGACCAGGCGGCGGCTTCCCTCGAGAATCTGCTGCGGGCCGCGGACCGGGAACCCAACCGCGCGCTCAAGCAGGAATGGACCAGGGACCTCTCCACCCAGGCGCACGCCCTCGACGAACTATCCGCCGACCTGCGCCGATGCCTCCTGCAGACCTCGCGGTCCATCGACACGCTCCAGCTCGAGCGTGCCACCACCCGCCTGCGCACCGAGATCTCGGCCATGGGGACCTGGCGGGACACCTACGGGAACCGGCAGACGTGGTGAGAGGTTCGACCAGGTAGCCACACCACAACCAGCAGCCGGGGGTCCGAGCAATGTCGATCAAACGACGCATCACGCGCATCGTGCAGGCCAACCGGAACGCCGCGGCCGAAGGGAAGCAGGACCCCAGGGTCCAGGCCCGGAGCGCCCAGTCGGCGCAGCACGCGCTGCTGGACCAGGCGCGCCGCGGGGCCGCCGACGTCGCGGCGCACCATCACCGCGTGGGCCTCGCCGCCAATGACGCCGCCGCCTACCTGAACCGGGTCGAGGCGGCCGCCGCGGCCGCCGTCCAGCGCGGGGACGACGACGCCGCCCGCGCCGCGATCCGCGAGTCGATGACGGCGCGACGACGCCTGGACACGCTCACCCGGCAGCTCCGCGAGGCGGAGGAGCAGTCCCGCAGGCTGCAGCAGGACGTCCGTCGGCTCGAACAGCACGTGCAGCAGAGCGCCATGGAGTACGACGCCATGCTGGCCCGGCGCGCTGCAGCGCAGGCCGCCATCGGCGTCCATGACGCGCTCGCCTCGTCCTCGCGGGAGGCGGCCGCGATCGACGCCGCACGCCGCAGCGCCGAACTCGAGGTGCGGCGCTTCGAGGCCCAGGCGCAGGCGCGCGAGGAGCTGTCCTGGACCGACCCGTCCTCCCCGCGCCTGCAGCGGGCCTTCGAGGAACTCGAGGCCGAAGCGGCGACCCAGCAGGAGCTCGAGGACCTCAAGCGGAGGAACGCACGGCGCTACCCGCCCGCACCGCACTGACCGGACCGGCGTCGTCCCTCCGCGGCCGGCGAGACCTGGCCGCCTCCCCCGCCGGCCCGATCTCGCGTCACGGACCGGCGGGGGAGCGGAGAACGCGTTGCTAGACTCTGGCCATGACTGAGCTGAGCGGTTCCCACGTCCTCGTCGTCGGCGCCACCGGGGTCCTCGGGGCCGAACTGTCCCGGCAGCTCGCGGCCCAGGGCGCCAGGCTGACGCTGTCCGGCCGCTCCCGGGAGAAGCTGGCGAACCTCGCCGACGAGCTCGGGGACGCCGTCGTCGGATCCGTCGCCGCGGATCTCAGCAGACCGTCGGGGCCCGCCGACATCGCTGCGGCCGTCTACGGACGGGAGCTCAACGGTGTCGTGTTCGCCGCCGGCGTCGTCGCCTTCGGATCGGCCATGGAGGTCGACGACGACACCCTCGACGAACTCATGCTCGTGAACCTGCTCGGCTACATGCGCCTCATGCGCGAGGTCGGGCCGAGGCTCGCCAGGGATTCCTTCGTGGCGCAGATCAGCGCCGTCGTGGCGGAGAGCCCGACGGCGGGCATGGCCGCGTACTCGGCGACGAAGGCAGGACTCAGCGCGTACGGGAAGGCGCTGACGCTGGAACTGCGCCGGCAGGGCGTGCGCATCCTCGACGTCCGTCCGCCGCACACCGAGACCGGCCTGGCCACCCGGCCGATCGCGGGCGAGGCCCCGAAGCTGCCCCGGGGGAAGGACCCGGTGGCGGTCGCCGAGCGCATCGTCACCGCGATCCGGGACGGCGAGCGGGACCTGCCGTCGTCGTCGTTCTGACGCTGCCGCTCGCGTACCGACGGGGCCGGTAGCGCACCGGTTGCGTGATGGCCCGCTGACGTTGCCGGCCCGCGCACGCCCGTGACCCACAGCCCATCCTGCGGCCCCTCCCGGTGGGCAGGATCGGACATGCCCGCCGGGAGGGACCGTAGACGGGGAACAACTGCCGCGCGTCCCCGGCGGTCCGCACCCCGGGCCACGCCGGAGGCCGCCGGTGTGCGCGGTCAGGCGAAGTCCCGGACCTTCTTCCAGCCGGGGTCGAGCGTGTGCCGCGCGGTGACCGTGCGCTGCTCGCGGGCCGCGGCGTCGAGCACGTCCCTGCCGTTCTGGTCCTCCGAATCGGAGTAGAAGTGGAGTGTCCGCGCGCCCCTGGACGTCTCGGCGGCCACCAGCATCCCGCGGATCCCGAGAGCTTCCACGAGTGCGTCCTCGAGGGCGTCGAGGGCGTCGAACGCCGCGGGGCGGGGGAGGCCCTGCTCGTCGGCGTCGAACGGGACCCGCAGCGTCGTGTGGAGGTCGAAGCGCGGATGGTCGATCCAGCGCAGCGGGCGCAGGGCGCGCACGAGGATCGGATCGCCCGTCGTGAGCGCCCCCTGCATCAGGAGCCAGTCCGGTGCGGGCAGGGTGCGGGCGAGGTCCGCGACCCTGGCCGGCAGCTCCGCGGCAGGGATGCTGTCCACCACGTCGTGGACGATGCAGTCCACGCGGCGGACCCAGCGTTCCACGTCGTCCTCGCCGAGCAGCCATTCGAGCAGCAGGACGCACAGCCCGTACTCGTCGTCCCACTGCCCGGCGAAGCCCGGGTTGTACACCGAGACGATGAAACCGTCGCCGGCGCGGGTCACGGCGGCATGCACGCGGGTCCGCCGGAGGTCGAAGGTCCGGCCGCGGTAGGTGATGGCCGACTCCAGCATGTCCGGCTTGGCGCTGCGGGCGGGCACGAAGTCCCACCGGGGGCTGGGCGGCGGGGATGCCCGGAACCAGCGCTCGGCCACCGGACGCAGCGACGGGTCGCCGCCGCTGGAGACGCAGAGCGTGTGCTCGGCGTCGGTGCCTGTCCGGGTCTCCCATTCGAGGCCGCGCGCGATCGCCTTCACGCGCCGCGTCATGACGTCGACGTAGGCGTCGAAGTTCCCGGCCCGGGTCGCGTCGGTCAGGAGGTCCTCGCCGTCGTCGGCCCACCAGCGCCAGAAGGCGTCGATCGGGTCCGTGCCGGCCCGGCGCGCGGAGGTCCTGCGGCGGCCGAAGATGCGCATCACTCCTGCGTCCCCCTGATGCCCGCGGCCGCTCAGCGGCGGCGGTAGGCGAGGTCGAACACCGTGCGCCCGGCCTGGATCGCCTTGTTCTCGAAGCTGGTGAGGGGGCGGCCCTCGAAGCGGGGAGCCCAGCCGCCGAGCATGTCCGTTCCCTCGTTGACGCCCGTGTTCCCGGTACTCACCGGATCGCGGCCTTCACGCACCGGCGCGCCGCCGACCACCGATTCCACACCGCTCTCCCAGACCTGGGTCAGCGGGCTGTCCGCGCCGCTGCGCTCGCCGTCGTGCAGGTTCTCGAAGTGCGGGTGCGCGTCGAGGACGGCGCGCATCTGCACGGCGTAGCTCGACCAGTCGGTGGCGAGGCGGAACAGCCCGCCGGGAGCGATGACGCGGGCGGCGAGGTCCACGTAGTCCTCCTTCACGAGCCGGCGCTTGTGGTGGCGGGCCTTGTGCCACGGGTCGGGGAAGAAGGTCCAGAGCTCGGCGACGAACGACGCCGGGATCATCCCCGCGAAGGCCTCCGCCGCGTCGACCTGCGCGGTCCGCACGTTCGTCAGGTCCTTCTGGCTGATGCGCAGCATGGTCTGGGCGAGCCCGGGACGGTACACCTCGAGGGCCAGGTGGTCGCGGTCCGGGTCGAGTTCGGCGGCGTGGGTGATGGCTTCGCCCAGTCCCGACCCGACCTCGACGACGAGCGGCGCGGACCGGCCGAAAGCGGCCTCGACGTCGAGCACGAAGCCGGGGGCCACCGAGGTGTCGGCGTTGTGGACGCGCGGGACATCCAGGAGGAAGGCCGCGGCCAGTTCGTCCCAGGCCTCGCGCCGCCTGCCCTGGAGGCGCGAGCCCCGCCGGACGAAGGACACGGGCTGGGTGCGGTGCGGCTGATCGGGGGTCTGTACTTGAGGATCCATCACCCCCAAGGCTACCGGCAGCGGGTCGCCGCGGGGCCCCGGGAACCGGACGGGAGGCCGCGGACCGGGCCCCGAGAGCGGCGTCGGCCGGGACGGCGATGCGGGATTCCGGCCCGCCTGCTGGTAAAGTCGAAGGACTTGCCTGCGCACGGCTGACCACGTCAGCCAGTACAGCACCACCCAGTACAACACCACTTGGTACAGTGCGCAGCCTGCGTCGATAGAACGCATTCTTTTGTCCCGCATCCAGCTCGCACGATCGTGAGCGCGGTGGACACTGTCTGACTCTTCTTCGGCGAACCCCTGCGCCGACCGGTGCCGGGGAACATGAGAAGAAAGTTCGTGTACTTCACATGACTACTTTTGCTGCCCTCGGTGTGCCCAAAGCGCTGGTTGAGAACCTCGCCGCGCAGGGAATCGCCGAACCCTTCCCCATCCAGGTCAAGTCGCTCCCCGACTCCCTCGCCGGGCGCGATGTCCTCGGACGCGGCCGCACCGGCTCGGGCAAGACCCTCGCCTTCGCGCTCCCCATGGTCGCGCGCCTCGCCGAGCAGGAGGCGGCCTACCGCCGCAAGCCCGGACGCCCGCTGGCCCTGATCCTCGCTCCGACGCGTGAGCTCGCCACCCAGATCAACGCCACGGTCGAGCCCCTGGCGAAGGAACTGGGCCTGAACACCACCGTCATCTACGGCGGAGTCTCCCAGCAGCGCCAGGAGAAGGCCCTGCGCGCCGGCGTCGACATCGTCATCGCCTGCCCCGGGCGCCTCGAGGACCTGATGCGGCAGAAGCTGATCACGCTCGAGTCCGTGGAGATCACCATCCTCGACGAGGCCGACCACATGGCGGACCTCGGCTTCCTCCCCGTCGTGAAGAAGCTGCTCGACACCACCCCGGCCGACGGCCAGCGCCTGCTGTTCTCGGCGACGCTGGACAACGGCGTGGACAAGGTGGTCAACCGCTACATGACCAACCCGGTCACGCACTCGGTCGACGACCCGCAGGCCGCGGTCACCACCATGGAGCACCACGTGCTGCTGATCGGCGACCAGACGCAGAAGAAGCAGCTGATCGTCCAGCTCGCCTCCGGTTCCGGCCGCCGCCTGCTCTTCATGCGCACCAAGCACCACGCGCGGAAGCTCGCCAAGACGCTCACCGACGCCGGGATCCCCGCCGTCGACCTGCACGGCAACCTGTCGCAGAACGCCCGCGACCGTAACCTCGCGGAGTTCTCCTCGGGTGACGTGCGCGTGCTCGTCGCCACCGACGTCGCCGCGCGCGGCGTGCACGTCGACGACGTCGAGCTCGTGGTCCACGTGGATCCGCCCACGGAGCACAAGGCGTACCTGCACCGTTCGGGCCGTACCGCCCGCGCCGGCTCGTCGGGCACCGTGGTCACCATCACGCTGCCCGAGCAGAAGTCCGAGGTGCAGAAGCTGATGAAGGCTGCGGGCGTCGACGTCGCGTTCGAGAACGTGAAGGCGAGTTCGCCCCTGGTCCTGTCCCTGACCGGGGACCTCGCAGAGAAGATCGACCCCCGCACCCGTGCTGCACTCCTCGTCTCCCGTGAGGCCGCTCGCGGCGAGGGCACGTCTACCGGTGCGAACGCCGAGCGCAAGCGCGCCCGCCGTGGTGCTGCAGCACCGACCGCAGGTGGCCGTGGTGGCCGTGGCGGTCGGGGACGCGTCGGCGCTGATCCGCAGGCAGCCCAGGGCAACCGCGCCGAGCGCCGCAAGGACCAGCCGCAGGCACCCCGCTTCGGCTCCGACACCGGTGCCGCGGCGAAGACAGGTTCCCGTCGTCGCACCGAGGAGCCCCGCACGGCCTCGGAGACGACGTCGCGCAGCCGCCGTCCGGCCTCGGGCCAGCGCGTCGGCGACGCCGTCCGCCGCACCGCCGCGGGGGCTCCCGCGGCCGGTGGCCAGGGCAGCCACGCACCGTCGTCGGCCGCGCGCCCCGAGGGCGCCCGGTCCGAGGGCGCCCGCCGCGCCGGAGGCTCCCGCAGGGCCGGCGCCCCGGCGTCGAACGACCGCCGCCCGCGCTAGCACCACGCATCCGTGAGGCCCCCTACCCGTCCGGGTGGGGGGCCTCACGCGTTCCGGGTGGTGCGAGGGGTGCGCCGGGTGGGGAACAATGGCCGGATGAACGCACTCCTGAACGTCATCTGGCTCCTCTTCGGCGGCATCTGGCTCGCCCTCGGCTATTTCGCGGCGGGCGTCATCTGCTGCCTGCTGATCGTGACCATCCCCTTCGGTATCGCATCCTTCCGGATCGGTGTCTACGCGCTCTGGCCGTTCGGCCAGACCATCGTGAACCGGGGCGGGCGCGTGGGAGCGTGGTCCGCGATCGGGAACGTGATCTGGCTGCTGGTCGCCGGGATCTGGATCGCCATCGGCCACGTGATCACGGCCATCCCGATGTTCGTGAGCATCATCGGCATCCCGCTGGGCATCGCGAACCTCAAGCTGATCCCGGTGTCGCTGGCACCGCTCGGCAAGGTCATCGTCCCGTCGCAGGGAACCTCGCTGCAGACGTACCGCTGACCTCACCCCGACCGACCCGCAGACGTCCAGCAGACGACCTGCAGACGACCTGCTGAGAGGCCGCCGCCGGATCCCCGGTGGCGGCCTCTTCCTGCGCTAGTCGGACGTGGCGGAGCTGTGGACCGCTGCCCCGTTCTGCCCGGGCTTGTCCGCGTTCTTCAGCAGGTCGCCGAGCAGCGCGATGATGTCGAGCCCGGTGGTGTCCTTCACCATCTGCGTGGTCTGGTGGACCCCGTTCGAGACGTTCCGGCTGAGCTGGCTCGCGCCGTCGGTGGAGACCACGGTCATGGTGTCGATCGCGGACATCGGCGCCGCGATCTCGCGGGCCATCGCGGGCAGGACCTCGAGGACCTTCGACAGGATGGCGGCCTGGTTGAACTTCTCGTAGGCCTCCGCCTGCGCGGCGATCCCGGCCGCCTCGGCCTTGCCGCGGGCCTCCGCGGACCCGGCCTCCGCGTCGCCGCGGGACGCGATGACGGCGGCATCGGCACGGCCCTTGGCCTCGCTGATGGACGCCTCCGCGGTACCGCGCGCGGTGTTCGCGGCGGCGTCGGCCTCCGCGGCCACACGGTCACCCTCGGCGACGAGCTTGCGGCGCGCGAGGTCCACGCGGGCCTCGATCTCGCTCGCCTCGGAGGCACGACGGCGCTCCTCGAGCTTCGCGTCGGCCTGCTGGATGAGGCGGTACTTCTCGGCGTCGGCGGGCTTGCGCACCTCGGTGTCGAGCTCGCGCTCGCGCAGCTCCGAACGCCGCTGCGCCACCTGCTGCTCGCGCATGATGACCTGCTCCTGCTGTTCCGCCTGGGCGAGCGGGCCGGACGCGTCGGCCCGCGCCTGGCGGGCGTCGGCCTCCTCCTTGAGCTCCGCGCGGCGGATGATCAGCTGCTGCTGCGCGAGGGCCACCTGCTCGTCGGACAGGGCGCGCGCCTGCTCCGACTCCTGCATGGACCGCGCCTCGGCGATCTTCGCGTTGCGTTCGGCGAGGGCCGCCTCGGGCCGGCCGAGGTTCTTCAGGTACCCGGAGTCGTCGTCCACGGACTGGATCTGGAAGGTGTCGATCTCCAGGCCCTGGTTGTGCATGGAGTGCTCCGCCTCCTCCTTCACGCTCTTGGCGAAGGTGGCGCGGTCCCGGATGATCGATTCGACGGTCAGGGTGCCCACGATGGAGCGCAGCGAACCGGACAGCGTCTCCTGCGTGTAGTGGTCGATGGCGTCCTGCTGGTTGAGGAAGCGCTGGGCAGCCTTGCGGACGGCGTCGGCGTCGCCGCCCACCTTGACCTGCGCGACGCCGGTCAGGTGGAGTTTGATGCCGTTCTTCGAGATGCCCTCGATGCGGAGGGACACCTGCCGGGAGGCCAGGGACAGCGGGTAGGCCCGCTGGGAGAACGGGTTGATGAAGATGCGGCCGAAGACGACCCGCTGGCTGTCCGGATCGGGCTGCCCCTTGCTGTCCTTGGACGAGATGATGAGTGCCTGGTCCGGGCTGGCGATGTGCAGCGCCATCCGGGCGAGCACGATGGCGGCGATGACGAGGACGAGGAGTACCACCGCGCCGATGATGAGCGGGATGAACGTGAGATCCACTTGCGACCCTTTCAATGGTCTTCGAAGAAGCTCCGGCGCAGCGTGTGCGCGCCGGAGCGTGATCAAGCTGTTGCGTGCACTGTGCTGATCTGACCCCCATGTCATCGAAGCGGATGGGCCGCTCGCTGCGGCCGATGGTTCTAGGTGGCGGCTCCGGTGAGGAACGCCTGCATGAGCGGCCCGCCGGAGGTGGAGCCCAGCTCGCCCTCCTCGACGAAGACGGCAACGGCGAGGTCTCCCTGCAGGGCGACGACCCAGGCGTGGGTGCGCGGGGGAGTCTCGCTGCCGAACTCGGCCGTACCGGTCTTCGCCAGGACGGGTGCGCCCGGGACATCCCGCAGCAGCTGCACGCCGCCCTGGGCGACGACGGCGCCCATGAGCGTCTTCAGCGTCGCGGACTCCGCGGCCGTGAAGGCACTCGGCTCCGCCGGGTCCGAGGGGGCCGCGGTCGGGGACGCCCCCGCGGTGGCGGACGGGGCGGTGGCGTCGTCGGTGGGCTGCTGGGAGGACGCCGCGCTCTCGGAGCCGGGATCGAGTGCGGTGGATTCCCCGGGCGCGAGGAGTGTGGGGGTGACGCGGGCGCCGGCGCCGACGGACGCCGCCATGGTGGCGAGCGAGAGGGGCGAGACGAGGACGTCGCCCTGGCCGATCATCGCGGCGGCGTGGGCGGTGCCCTCGGCCTCGGCGGGCACGGAGCCGAAGAAGGCGGGCGTCCCGATGCTCGCCTCGACGCCGATGCCGAGGTCGGCGGCGGCGCTCTCCAGTTCGGCCTGGCTGATCTCGTCCCGTGCCGCGATGAACCCGGTGTTGCAGGACTGCGCGAAGGTCTCGAGGAGGGGGATGGTGCCGACGAACCGGGCGGGATAGGTGCTGGCATTGGTGAATGTCCGGCCGTCCACCACGACCTCCTCGCTGCACTCGGTCGGTGTCTCGGGGGTGAAACCCGTGCGCAGCAGTGCGAGGCTCGTGGCGATCTTGAACGTCGATCCCGGCGGGTACTGCCCGAGCAGCGCCGTCTGCAGGCCCTCGCTGCCCGGCCCGTTGGCGGCGGCGAGGATCTCGCCCGTGCTGGGACGGATGGCCACGATGGACGACGCCGAGGGCTCGTCCGCGAGGACCTCCTCGCCGAGTGCCTGGAGCCGGGGGTCGAGGGTGGTGGCGAGGTCCTCGCCGTCCACGGGTGCCGTGGTGAAGAGGTTCCGGGGTGCCGTCGGCGCATCCCCCACGGGTACCGCGTCGACGGACAGGCCCGGGGTGCCGGCGAGGCGGGAGTTGTGCTGCAGCTGCAGTCCGGCGAGCCCGGTGGTGTCCCCGGCCCGGATGGCGCCGTCGGACTGCTCGACGAGCTCCGCGGTGGCCTCCCCGACGCCGCCGAGCAGCTCCCGGGCGAAGGTGCGGGTGGGCGCGAGCTCGAGCGTGTCCGCCTGGCGGAGTGCTCCCGGGACGGCGTCGATCTGCGCGTCGGTGACGGTCCGGGTGGCGTCGTCGCGCAGCACGAGGGCCACCACGAAGGCTTCCGCGCCGGCCGTGGTCACCTGTTCCTCGTAGCCCGCGGGATCGAGTTCCAGCAGTGTCGCCAGGGCGCGCGCGGAGGCGGCCTGCTGCGCCTCGGGGACCAGGGTCTTGTCGATGCCCACGCGGACGACGGGCCGCTGCGTGACGATGATCGCGCCGTTCGCGCCCGTGATGTCGCCGCGGTCCCCGGGGACGCGCGTCAGGGTGAGCTTCTCCTCCGGCAGGAGGTCGGGGACGAAGACGCCGGGATCCCAGGCTGCCTGCCAGGCGTCCTCGACGCGCGTGAGGTCCGCCGTCGTGGTGTACGTCCAGTCCTCGTCGGTCGCATCGAGGTCCCACGCGTACTCCAGCGTCGCCGTCGCCGTGTCCTCGCCGGTCTCCTCGACGCCGGCCACGGTGACCTGCGGCGGTTCCGGGGCGAAGCCCTCCGTGATGGCGGCGAGCTGGGCGGTCACCTCGGCGGGCTGCGCGGCGGTGAAGGCGGACTGTCCGACGTCGAGCCGGGCGAGCCCCTCGGCGAGTGTGCCGGCGGCGTCCTCGGCCGTCGGGCGGTCGTCGGTGCAGGCCGCGAGCGTGAGGGCGAGGGCGACGGTGGTCAGGACGGACGTGGCACGCTGCAGTTTCCCCATACGGCCCATTATGTCCGAGGAGCCCGCAAGGCCCCGCTGACCTGACCGGCGCGCCGGGTGGGGCGCACGCGCCCTGATCGGAGGGACGACGCGTCCCGGGCGATGGGGGACGGACGCGGAGTCCCGGCGCCGGGTCCGGCAGTGGTCGGCGGCCGCTGACCTGCCTAGAACTCCGTCGTGCCGCGTGATCGGCGGGGGCGGCCGTCGGGATCCAGGACGAAACGGCTGAGCGGATCGGCCCAGAGACGGTGGAGGGGCGGCACCGGTTCGGGGATGTGGTGCCGTACCTGCCCGGCTGGACGGGACGCGCGGCGGCCCGTGTCATGCCATCGGTCCAACGCGTCGGCGGTGGTGTTCCACAGCTCGAGCCCGGCTGCCGGGTCCTGGAGGCGTGGGTCGTCCTGCTCCAGGCCCAGGTGTTCGGCCCAGAGCTGGAGCCGGAACTCGCGGGCCAGCGGACGGTGGGGCTCCTGTCCGGCGTCCGTGCGGGTCGGTGCCGACGTGCCGTCAGTGGTGTCGAGTACGGCGCAGGTGAGTTCGCTGTCCGTGGTCCAGGATCGGCGGTTGAAGTTGTCCGAGCCGCAGGCGAACCAGTCGTCGTCGATGATGCAGATCTTGGCGTGGACGTAGATCGGCGTCCCGGAGCTGTTCTCCAGGTCGAACACGCCGACCCTGCCGGGCGCGGCCCGGTGGAGTGTCCGCATGGCGCGCAGTTGCCCGATCCGCCTGGGCGGACCTCCGAAGAAGCCGTCGGAGTCCGGGTACCGGGGCACCACGGCGATCACCGTCAGGTCGGGGTTCTGCTCCAGTGCCCTGGCGATGCCGGCAGCGACTTCCGTCGACCACAGGTACTGGTCCTCGATGTAGATCAGTGAGCGGGCCCGGGAGAAGGCCTTCGCGTAGCCGCGGGCGATGCTCCGGTCGCCGTCGGGCGCGAAGGGGAACGGGGGGTGCCTGACGCCGTAGGTACGGAGCAGCTGCACGGCGTGGGGGCCTGCCGGTGGTGGCGGCGGAGCAGCCTCCGGAAGCGGCTGGGGGTGCCGTGGCATGCGGGCCAGGCGATGCAGCAGCATCCGGTACGGCGTGCGATGGTCCAGGGGATGCGGGTCGTTCCACCGTTCAGCGAACAGCTCGAGGACATCCGCCACGACGGGCCCGCGGAGCTCGAGGGCGGCATCGTGCCAGGGGGGCCGTTTCCCGTACCGGGGATCCATCGCCACCGCTTGCGGGTCTCCTGCGTGGTCGGCGTCGTCCCGCCTGCTGTGGGAGAGGTCGATCCCGCCGACGAACGCGACGTCACGCGACGGGTCGTCACGACGGCGGATGACGAAGAGTTTCTGGTGGTGGGAGCCGAAGAGGCGTACACGCTGATCCAGGAGCACCTCGCCGCCTGCGTCGTTGACCTGGCGACTCAGGAGCTCGTTGGACCGGCCGCTGATCGGAGCCGACACGCGCTCGCCGTGGGATCGCCAGATCAGGCCCCGCACCTCCACTCCCGCACGGGCCAGACCCGCGAGCAGCCCGCCGATCGACGGGCCGTCCTCCGTCAGCCGCTCGTCGCCGTCGCCGCGCCAGTCGGTGAACCACACGCGGTCTCCCGCCTGCAGGGCCGTCAGTTCCTCGTGCAGTCGGGCGAAGTAGGTCGCTCCATGGATCAGGGGCCGCACGAGGTTGCCCTCGGACCAGGACGGCGACCCTGCATCACCCGCCTGCACGTCCGACGCCGGACTCCCCCGTTCGGCACGGCTCAGGAACCAGCTCTCGACGTCACCGTCCACTCGATGCTCCTTCGGGGGCCCGGGGCAAGGCCGGTGGTGTCCGGTCTCCAGAGTCAGCGTACGAAGACGCCGGCCCGTGCGCGACCCGCGTCGTCCTGCCCCCCTGGATCGGGGGGGGGGGGGGCGACGCCGAAAGTTGAGTCGAGTACACTCAAGGCGTCACCAGGATCTGCACCCAGACCGGAAGGGAACCGCGCGTGGATACCAACTTCACCACCAAGAGCCGTGAGGTGTTGTCAGCCGCTGCGATGAACGCATCCACGGCGGGCAACGCCCAGATCGAGGCGCCGCATTTCCTCAAGGCGCTGCTCGACCAGCGGGACGGCATCGCCGTCGCCCTGCTGCGGGCGGCAGGCGCGGATCCCGACACAGTGAGCGTCCAGGCGAGTTCCGCGATCAAGGCCCTGCCGTCGTCGTCGGGCTCCTCCGTGGCGCAGCCGCAGTTCTCGCGCGGTGCACTGCAGGTCGTCAGCGCCGCCCAGCAGGAGGCGGAGACGCTCGGGGACCAGTTCGTGTCCACCGAACACCTCCTGCTGGCCCTGGCGGCCGACGGGGGAGCGGCGGGCGGCATCCTGCGGTCCGTCGGGCTCACCCGTGAGGCCCTCGCCGCGGAGCTGCCCGGCGTGCGGGGCGACCGGCGCGTGACGACGCCGGATCCCGAGAACACCTTCCAGGCGCTCGAGAAGTTCGGCGTCGACCTGACCGAGGTGGCGCGCAGCGGGAAGCTCGACCCGGTCATCGGCCGCGACGCCGAGATCCGCCGCGTGGTGCAGGTGCTCAGCCGCCGCACCAAGAACAACCCCGTCCTCATCGGTGAGCCCGGCGTCGGCAAGACCGCCGTCGTCGAGGGGCTCGCGCAGCGCATGGTCGCGGGTGACGTCCCCGAATCGCTCCGGGGGAAGCGGCTCATCAGCCTGGACCTCGGGTCCATGATCGCGGGCGCCAAGTACCGGGGCGAGTTCGAGGAGCGCCTGAAGGCCGTGCTCGAGGAGATCAAGGGCTCCAACGGCCAGGTGGTGACCTTCATCGACGAGCTCCACACCGTGGTGGGGGCCGGGGCGTCCGAGGGTTCGATGGACGCCGGCAACATGCTCAAGCCCATGCTGGCGCGGGGTGAACTCCGGCTGATCGGCGCGACGACGCTGGACGAGTACCGCGAAAACGTCGAGAAGGACCCGGCGCTGGAACGCCGGTTCCAACAGGTCTACGTGGGCGAGCCGTCCGTGGCGGACACCATCGGCATCCTGCGCGGGCTGAAGCAGCGCTACGAGGCCCACCACAAGGTCTCCATCGCTGACTCCGCGCTCGTCGCCGCAGCCACCCTCTCCCACCGGTACATCCCCGGCCGTCAGCTCCCGGACAAGGCGATCGACCTCGTGGACGAGGCCGCCTCGCACCTGCGCATGGAGATCGACTCGGCGCCCGTGGAGATCGACGAGCTGCGCCGGTCCCTCGAGCGCAAGCACATGGAGGAGATGGCCCTCTCCCGCGAGAAGGACGAGGCGTCCCTCGAGCGGCTGCACGCCCTGCGGGCGGAGATGGCCGACCGCCAGGAGGAACTCGATGCCCTGAACTCCCGGTGGGAGGCGGAGAAGGCGGGACTGAACCGCGTGGGTGACCTGAAGGCCTCCCTCGACGAGCTGCGCTCGCAGGCGGACCGCGCCCAGCGCGAGGGGGACCTCGAGACGGCGTCGCGCATCCTCTACGGCGAGATCCCGCGTGTGGAGCGCGAGCTGCGCGAAGCGCAGGCCGCCGAGGAGCAGACCGCGAACGCCCCCGAGCTGATGGTCGCCGAGGAGGTCACGGCGAACGACATCGCCGAGGTCATCTCCGCCTGGACGGGCATCCCGGCCGGGCGCATGCTGCAGGGCGAGAGCGAGAAGCTCCTCGCCATGGAGGAGGTCATCGGGGCGCGGCTGATCGGTCAGAAGCGGGCGGTGTCCGCGGTGTCCGACGCCGTCCGGCGCGCCCGGGCCGGGGTCTCGGACCCGAACCGCCCCACGGGGTCCTTCCTGTTCCTGGGCCCCACGGGCGTGGGCAAGACCGAGCTCGCGAAGGCGCTCGCGGACTTCCTGTTCGACGACGAGCGGGCCATGATCCGGATCGACATGTCCGAGTACTCGGAGAAGCACTCGGTGGCCCGCCTCGTCGGTGCCCCTCCCGGCTATGTCGGCTACGAGGAGGGCGGCCAGCTCACCGAAGCCGTCCGGCGCCGCCCGTACAGCGTGGTGCTGCTGGACGAGGTCGAGAAGGCGCACCCGGAGGTGTTCGACCTGCTGCTGCAGGTGCTCGACGACGGCCGGCTGACCGACGGCCAGGGCCGGACCGTCGATTTCCGGAACACCATCCTCGTGCTGACGTCCAACCTCGGTTCGCAGTTCCTCGTCGACCCGTCCCTCGACGACGCCGCGAAGCGCGCCGCCGTGATGTCCGCGGTGAACGCGAACTTCCGGCCCGAGTTCCTGAACCGGCTCGACGACGTCGTGGTCTTCGATCCGCTGAGCCTGGATGACCTCTCCAGGATCGTCGACCTCCAGGTCAGGGCCCTCGGGGACCGGCTGCACGACCGCCGGCTCGAACTCGACGTCAGTGCGGCGGCGGGCGAATGGCTGGCCCTCACCGGGTTCGACCCGGCGTACGGCGCCCGCCCCCTCCGCCGGCTCGTGCAGCGCGAGATCGGCGACAGGCTGGCGAGGGGTATCCTCGCCGGGGAGATCGTCGACGGCGACACCGTCCACGTCGACCGTCCCGCGCCCGATGTGGACGCCCTCGGCGAGACCGGGCCCGACGCCGGTGGCCTGCTGGTGTACGCCGCCCGCTGACCGGGGCCGCTGCGGGTCATGCGCACGGGGTACGTCCGCCGGTGCTGCGGTGTGCCCCGGTGCTGCTGTGTCCTGCCGGCTCCCCTCAGGGGTCCAGCAGGCTGTGGCTGACGGGACCGCCGTCCTCGACGACCGCGAAGCAGTCCACGCGGCGGTCCCCGTCCGCCCAGGTCCCCTCCGTGGGCGTGGCGCGCAGGAGCGTGACCTGGAGGTCCTCCGTGACGACGTCCGGGTCGATGCCGGCGGAGGCCGCGGCGCATGCCGCCTCGGCGCGGAGGCCCAGCTGGTCGCGACCCGGGAACTCGGCGTCGTCGGCGTAGTCCTCGCTCGCCACGAGCTGCGCGTTGTGCGGCTCCGAGCAGTCGACCAGGACGGCCTCCTCCGTGATGTCCGTGAACTCGGCCAGGCAGTCCCCGGCCGCGAGCGACGACGGGTCCACGCGTCCCTCGTCCTCCGATCCTCCGAACAGCGAGAGGAGCAGCCAGGCGACGAGCCCGAGCAGCACGACGGCGCCGCCGGCGACCAGCAGGAGCGGGACGAAGCCGCTCCTGGACCGGGTCCGGTCCCGCTTGGGGTGTGCCTCGGACGCCGGTTCGCCACCCGGCGTCGTCGGGACCCACCCCGCGGGCGTGACGGCGTATTCGCCCGGTGGGGCGGCGGCCGCCTCCCCGGTCCTGTCCGCCGCGACATCCACCGGATCGACGGAGGCCGCCCCCGCGGGCGTGACGGCGTGTTCGCCCGGTGGCATGGCGACCGGGGCGCCGGGCGGCAGGGGGCCGCCCACCAGGGTCCTCGCCTCCTCGGCCGCGGCGGCCACGGCGCGGGCTTCGGCTGCGGCATCGTCGAGCGACGCAGCCTCCGCGACCTCGGGGCTGATCTGCGCCGGTTCGAGGGCGGGTTCCTCGAGGTCCAGGGTGTCCGGGGATACGGTCAGCTCGGGCTCCAGCGCCTCGGCGGAGATGTCCGGGTCGTCGAGGACCACGGTGTCGGGGTCGAGCACGTCGGCGCCTTCGGGTTCCCCGGCGCCGTCCGGCCCGGGCTCGTGACTGGGATCCGCCGGCACCTGCTCCTCGTTGCTCATGGGGTTGCTGTCTCCTTGCGATCCTGGTGCCGCATGGTCGCTACCATGGCCGGCGCTCCGACGTCGAGTCGACTCTATCCAAGAACGCCTGCGAAGAGACCGTCCCGCGGAAATCCTGTGCCACGGCCTGCGCCCCCGCGGTCGGGGGTGTTCGGCGGGACCCGAGGGCCCGCGCACTCGGGTGCCCCCGAAAACATGTAACCTATACTTACGACAAAACGACCAAATACTCCGGGGCCTCGCTGCAGCCTTGGGCCTCGTGCCCCAGTGACATTTCCGGATCGACGCACAAAGGGGGTCACGCCATGGGGCGCGGCCGTCAAAAGGCAAAAGCTACCAAGCAGGCCAGGGACATGAAGTATTTCAGTCCGGCCACTGATTATTCGGCACTGCAGCGAGAGCTCACAGGCCCGGGTAGTCGTGCATCCACCCGACGTACCGAACCGCTCGAGCCGGTCGAACCGGACTACTCGGAGTATGCGGACAAGTACGCCGACGAACTCGACGACGGCGAGGAGAACGGCTCACGCCGCACCGGCTGACCCGGCCGGCCGGTCCTCTTCGGGCCGGACGGCGAATCGTGAACCACACGGCGCATCGCCCCTTCGGGGACGGTGCGTCGTTCTGCATGCCCGGACGGCGGCACGCTTCAGGCCGGCGAGGCGAGGAGGGGCTGGAAGGCCAGCTCTGCGGCGCCGACGAGCAGGAGCTCCGGTCCCAGCGTCGCGCGCCGCACGGTCACGCGGCCGGCCAGCGAGCCCGCATTGACGATCTCGGCGAGCCGGTCGCCCCGGAAGCCGACGAGCGATCCGAGGAACCCGCCCAGGACGATCAGTCCCGGGTCGAAGATGTTGACGAAGTCCGTGAGGGCCACGGCGAGCAGGTCCAGCTGCCGTTCGGCCTCCACCCGGACGGCCTCGGGCGGGGTGCCCGACAGCACACGTTCGAGGGCCTCGATGCCCCCGCCGTCCAGGCCTGCCGCCCCGAGCAGCCGCTCGAGGCGGGCCTCGGCGTCGAGGCAGCCCGAACGCCCGCAGTGGCAGGCCCGGCCGCCCGGGCTGACGAGCGTATGGCCCAGCTCCCCGCCGTACCCGCGGCTGCCGACCAGCTGCGCACCCCCGCTCACGATGCCGCCGCCGATGCCGCTCGCGCTGCCGTTGAGGTAGACGGCGTCGTCGACGCCGAGCGCCGCGCCGAAGATGCTCTCCGCGAGCGATCCGAGGGACGCGTCGTTCGCGGCCACGACCGGCAGGCCGAGGGCGGCGCCGAAGGGGCCCGTGAGGTCGACGTCGTGCCAGCCGAGGTGCGGCGCGACGAGCACCCGCCCCGTGCCCGCGTTGACGAGCCCGGGCAGCGCGATGCCGACGCCGAGCACCCGGTCGAGCCCGGCCACGGTGGGTCGGAGGCCTGCCACGATCTCGCGCGTGAGCCCGACCGCGTCCTCGAGCGAGGGGATGCCCCGGGTCTCGCGGCGGATCCTCGCATGGACGTGGCCGCCCAGCCCGACGACGCCGACGGTCAGCGCATCGATGTCGGGGTTGACGGCGATCACCGCTATTGCCGGGTTCGCCTGCACGATGGGGCTCGGACGGCCCACCCGACCGCCGACGGCCGGTTCCGTCTCGCGGACGAGGTTCTTCGCGGAGAGCGCCGACACCAGGGCGCCCACCGTGGAGCGGTTGAAGCCGCTGCGCCGGGTGAGTTCCGCGCGGGACAGCGGGCCGCCGCGGTGGACCATCGTGAGGATCTGTGAGAGGTTCTGTGCGCGCAGGCCCTCGGTACCGTTCGCCACACCGGGTAGTGACCGCACAGCCTCGGGTTCTCCTTCGTCCTGCAGGAGCCTCCTGCGCCTTGCCTCGCCCTTATCGTATCCAGCCCCCGCCGCAGGGGTGCCTCGGGATGGAACCAGGCCGTCGCCCGGTCATCGTCCGGCGCATGGCGCGAGGATGCCGCGGGCCCGGGTGGTGCTCACGGCAGGCTCCCGTGGCCTCCGCAGTGCGCTGCGCCCGCGGGGTTCGGCTCTAGTCCGAGGACCAGGCCTGCACGTAGTCGGCCCGGGGCCGCCGGGGGAGATCATCGATCAGTTCGTTGAGGGCCAGTGCGACGGTGTTGCGCTCGCCCTGAGGGAGCGGGAGCATGCCGTGCAGGTAGGCGTCCAGCTCGAACTCCGTGAGGTAGCCGCCGATGCTGAAGTAGTGGAGCCAGAGGTCGCGGGCAAGAAGATCCGCGTGATGTGCTGCGAGCCAAGTGCTGTGCTGCTGGGTCTGTGCGGTCATTCGGGTGCCTGCTCGGGCTGCGACCGGGAAATGGGCCATGTCTGTGCTCTTGAAAACACCCCCGGGGAACCGGAATAGCCCCGGGCGGACACTTGTTGTAAGTAAGCTTACCGTTAGGCGGGGGTCACTGGCGAGTCCTGGAGTTGCGCCTCCAGGCCGTGGAGGATGATGGTCATGCCCTGGTCGAGTTCGGCCTCGCCGTCGTAGTCCAGCAGGACCGCCGCGAGGTCGCGCAGGTTGGGGAAGTCCTTCCTGGGGAGCCTGTGCAGACCCAGGCGCAGACCGATCTCGTCCTCGTCGGCGTTGACCACGAACTCCTCGAGCTCATTGATGAGGTGTCCCATGAGGAAGCCGTAATAGGCGCGGTACGCGTGCAGGGCGCCGGCCGGATCGAAACCGGCTTCGCGGAGGATGGCAAGGATCCGCTCGAGTGGCCTGAGCGCGCCGAGCGGCCGCAGCCCCAGGGGTGTGGACAGGGGGCGCGTCACCAACAGGGGGATGAGATGCGGATGCTGGAGGGCCAGATGACGGAAGTCGTGGGCTGCCCGGCGAAGCTGGTCCAGCCACGCCCCGCCGCCGCTGCCCGCCACGGGGATGGCCCACTGGTCCAGCAGCAGTTCGGCGAGCCCGTCCAGCAGTGACTCACGGTTGGTCGAGTACCGGTACAGGGCCATCGGATCCCGGCCGAGCCTCGCAGCGAGGTGCCGCATCGACAGGGCCTCGAGTCCGTCCTCGTCCACCAGCTGGATAGCGGTCCGCAGGACGAGGTCGCGGCTCAGGGGTCCACGCGTGGGGCTTCCACCCGCGGCCTCTTCGCCGGGACTGCTGTCCTGCCTCGTCACGATCCTGAACACCTGTTCCCTGATGCGGCATTAGTAAGCCGTCTTGCTAATTTGGACTCTACACCATAGTGTCTACGGTGTAGAGCGGTCGTAGAGGACACTGCGGATCCTTCCAGCTCACACATCCATGGACGAGCCCGATCAGGGCATCCATCGCCGTAGAGCGGCCCCCTTACGTTTCAGGAGAATTTCTTGGCTAATAGCACTGCGCACAGCAACACCCATTCCAACAACAACGTCACCGGCGACCACGCGGTGGAGAACCGCCGCTCGACCGAGACGAAGGCCTCGACCAAGACCACCGAGTTGTTCGCCTACGTCGCGATGGTCATCGCGACGGTCATCACCTCGGTGATGGTGGGTAACGGCGACGGCGGCGGCGATGACATCTTCGACGGCCGTGATGCCATGCAGCTGATCACGTACCTGACCATCG
Organism: Arthrobacter sp. CAN_A2; assembly: GCF_015752045.1. Lineage (NCBI taxonomy): Bacteria > Bacillati > Actinomycetota > Actinomycetes > Micrococcales > Micrococcaceae > Arthrobacter > Arthrobacter sp. CAN_A2. The sequence goes on from NZ_JADOUS010000003.1 coordinate 109,698, forward strand.
GCTACATGGTGGCCCGCGGACTGGCGAAGTCCGGAAGCCGCGAGCACTACAACGCATAGCCCGCATCGTCATCCCCGTGCCTGGAATCCTCCGGCACGGGGATGACCTGTATCCCGCGCCCCTGCCCGCTCGATCCTGACGGCCACCGGTCAGCGCCACCAGCGACACTGACCCACCCACTACCCATCACGACCGCCAAGGACCTTCATGAGCGATCTCGCCGCACCGCCCTCCACACCTGCCGCAGCGTCGCGTACGGTTCGTCTTTCCCGGCCCAATGATGTGGTGGCGTCCTACTCGGTGCTGCTGAAGCAGGTCCGCAAGGAAGGGCTGCTGAACCGGCGACGGCGCTTCTACCTCACGGTCTTCGCGGCCCTGACCCTGGCCATGGGCGCGGCCTGGACCGGCTTCGCGCTCCTGGGCGACACCTGGTTCCAACTCCTCATCGCCGCCGTCCTGGGCATCGTCCTGACCCAGGTCGCCTTCCTCGCCCACGAAGCATCCCACCGCCAGATCTTCGCCACCCGCAGCGCGAACGACTGGTCCGGACGGATCCTCGCCGCCGGCATCGTCGGCATCAGCTACGCCTGGTGGATGGACAAACACACCCGCCACCACAACGACCCCAACACCCGCGGCAAAGACCCCGACATCGACGTCGACACCATCTCCTTCCTCGAAGAAGACGCCGCCCAGGCCCGCGGACTCCACGCCTGGATCACCCGCCGCCAGGGCTACCTCTTCTTCCCCCTGCTCACCCTCGAAGGCATCAACCTCCACGCCCGCTCCATCGCCACCCTCTTCGCCCGCCGCACCATCACCGGCCGCTGGATCGAACTCGCCCTCCTGGCCACCCGCTTCGGCGCCTACCTCGGCATCCTCTTCTGGTTCCTGCCCCCCGGCATGGCCCTCGCGTTCCTCGGCGTGCAAATGGCCGTCTTCGGCCTCTACATGGGCGCCAGCTTCGCCCCCAACCACAAAGGCATGCCCGTCCTGCCCCGGGACAGCACCCTGGACTTCTTCCAGAAACAGGTCCTCACCTCCCGCAACATCCGCGGCGGAACCTTCATCAACAACGCCTACGGCGGACTGAACTTCCAGATCGAACACCACCTCTTCCCCGACATGCCCCGACCCCACCTCCGCCGGGCCTCGATCATCGTCAAAGAGCACTGCGAACGCCTCCGCGTCCCCTACACCGAGGTCGGCGTCACCGCCTCCTACACCGCCGTCATCACCTACCTCAACCGCGTCGGCCTCGCCGCCCGCGACCCCTTCGACTGCCCCATCCTCACCCGCTACCGCCGCCCCTGAGCCACCGATCCGGACCCGTTGGGACACTGTGAACCGAATGCATACCACCGCCACCGCCGATGACACCGCCGATGACAGCCCTGCTGACGGCGCAGCAGCGATCCCCGACCTGCCGGTGGGCGAGGAGCTGTCCTGTCGCGTGCATCGTGCCCGGCGGGCACCGGAACCCGGATCTTCGCGGCAGCTCTTCGTGATGGTGCACGGGCTCGGGATGTCCCACCGCTACTTCGGCGAGCTGCAGCACACGCTCATCGAGCACGGTGACACCCTCGTCCTGGACCTTCCCGGCTTCGGCCGGACGCCGTCCCCGGACCACCAGCTCGGCGTCGACGCCTACGCCGCCGTCATCGCACGGACGCTGGACGAGGAGGGCGCGCAGGGGTGCGTGGTGATCGGCCATTCGATGGGCGCGCAGTTCGTGACCGAGCTCGCCATCAGCCGGCCCGATCTCGTCTCCCGGCTCGTGCTGGTCGGTCCTGTCACCGACACGGCTCGCAGGTCCCCGGTCAAGCACGCCTTCATGCTCGTCGCGGACTCCCTCGTCGAACCCCCCGTCACCAATCTGATGGTCGGAACGGCGTACGCCGAATGCGGGATCCGTTGGTACCTGAAGGAACTGCCCGTCATGCTCGGCTACAGCCTCGACGCCAGGCTGCCCCTGGTCACCTGCCCCGTCCTGGTCGTCCGGGGTACCCGCGACATCATCTCCGGCCATGACTGGTGCCGGAAGCTCAGCTCCTCGGCACGGGACGGCCGCCTGGTCGAACTGGCCGGCCGGCCGCATGCGGCGCACCGCGGAGGCGCCGTCGACATCGCGGATGCCATTCTCGAGTCCCTTCCTGATCGCGGGGGGAAGTTCCAGGGGCCCGTGCAGACCCTCGCTCCCCGGCACGTGGGAGAGCCCGCGCCGCTGCGTTCGGCGCCCACCTACCTCAACCGCTCCTCGAGGACCTACCCGTCAGGGCCGCACGCGTCCGAAGAGGTCGTCGAGATGCGGAGCGTCACGGTACGGGACCGGCAGTGCCGCTCCTACCTCGGCGGCCACGGCTCGGCCGCCGACCGTATCGAGCCCGAGGGCGGGGCTCCCGCGCCGGTCTTCGTCCTGATCCATGGGATCGGCATGTCCCACCGGTACTTCCGCCGGTTGGGCGCCCTCCTCTCCGCCTACGGCGAGGTGCACCTCATCGACCTCCCGGGTTACGGGTGGACGAGGCGGCCGGCGCATGCGACGACCAACGAGGGGACAGCGGATCTCGTCGGGAAGCTCCTCGACGAAGCCGGGGCGTCATCCTGCGTCGTCGTCGGGCACTCCATGGGTGCGCAGAGTGCGACGGAACTGGCCATCGAACGCCCGGACCTCGTCTCCCACCTCGTGCTGATCGGCGCGGCCATCGACGCCGAACACCGCACCGCCCACCAGCAGGCCCTGAGGTTGGGCGTCAACTCCATCTTCGAGAAGCCGCTGCTGAGCATGGTGCAGTTCCTGGACGTCCTCCGGTGCGGTCCCCGGTGGTATGTCGCCCAGCTCAAGCTGGCGATGAGCTATCCGCTCGAGGACCGGTTGCCCCGCGTGGAACAGCCCGTGCTCGTCCTGCGCGGTTCGCGCGATGTCGTCGCCGGCGCCGACTGGTCGGAGAGGCTCGCCCGCACCGCACAGCGGGGCGAGTCGGCCGCCATCGACGGCGCACCCCACGCCGCGCATCACAGCGCCGCCGGCGCCGTGGCGACCGCCGTCGCCGGCTTCCTTCGGCGTCGCCGGACCGCGTGATCCGGACGGACCGCCTGTACCACGTGCACGGTGCGGGCCGACCGGATCGGCAGGGACTGCAGATGATAGGTGTGGTCCGTCACCGTCTGACACGATGATTCCTATGACTGAGCACAATGAAGGCCGCGTCCGCGAGGATCCGACGGCCGGCGAGGGTGACGCGACGGGCGAGGGCCCCAACGGGGGTCGGGGCAGGCCGTCGGCACACCACGAGGGTGAAGAGTAGACGAACGACCTGGCAGCCGAACTGGCAGAACTGGCCCAGTCGCTGCAGGGGGAGCCGGATGCGGACGCCGTCCTGGCAGGGCTGGTCCACGGGGCCCTGGAGCTCATCCCGGGCGCTGACGAGGGGTCGGTCAGCGTCGTCCTGGGACGGAAGAATGTCGGGTCACGTGGCGCATCGGGACATCTTCCGGAACGCATCGATGCGCTGCAGATGGAGACCGGGGAGGGCCCGTGCCTGGAAGCGGCGTACGAGCACCGGACCGTCCGGGTGCCGGACATGGCGGCCGAGGAGCGGTGGCCGCTCTTCGCGCAGCGTGCCACCGAGGCCGGTGCCAAGGGGATGCTGTCCATCCAGTTGTGGGTCGAAGGCGATGACCTCGGGGCGCTGAACCTCTACTCGTACGAGGCGAACGCGTTCACGGACGAGTCGGAGAACGTGGGCCTGCTGGTCGCCTCCCATGCCGCTGTCGCCTTCGCCGAAGCCGAGAAGACCCAGCAGCTGCATGCGGCCGTCGATTCCAGGGACGTCATCGGCCAGGCCAAGGGCATCCTCATGGAGGGCACAAGGTCACCGGGGACCAGGCGTTCTTCGTGCTGTCGATGGCCAGCCAGCGGAGCAACATCAAGCTGAGGGACGTCGCCGACCACCTCATCACCAGCGGTGAACTCCCCGGGAAGAAGAACGCGCGCTAGGAGCCCCTCACGCTGCGCCCGGATGCCGGGCGGGGTGGGCGTCGGCCACCCCGCCGGCGGGTAGCAGACCACTATCACCGCAGACAGCGGGAGGCACCACCCGGCCGGGTGGTGCCTCCCGTCGTTCGGGGACCTCAGAACCGCAGGGGCCCCACGGTTTCCCGGTACTGCTCGCGGATGACCGGCCGATGATCGACGGCACGGTCCTCCACGGTGTCCAGCGTCCAGGACGGCCGGGAACCGGTCAGGACCCAGGTGGCCTGGACCGCCGCGCCCCGCGCCACGTATTCACCGGGTGCCGGGATGCGCACGGGCAGATCGAACACCTGCGCCGCCACCTCCTGAACGGCCGCGTTCTGGGCGGCGCCGCCGATCAGCAGCAGGTGGCGCGGTCGACCGCCCGTGGCACGCACCGCGTCCAGGGCGTCGGCCAGCCCGCACAGCATGCCCTCGATCGCCGCGCGGGCGAGGTTCTGCCGCGTGGCGGAGGCGATACTGAGGTTGTGGAAGCTGGCCTTCGCCGTCGGGAGGTTGGGTGTGCGCTCTCCCTCGAAGTAGGGGACGAGGACCACGCCGTCCGAGCCCGGCCCGGCGGTCCGGGCCAGGTCGGCGAGGCCATCATGGTCCACTCCGAGGATCCCCGCCACCGAGGACAGGACGCGCGCCGCGTTGAGGGTGGCCACCAGCGGCAGGAACAGCCCGCTGGCATCGGCGAAGCCCGCGACGGTCCCGCCGGCATCCGCGACGGCGTCGGAGGTGACGGCGAAGACCGTGCCGCTGGTGCCGAGGGACACGACGACGTCGCCCTCCTCCGCGCCGAGCCCGAGGGCGGCTCCCGCGTTGTCACCGGCGCCCGCGCCGAGCACGATGCGCCGGTCACCGGAGGCGGTGGCGGAGGGGTGGACCTCGCCTGCGGCCTGATCCGCGCCGAGCACGCGGGGAAGGATGACCGCGTCCGGGCCGGCCTCTCCGACCCCGCGCGCCTCCCGGCCCGGATCGGATTCACGGCCCGGGCGACCGAGCACGTGCTCGAACAGCGCGAGGTCGTAGGCGTCCGCCGCGGGGCTCCAGTAGCCGGTGCCGCTCGCATCCGAGCGGTCGGTCACCAGTTCCTCGAGCACCGGTCCGAGCGGCGACTCACCCTCCGGGCCGAACCCGCGCAGTCGCCAGGTCAGCCAGTCGTGGGGGAGTGCCACCGCGGCGATGGCCGGAACCACGTCGGGCTCGGCGTCGCGCACCCATCGCACCTTGGCACCGGTGAAGGACGCCACGGGCGCGGACCCGGTCCGGGCGACGATCTCCCCGAGCCCGAGTTCGCCGATCAGGTCCCGGGCGGCATCCGCGGACCGGGTGTCGTTCCACAGCAGGGCGTCGCGGAGGACCCTCCCGTCACGGCCGAGGAGCACCATCCCGTGCTGCTGGCCTGCGATGGCAAGCGCATCGACGTCGTCCCCCAGGCCGTCCGCCGCCTCCAGCGCGGCGCGCAGCGCCTGCCACCAGGCCTCCGGGTCCACCTCCGTGCCCTCCGGGTGGAGCGCACGCCCGGTGCGGACCTCCACGCCGGTCACGGAGTCGAGGACGACGACCTTGCAGCTCTGCGTCGACGAGTCGACGCCGGCAACGAGTGCCATGGGTCAGCGGGCCCCTAGCAGGTGCTCGATGAAGAGCTGCTGCAGCTTCACGAATCCGAAGCCCTTGCCGTTGAAGTAGGCGTCCGCGTCGAAGTCCTCGTAGGAGGCGCGGTCCGCGCGCAGGGCCTCATAGCCCTCGCCCTCGTTGAGCGTGGGCTCGTTGATCTCGGACACGCGGGACGCCGTGAGGGCCGCCTGGACCTCGGGGTCCGCGCGGAACGCCGCCGCGCGCTCCTTGAGCAGCAGGTAGGTCTGCATGTTCGCGGCCGCGGAATCCCACACGCCGTCCATGTCCTCGGTGCGGCTCGGCTTGTAGTCGAAGTGGCGCGGTCCCTCGTAGGACGGGCCGCCCGTGGGGCCGCCGTTCTCCAGCAGGTCGACGAGCGAGAACGCGTTCTGCAGGTCGCCGTGGCCGAACACGAGGTCCTGGTCGAACTTGATGCTGCGCTGGCCGTTGAGGTCGATGTGGAACAGCTTGCCCTGGTAAAGGGCCTGGGCGATGCCGTGGGTGAAGTTCAGGCCCGCCATCTGCTCGTGGCCGGTCTCGGGGTTGATGCCCACCAGTTCGGGGCGCTCGAGGGTCTCGATGAAGGCCATCGCGTGCCCGAGCGTGGGCAGCAGGATGTCGCCGCGCGGTTCGTTCGGCTTGGGCTCGATCGCGAAGCGGATGTCGTAGCCCTTGTCGGTGACGTAGTCGCCGAGCAGGTTCACGGCCTCGCGGTAGCGCTCGAGGGCGCCGCGGATGTCCTTGGCGGCGTCGTACTCGCTGCCTTCCCGGCCGCCCCACATGACGAACGTCCTTGCGCCGAGCTCGGCGGCCAGATCGATGTTGTCGAGCACCTTGCGGAGGGCGAAGCGGCGCACGCCGCGGTCGTTGCTGGTGAAGCCGCCGTCCTTGAACACCGGGTGGCTGAACAGGTTCGTCGTCACCATGGGGACGATCAGTCCCGTGGAGTCGAGGGCGCCCTTGAGGCGGTCGATCTGCGTCTGCCGCTCACCGGCGCTCGAGCCGAAGGGGAAGAGATCGTCGTCGTGGAAGGTGATGCCGTACGCGCCGAGGTCGCTCAGGCGATCGACGGCCTCGACGACGTCGAGGGGCGCACGGGTCGCGGAGCCGAACTGGTCCTGGGCTTCCCAGCCCACCGTCCAGAGGCCGAAGGAGAATTTGTCATCGCGTGTGGGCTCGATCGCCATTGAGTGCTCCAGGAAGGGTGTGTGACCAGTATGTTGCCGTTACAAACATATTAGGTTCGAGCCCAGAGTCAAGCGAAAAGTCGCGCCTTCCCGGGCGCCCTACGGATGCAGGGCGCGAACACTCGCCCGCTGGACGAGCCGCGTCGAGAGCTCGATCCGCGGACTCTCGACCGCCTCGCCGCGGATGAGGCGGACGAGCGTGCGGGCTGCGAGGCTCCCCATCTCGGAGAGGGGCCGGCGGACGGTCGTCAGGGGAGGTGAGGCCCAGCCCGCCTCGGGGAGGTCGTCGAAGCCGATCACGCTGAGGTCGTCCGGGATGCGCAGTCCGACGGCGGGGCCGAGCCGCCAGCGGCGGGAAGGTGATGTGCAGCTGCCGTCGGCCATCGACACCCTTGACGGCGCGGTCCCGCTGGATTGCGATCCGGCGCCGGGCACCCGGCTCGTCATCGGTACCACCACGGTCACGTGCACGACGACGGACAGGGCCGGGAACACCCGGACCAGCTCGTTCGACGTCGTCGTGATCCGCAAGCAGCCCGGGATGCCCTGACGTTCCGCGGTCGCGGGGGTCGCACGTGCCCACTCAGGTGGTCTGCCCGGTGGGCACCGACGCGGATGCCCGCCGGGTTCGGCGACTGGGTGGGCGGATCCGACGGCGGCGGATGCTCCGGGGCCGGAGCCCTGGAGGCCAGAAGGGTCAGGAGGCGTACGCGCCGAGGAGCCGCACGGAACCGCCGTCGACGCCCTTGGCACCCTGGACGTAGTCCGGTCCGTCGGTGCTCCCGCCGCCCGCGACCTGCACGCTGCCCATGACCCAGGACGGGACGCCTGCCGCGTTCAGCTGTGCGAGGGCGGCGTCGGCACCGGCGGCCCCGACGATCGCGACCATGCCGACGCCGAGGTTGAGGGTGCGCTCGAGGTCCGGCAGCGGGACGGAACCGAGCTGCGAGACGATCGTGAAGATCGGGGGCAGTCCCCAGGTGGAGCGGTCCACGGTGGCTTCGAGTCCGCGTGGCAGCACGCGGGCGAGGTTCGCCGCCAGCCCGCCGCCGGTGACGTGGCTGAAACCGTGCACCTGCGCGGCGTCGTTCCGGGCGAGGGCGAGGCAGTCGGAGGCGTAGACGCGCGTGGGCTCGAGCAGTTCCTCGCCGAGCGTCCGTCCGAGTTCGGAGACCTGCCGCTCCAGCGCCCAGCCGGCCTGGTTGATGACGCGGCGGACGAGGGAGTAGCCGTTGGAGTGCAGGCCGGAGGAGGCCATGCCGATCACGACATCGCCCGCCCGGACTCGCTCGGGACCGAGGACGCGGTCGGCCTCGACGACGCCGGTCGCAGCCCCCGCGACGTCGTACTCGTTCTCGCCGAGCAGCCCCGGGTGTTCCGCGGTCTCCCCGCCCACCAGGGCGGTGCCGGCCGCCGAGCACCCGGCCGCGATGCCGCGGACGATGTCCGCGATGCGCTCGGGGACCACCTTCCCGCACGCGATGTAGTCGGTCATGAACAGCGGCTCCGCGCCGACCACCACGATGTCGTCCACGACCATGCCCACGAGGTCGAACCCGATGGTGTCGTGGATGTCCATGGCCTGGGCGATGGCCACCTTGGTGCCCACGCCGTCGGTCGACGTCGCGAGCAGCGGCCGCGTGTAGGTGAGGAGGTGGGAGACGTCGAAGAGCCCGGCGAAACCGCCGACCCCGCCGATGACCTGATCGCCGTGCGTGGCCCGGACGGCGTCCTTCATGAGCTCGACGGCGCGGTCACCCGCTTCGACGTCCACTCCTGCGCTGGCATACGTGATGGGGTTGGGCGCGCTCATACCCGCTCCTTCTTGTCGTCGACGGTCAGTACGGCTTCGAGTTCGGCATCCGGCCCCGGGTCGCAGCCGATGGCACCGGACCTGTCGGCCGGGTTGAGGCGCTCGAGCAGGTTCTTGCCCAGGCGGTCGTCGTCGGGCAGGTCGATGGGGTATTTGCCGGTGAAGCAGGCCGTGCACAGGCGCTCGCGGGGCTGCTGCGTGGCGTCTATCATGCCGTCCTCGGAGATGTAGGCGAGGCTGTCGGCACCGACGGACTTGCTGATCTCGTCGACCGCCGCACCGTTCGCGATGAGCTCGGCGCGGGACGCGAAGTCGATGCCGTAGAAGCAGGGCCAGCGCACGGGCGGCGAGGAGATCTTGACGTGGACCTCGGCGGCGCCGGCTTCGCGCAGCATCCGGACGACGGCGCGCTGTGTGTTGCCGCGGACGATCGAATCATCCACCACGATGATGCGCTTGCCGCGGATGACGGATTCGAGGGCATTGAGCTTGAGCCGGATGCCGAGCTGGCGCAGCGTCTGGCTGGGCTGGATGAAGGTGCGGCCCACGTAGGCGTTCTTCACGAAGCCGTGGGCGAAGGGGATGCCGGACTCCTCGGCGAAACCGACGGCGGCGGGGGTCCCGGACTCGGGGACCGGGATCACGATGTCCGCCTCGGCCGAGTTCTCGCGGGCCAGCTGGCGGCCCATCTCGACGCGGGCCTCGTACACGGAGCGGCCGGCGATCGCGGCGTCGGGCCGGGCCAGGTACACGTACTCGAAGACGCAGCCGGCGGGGGTGGGGGGACCGAAGAGGCTGCTGCGTACGCCGTCCTCGTCGATCGCGATGAATTCGCCGGGCTCGATCTCCCGGATGAAGCTCGCGCCGACGGTGGCGAGCGCCGCCTGCTCGGACGCGACGACCCAGCCGCGCTCGAGCCGGCCGAGGACGAGGGGCCGGACGCCATAGGTGTCGCGTGCCGCGTAGAGCGTCCCCTCGTCCATGAAGACGAAGCAGAAGGCGCCGCGGATGCTCGGCAGCAGCTCCAGGGCCGTCTGCTCCAGGGAGCGGTCGTCGTCGCCGTCGAGGAGCGCGGTGACGAGGGCGGTGTCCGTCGTGTTGCCCTGCGCCATCTCACCGGCGCGCGGCTTGCCGTGGCGGGCGAGGACCATCTGGTAGAGCTCGGCCGAGTTGGTGAGGTTGCCGTTGTGGGCCAGGGCCACGGTGCCCGCGGCGGTGGCGCCGAGCGTGGGCTGCGCGTTGGCCCAGTGCGAGGATCCAGTGGTGGAGTAGCGGCAGTGGCCGACGGCGATGTGGCCGGTCAGCGTGTTCAGCGTGGATTCGTCGAAGACCTGGGACACGAGGCCCATGTCCTTGTAGACGTTGATCCGGCGGCCGTCGCTCGTGGCGATGCCCGCCGATTCCTGGCCGCGGTGCTGGAGCGCGTACAGGCCGTAGTAGGCGAGCTTTGCCACCTCCTCGCCGGGCGCCCAGACACCGAAGACACCGCAGGCATCCTGGGGTCCTTTTTCGCCGGGGAGAAGATCATGGGAGAGTTGTCCGTCGCCGCGCACCATGCCGCCATTCTCTCACGGTACGGTCCGCCGCCTTTCTTCCACCCGCGGTTATTTCGCGCCGGCCAGCTTCCCGATCAGCCGCTCCATCCGGGCGATGCCGACGAATCGTCCCGCGTTGTCGGTCACGAGCAGGGGGGCGAAGCGGGAGGACGCCTCCCGGGTGATGGAGCGGGCGAGTGCCTCCTCGACCGGGGTGTCCACGTTGACGACCAGGCCGGTGGTGACGATGCCCAGGAGCGCCGCCTCCTCGGTGAGGACCGCCTGTGGCCTCCGCCCGTCGAGGAGCACGACGTCGGTGAGGTTCGGGTTCGCGGCGAACAATGCGGCCGCCGCGAGGGGCGAGAGAGCGGTGGCCGCCGGTTCGACGACGCCGCGGATCGTCGACGCGGCGCCATCGCGCGCCCGGGTGGACAGGCGGAGTGCGAGGTCGAGGTCGAGGGCCTGCCAGGGCGGAGCGGGCCGACCCAGCAGGTACCCCTGCACGAGGGGGACCCCGAGGGCGGCGAGGGTGTCGAGTTCCTCGACCCGCTCGATGCCCTCCGCGAGGATCCAGGCATCGACCCTGCTGGCGAAGAGTCCGATCATCTCCATCAGTGCCCGCTTGGCCTCGTCCGTGTCGATGTCGCGCACCAGCTCCCGGTCCATCTTGATGATGGCGGGCCGGAGCGCGAGCAGGTGCTGGAGGCCCGCGTAGCCGGACCCTGCGTCGTCCACCGCGATCATTGCGCCGGCCGCACGCAGGGCGTCCAGGTGGGGTTCGAGCTGCAGGTAGGAATCGATCGGCGTCTGCTCCGTCAGCTCGACGACGACCCCGCCGAGGCCGCCCTGCTCGGCCCACACATGCCGCACCAGGGGCGAGGCGAGCAGGGCGGGCGAGAGGTTCACGGTGAGGAAGCAGTTCGCCGGGAGCGTCCCCCGGTGTGCGAAGGCGCTGCGGAGCGCTGCCGCCTCGAGCTCCGCAGCGCACCCCTCGCGCCGCGCCCGGGCGAACCACACCTCGGGATTCTTCTCGCTGTACCCCGGGAAACGGACGAGGGCCTCATAGCCGACGACGGTGCCGCGGGCGGTGTCGATGATGGGCTGGTAGGCGGAGGTGATCCCCTCACCCAGGCATGCTGCGGCGAGGTCGGCGCTCTCCCGCGCGGCGTCCGCCTGGTTCAGGGCCTCCACCGGACCGGGATCAGACGGCGACGATGCTGCCGCGGACAGCGCCCACGAGTTCGGGCGTGATCTCGGTCAGGCCGTGCGCCGACGCCGCGTGCGCGCCCACCTGGGCGAGGACCTCATCCTCCGTGCTGCAGACCCAGCGGGCTTCGCAGCCCGGTACTACGTCTCCACATGCGAATGCCTTCATGGCACAGTCCTCTTCTCCAGCTCGACGGTTACCCCCATCACGCCCTACTGTCGTCACCCGGGCCCGCGGTGTAAGCAGCTCCGCGCAGGATCCGTCGGCGGAGGACGTCAGGCGTCGTCGTCCGCGCGCTCCGCCCGCGCCCGCTCGGCGCGCTTGATACTGCGGCGGTCGATGACGAGCACGAGCAGCGCGGCGAGGAGGAGCCCGGGCAGGGCGAAGGCGACGGTGAAGAACCCGAGGATGGACTCGCGCGTGAGGGTCGGATCCTCCGGGCCGGTGTAGGCGACCACCAGGGCCGCGAGGAAACCGAGGACCGCGCCGAGCGCCATGAAGGGGACGAACTTCGGCGCCCGGCGCACGGTCACCTCGCGCACGGCCGGCGCGGGGGCCGGCGCCGGCACGGGATCGGCGTCGTGGACCGGCGTGTCCGGGCGGTCGGTGGGTCGGTCCTCGGGGACGGGCCGGTCGTCCGCCGGTGCCCGATCCTCGCCCCGCGGATCCGGCTGGTCGGGGGAGGTGTGCGGCGACGGCTGCTCGGAGGTCATGCTTTAAGGCTACCGGGCGTCAGCGTTCCAGCCGGACGAGCTGGTAGCCGTCCTCGTCGAACACCGGGGTGTACTCCGTCCCCGGGTAGCGCTGCTCGGCGTGCGCCTCGGCGTCGGCCGGCCGGGTTGCGCCCCAGCTCCAGTCGTCGGCGTCGACGATCAGGTAATCGGGCGCCGGATTGGTGTTGCCGAGCCAGTACACGCGGGTCTCCGGCACCAGGTACGCCATGAGGACCACGCCGCTCTCCACCGTGGACCCCTCGGGGATGAGGTCCATCATGCGGTGGGCGGCGTCCCAGCGGCCGGACTGCCGGTACGTGTCCGGCTCGGCGAGGACGGCGAACTTCTGGCTCGGCAGCAGGACCAGGCAGGCGGCGACGGCGGCGGGGATCCCCAGCAGCGCCGCGGACCGCACCCAGCGGCGGCGGTCGGCCCGCAGGGAGTGCACGCCGTCCACGAGGCCGAGGAACAGCACGGGCATGAGGACCGCGCTGTAATGCCACTCGGGTCCCCAGTACCCCTCCTGGCCGGAGGCGAACCGCCACAGCAGGGTCGGCACGAGGATCAGGCTCAGGGACGAGCGGAGGAACAGGACACCGCCGGCGAGCAGGAGCAGCAGGAGCGTCTCGTGCTTCGCGGTGCCGGTGAGGAGGCCGACGACGGCGCCGGCGGGGTCCGCGATCATCGCGCCGGCGTCGATCCGGTCCGAGTAGTCGTACTGGCCGGTGGCGTTCAGCGCCGGCAGGATCAGGCGCACGGAGAGGACCAGCCACAGCGCTCCCCAGGCCGCGAGCCACACGCCGGCCACCGCCCGGAGCCGCCACGCGATGACCAGCCCGAGGGCCATGACGGTGAGCCCGAGGTCCTCCTTCACGAAGACGAGCAGCCCGCCCCACAGGACGGCGGGCAGCACCCGCCGCGCCAGTACCGCCTCGAGGCTGAGGGCCAGGAGCGGGACGGCGAAGGCGATCTCGTGGAACTGCGCCGCGACGGCGGACTGCAGGCCCCAGGACAGTGCGTAGGCGATCCCGACCGCGATCCCGGCGACGGATCCGAGCAGCCGCACGCCGGTGCGCGCCACGACCGCCACGGACAGACCGAAGAGCAGGTTCTGCACGATCAGGATGGCCAGGCCCGACGGCGCGACCGCGTACGCGGGTCCCAGCAGGACGAGCAGCGGGTGGAAGTGGTCACCCAGGAGGTTGAAGTCCTCGCCCTTGATCGGGACGATCGGCGCGCCGAAGCGCGCGTAGGCCTTCGCGAGCTGCGTGAAGATCCCGAGGTCCCAGGACGGCGAATCCAGCCGGTTCCACTGGGTGACGGAGAAGACCGTGTAGAGGATGGTGGCCGCGAGGCCGGTCAGCCAGGCGCCGGGCGGCTGCCGGCGGACCGCGGCGGCCGTGCGCGCGCGAAGGGTGGCGGGGCGGTCCGCACGGTCCGGGTGGTGCCCGGGCTCCCGGTCCTGGTCGTTCCCTGGCGACCGGTCCGGGCCGGTCGCACGTGGCCTGGAGGTCGCCGGATCCGTGGCCGCTCCGGGCTCCGGGCGCGCCGGCGGCGTCTTCCCGGACTGCGGCGTCAGGCCCGCGCTCGGCGCGTCGCCGGTCACCGGCGGCGCCCGACGAGGGGCAGCCAGGCACTCAGGTCGGCGCGCTGGCCGGAGGCCGCCACTTTGCCCGCTGCGACCGCATCCGGCCAGCCCGTGGTCCCGGTGGCGAGCGCGAGCCAGGTGGCGGCATCGGTCTCGACGACGTTCGGTGGCGTGCCGCGGGTGTGGCGCGGCCCCTCGACGCACTGGGTGACGCCGAACGGGGGGACGCGCACCTCGACGCTGTTGCCGGGTGCGAGCTCGGCGAGTTCCTCGAGGGTGAACCGCACCGCCATGGCGAGTTCGGTCCGGCCGGCCGAGCCGTCGGCCACCTGCGCCAGTGCGCGATGGCCGTCCTCAGCGGAGATGCGTCGTCGTGCCATGCGCTGCCGCTCCTAGTCGAGCAGGGCCAGGACCGGCGCGGCCAGGCGCAGGCTGCCCACGGAGCGACCCCCGCCGAGGACCGGGGAGACGACCTTCTCGAGGGTGGCCCCGACCTTCTCGGCGTCGATCGCACCGGACGCCGCGAGGAGCGTGAGGCCCACGAGGGTCGCCGCGCGGGCGTTGCCGTCGAGGACCTTCAGGGCCAGGCAGGCACCGGTGGGTGCTGCGAGGACGAGGACACCCTCGGCCCCGCTCTTGGCGAGCACGCCGAGATCCTCCATGACCACCGAGTTCTCCATGCCGTTGCCGTGTACGGCCCAGGGGTAGTCGAGCATCGCGGTGGCGATCGTCGCCGCGCGCGCGTCCGCATGCTTGTCCGACGGCGCCTTCGCGATCTTCCCGATCCCGCGGGCGAGGCCGGTCAGCGACACGGCGGCGACGGGTGCGCCGCACCCGTCCACGCCCCAGGCCGACACGGACTCCTCCGTGTACTCCTCGATGACGGAGGCCACGGACCGCTGCAGCGGGTGGGTGGGGTCGAGATAGGTGTCGGTGTCCCAGCCGTTCTCCGTGCACGCCCACAGGAAGGCCGCGTGCTTGCCGGAGCAGTTGAAGGCGATGCGCTGCTTGCCCTTGCCGCTGCGGACGAGCTCGTTGCGGGCCTCCTCGTCCTGCGGCCAGTCCTCGGGGCACTGCAGGTGGTCCTCGGTGACCCCGGCGGCGTCGAGCATGGTCCGGACCACGGCCATGTGCTCCTTGCTGGCCACGTGGCTGGCCGCTGCGAGGGCCACCTGCGGTCCACGCAGCGGCACCCCCGCCTTCATGCTGGCCAGGGCCTGGAACGGCTTGAGCGTGGACCGCGGGAAGATCGGGCTCGTGATGTCCCCGAGTCCGGTCACCACGGAGCCGTCGGCGGCGAGGACGACGGCGGCACCGACGTGGCGGGACTCGATGAAACCGTTGCGTTCGAGGACGGCGAAGTCCACGGCGTCAGCCGTAGTGAAAGTGGAGGGCATGGTCCCAGTATTCCTTATCTGCTGCGCTGACCCAGGGCAATTCTCCGCCGGCGCCACTACGCCCACCCGAGAGGACGGTCATCCGGTGGGCGCAGGTCCCGGGAGCGGCGGGGCGGGCGGCTACTTCACCGTGAACTGCACCGACTGCCAGCCCGACGCACCGTTCGGGACGGTGTCCGCGCGCTCGTCGGTCTGGAGCCCGTCGACGGCGTCCGTGGCCCTCGCCCGGACCGTGTGCAGCCCGGGCTCCAGCGAGATCTCGTGCGACCACTGGCGCCAGGTGTCCACGGAGGCCTCGGCGGCGAGGGTCACGGCCTCCCAGTCGCCGCCGTCGATCGAGACCTCGACCGCGGTGATGCCGCGCTGCTGGGACCAGGCGACGCCGCCGAGCATGACGCTGCCGCCGTCGACCTGCGCGAAGGACTTGGGGACCTCGACGCGCGCCATCGTCTTGATGGGGCCCATCTCGGACCAGCCGCGGTCCGTCCAGTACGCCGTGCTGTCGGCGAAGCGCGTGACCTCGAGGTCCACGACCCACTTCGTCGCCGAGACGTACCCGTAGAGGCCGGGGACCACCATGCGGACCGGGAACCCGTGCTCCACCGGCAGGGGCTCGCCGTTCATGGCGACGGCGAGGATGGCGTCGCGGTCGTCCTGCAGGACGGGCAGGGGAGTGGAGGCGCTGAAGCCGTCCGAACTCGTGGACAGGACCATGTCCGCGCCGTCGAGGGGCCTGGCCCGCGCGAGGACGTCGCGCAGCGGGTAGCCGAGCCACTTCGCGGTCCCGGCCAGGTATCCGCCCACGGGGTTGGAGACGCAGGTGAGGGTGATGTGGCGTTCGATGAGGTCGGCGTCCAGAAGGTCCTGGAAGGTGAGTTCGAACTCCTCCTCCACCATGCCGTGGACGCGGAGCACCCAGTCGTCCGTGGTGAGCTGGGGGACGCTGAGCGCCGTGTCGATCCGGTAGAAGTCTCCGTTCGGGGTGACGAAGGGGGTCACGCCCGCCACGGGCGACTGGACTCCCGCGGGCAGCGGCGGCGCCGGACTGGCCGGAGCGGGGAACTGCAGGCTGTCGCGGACCGCGGCGACGTTGTTGCGCGCTCCCGCCAGGACGCGGCCACCACCGGCGGCCGCGGCAGCAACGACGGCGGTCACGCCCGCGGCGGCGAAGAAGCCGCGCCGCGACGTCGTTCCGGAGCTCGTCGGCCCGGCATGCCCGGTCGCGGGTGCGGTCGCTGTCGCGACGGACCCGGTGCGGGCGCCGTCGTTCCCGGCGGCCTCCGTGATGGTCACTTCCGTCCCGCCCGCGGCATCCGCAGGCGCGGGACCGTCAAAGGAAGGAGCGACGGCGGCGTGCCGCAGGCGGGCGACCAGCCAGCGCAGCGCCAGCAGCCCTGCGGCGGTGCCGACGACGGTCGGGATGGCATCCGGCAGGGAGGCGCCGGCCCGGGTGAGGACGCAGGCCAGGATGACGGCCCCCATGAACAGCACCCCCACGACGCCGAGCGCCCACCGACGGAACGCCACGATGCCGAGGGCGCCGGCCAGCAGCGTGATCGTGATGCCCATCCCGACGAGCAGGGCCAGCTTGTCGTTGGTGCCGAACGTCGCAATGGCGAAGTCCTTCATCCACGGCGGGGTGAAGTCGATGAACGTGGAGCCCATGGCGATGACGGGGGTGGCGCTCGCCCGGAAGAAGGCCCCGGCGAGTTCGGCGACGCCGAGCACCACGCCGGCGGCGATGATGCCGGCGAGCGCGGCGAGCAGGGGAAGGCCGCGGCGGGACGTCGAGAGGTTGCTCATGGGAAGTATTCGGAGAGGCCTGCGGGCCGTATGGGTCGAGCAGGTCGCCGTAACAGGCGCCGATCCTGTGTCGGGTGGGAAGCCCCTCAAGTACGCTGTCTAACTGTGAAGGTTCTTGTACTGGGCCCCGGAGGCCGCGAGCACGCCATCGTCCGGGCCTTGTTGGCCGACCCCTTCGTCCGGGAGGTGCATGCGGCCCCCGGCAACGCCGGAATCGCCGAGGACGTGCCCACCCACGACGTCGACGCGAGCGATCCCGCCGTCGTCGTCGGGCTCGCCCGCCGGCTCGGCTCCGGCCTCGTGGTGATCGGACCCGAGGCCCCGCTCGCCGCCGGCGTCGCGGACGCCCTGCTCGAGGCCGGGATCCCCGTCTTCGGACCGACGCGGGCCGCTGCGCAGCTCGAGGCCTCCAAGGCCTTCGCCAAGCAGGTCATGGCCGCAGCCGGCGTGCCGACCGCGATGGCCCGCGTCGCCGCCACGGACGAGGAGGCCGGCGAAGCGCTCTGCTCCTTCGGTGCGCCCTATGTGGTGAAGGACGACGGGCTCGCCGCCGGCAAGGGGGTCGTCGTCACGGACGATCTCGCCGTGGCCCGTGCCCATGCGTCGGCGTGCTTCGCGGCGGGAGGCACCGTGGTCATCGAGGAGTACCTCGACGGACCCGAGGTCTCGGTGTTCGTGCTCTCCGACGGCCGCACCGTGGTCCCGCTGGCACCCGCACAGGACTTCAAGCGCATCCACGACGGCGACCAGGGCCCCAACACGGGCGGCATGGGCGCCTACTCGCCGCTCGAGTGGGTGCCGGCCGGCCTCGTGGACGAGGTCATCACGCGGGTGGCGCAGCCCGTGATCGACGAGATGGCGCACCGCGGCACGCCCTTCGCCGGCGTCCTCTACGTCGGCCTGGCGCTGACGTCCCGCGGCATGCGCGTCATCGAGTTCAACGCACGCTTCGGGGACCCGGAGACGCAGGCCGTCCTCGCACGCCTGACCACTCCGCTCGGCGGGGTGCTCCTCGCCGCCGCGAAGGGCACCCTCGACCAGATCGACCCGCTCAACTGGTCGCCCGAGACCGCCGTCGCCGTCGTGCTCGCCTCCGAGAACTATCCCGACGCCCCGGTGACGGGCCGGCGCGTGCGCGGGCTGAAGAAGGCAGCACAGGTGGAGCGCGCGCACGTCCTGCACGCCGGCACCGCGCTGCGGAACGGCAAGGTGGTGAGCTCCGGCGGCCGGGTGCTGGCCGTCGTCGGGGTCGGGGACTCGCTGGCGGAGGCACGGACCACCGCCTACGAGAGCCTGGGCCGGATCGACCTCGCGGGCGGGCAGTTCCGCACGGACATCGCCCTCAAGGCCTCCCGATCGGAGATCGCGGTCACGGGCCCCGCGACGGCCACGGCATGAGCACCTTCGCACCGGAGCACCCCGACCTGCCGGGCTGGCGACACGTCTATTCGGGCAAGGTCCGCGACCTGTACGAGCCGGAGGACGGGCGCGACGACGTCGTGCTCGTGGTGGCGAGCGACCGCATCAGCGCCTACGACCACGTCCTGGCCACCGAGATCCCCGACAAGGGGCGCGTGCTCACGCAGCTCAGCCTCTGGTGGTTCGAGCGCCTCACCGGCATCCCGAACCACGTGATCGCCTCCGACGCCGCCGGTGGCGTCCCCGCCGCCGTCGAGGGCCGGGCGATGATCTGCCGCAGGCTCGTCATGTACCCGATCGAGTGCATCGCCCGCGGCTACCTGACCGGGAGCGGGCTGCTGGAATACCGGCGGTCCCGGACCGTCTGCTCCCTGCCCCTGCCCGAGGGCCTCATGGACGGCTCCCGGCTCCAGCCGGCCCTCTTCACGCCGTCCGCGAAGGCCGAGGTGGGCGAGCACGACGAGAACATCACCTACGACGCCGTCGTCATGACGGTGGGCGACGACACCGCGGCCCAGCTGCGGTCCCTCACCCTCGACATCTACACCGCGGCGGAGGCGATCGCCCGGGAGCGCGGCATCATCCTCGCCGACACGAAGGTGGAGTTCGGCCTCGATCCGTACACCGGCCTCATCACCCTCGGCGACGAGGTGCTGACGCCGGACTCCTCACGCTTCTGGGATGCCGCGCTCTACGCGCCCGGACAGGCACAGCCCTCCTTCGACAAGCAGTTCGTCCGCGACTGGCTGACGTCCGACGCCTCCGGCTGGGACCGGGAGTCGGACCCCCCGGCGCTGCCCGCCGACGTCGTCGAGCGCACGCGCGCCCGCTACGTCGAGGCCTACGAGCGCCTGACGGGCCGCACCTTCGCCTGAGGCCCGTGCCGGTCGAACGGCCGTCGGTCCAGGTTCCACGGGTCGGGCTGCTCCTGCGGCGGGTCGCGACGGGACACGCCCGGCCGGCCGCGAAGGCCGTGCGCGACGACCACCGAGGCGGCCCCCGTCACCTGCAGCCCGACCGGCGCCACGCCGAGGCGCGGGGACGATGCCCGCGGGCGGATCGTTGTCGTCTCGGTCCGGCCTGCAGCCCCGCCGGCCGACCGGGCTTTTTCCGACCCGGATTTTCCGACCCGGCATTCTGCCGACCAGCATTCCTTTCGACACAGCGCCGTGCGGATCCTTAGGGCGACGAGCGGCGCCGAACCCATCGAGGAGCACAGTGAACAGCACCCAGCACACCCCGCGCCGCTCGACCGCCACCCGCCACACGACCCGGGCGGCCCTCGTTCTCGCCGTGACCGCCGTCCTGCTGCCGGCGGCAGGCGCCGTGGCCGCACCACCGACGTCCTCCCTCCCGGCGTCGGTGTCCTCCCACCGGCAGCAGGACATCAGTATCCCGCTCCCCGGCGCATCCTCCGCCGAGGGTATCGCCAAGGGCAAGGGCTCCACCTTCTATGCAGGAGACCTCGGCCGCGGGGACGTCTTCCGCGGCGACCTCCGGAAGGGGACGGCCGAACTCTTCATCGACGCACCCGACGGCAGGGCCGCCGTCGGCCTCAAGGCCGACGTCCGGAACGACCTGCTGTTCGTCGCCGGCGGAGGCACGGGCCAGGCGTACGTCTACGACACCGACACGGGCGCCGCGGTGGCGGATTTCCAGCTCGCCACGGGCGATGCGTTCATCAACGACGTCACGCTCACGCGGGACGGCGCCTACTTCACCAACTCCCGGTCCGCAGAGCTGTACTTCGTCCCCGTCGGCCACGACGGCGAGCTCGGGGACCCCGAGACGATCGCCCTGTCCGGCCCGGCAGCAGCCGTGACGCCGGGCTTCAACCTCAACGGCATCACCTCGGTGGACCGCGGCAGGACGCTGATCGTGGCGCATTCGGCGAACCAGGCGATCTACACCGTGGACCCGGAGACCGGCGTCAGCGCGGACATCGCGACGGGCGCGCTGCCGAACGTGGACGGCATCCTCGCCAAGGGGGACACCGTCTACGCCGTCCAGAACAGGATCAACCAGGTCAGCCGGATCGACCTGTCGAAGGACCTGACCCGCGGCGAGGTCGAGGACGTCATCACGAGCCCGCTGTTCAACGTGCCGACGACGGTGGCACTGTTCGGCGACACGCTCGCACTCGCGAACGCCAAGTTCGGCGTCGTCGATCCCGGCGGGTACGAGGTGGTGACCGTCTCCGCGCGCTGACCGCGGGCCGGACATGGGAAAGGCCCGCCGGCTGCTGCCGGCGGGCCTCTTTCTTTCACTGGTCGGGGTGACAGGATTTGAACCTGCGACCTCGTCGTCCCGAACGACGCGCGCTACCAAGCTGCGCCACACCCCGATGCCGCTCCCGGGAGGCGGACCTCCCGAACAGCAACTGTCCAAGGATAGCGGAGGATCACCGGCGAGGAAAACCGGCGCCGGCTCCGCCCTGCTGCGTCAGACCAGGGAGTCCTTCCATGCCGCGTGCAGTGTCGCGAAGCGCCCCGTACCGCCGATGAGCTCGGCGGGCGTCCCGTCCTCCACGACGCGGCCGTCGTGGACCACGAGCACGCGGTCGGCGATGGCCACGGTGGAGAGCCGGTGCGCGATGATCAGCGCGGTCCGGTTCCCGAGCAGCTTCTGCAGGCCCTCCTGCACCAGGCGTTCACTGGGGATGTCCAGGGACGACGTCGCCTCGTCGAGGATCAGGACCGCCGGATCGGCGAGGAACGCGCGCGCGAAGCTGATGAGCTGCCGCTGCCCCGCCGAGACGCGCCCGCCGCGCTTGTTGACGTCCGTGTCGAAGCCCTCGGGCAGGTCCAGGATGAACCTTTCGGCGCCCACGGCCCGGGCGGCCGCGACGATCTCCTCGCGGCCGGCTTCGGGCTTGCCGAGGGCGATGTTGTCCGCCACGGAACCGCTGAAGAGGAACGCCTCCTGCGTGACCATGACGACGGCGCGCCGGAGGTCGGCCGGCGCGAGATCGCGGAGGTCGACGTCGTCGAGCGTGAGACTGCCCTCGGACACGTCGTAGAACCGGGCGATCAGCTTGGCCAGCGTCGACTTGCCGGCACCGGTCTGGCCCACGAGGGCCACCGTCTGCCCGGCGTGGATGGTCAGGTCCAGCCGCGGCAGCACCACGGGTCCGTTCCCGTAGCGGAACTCGACGTCGTGGAACTCGACGGCGCCGCGCGGATCGGGGAGGGCGACCGGGTGCTTGGGGGGACGCACGGTGGGGACCTCCTCGAGCAGGCCGGAGACCTTCTCGAGCGCCGCGGCGGCGGACTGGAAGGAGTTGTAGAACATCGCCATCTGGTCCACGGGCTGGAAGAACCGCTTGCTGTAGAGCAGCAGGGCCAGCAGCGCCCCGACCTCGAGCGAGCCGCCGAGGACCCTGAACCCGCCGAAGACGAGGACGACGGCGACGGTCACATTGCCGATCAGCACCAGTCCGGGCTGGAAGACGCCGTTCAGGTTGATGGAGCGGACCGTGACCAGCCGGTAGTCCTCCGCCAGCTCGTCGTACCGGGCGGCATTGACCTTCTCGCGGCGGAACGCCTTGACGGCGCGGATCCCGGTCATCGTCTCGATGAAGTGGACGATGAGTTTCGCCGACACCACCCGGGACTCCCGGTAGGCGATCTGCGAGTGCTTCTGGTACCAGCGGGCGAGGAGGAACATGGGGACCGCGGCGGCCAGGATCAGCAGTCCCGTCCGCCAGTCGAGGGCGAAGATCGTGACGGCGGTGAACAGCATGAAAATGGCCCCGGACGCGAGGGAGCTCACGCCCGAATCGAGCAGCTCCCGCAGTGCCTCGAGGTCCGAGGTCTGGCGGGAGATGATGCGCCCGGAGGTGTACTTCTCGTGGAACTCGAGGCTGAGGCGCTGCGTGTGCCGGAAGACCCGCAGGCGCAGGTCCAGCAGCATGGCCTGGCTGAGCTGTGCCGTCGCCCGCACGTACCCCGCGGTCAGGACCGAGGCGAGGACGGCCGCCAGGAGGTAGGTGCCGCCGGCGACCCACAGCATGAGGGGATCACCCGCCATCAGGGCGGGCAGGGCGCGGTCGATGCCGAACGCGATGATCGCCGGTCCGGCCACGCGGGCCGCCTGCGAGATGACGACCAGCAGGACGGTCCAGATGAACTGCCGGCGGTTGGGCCGGATCAGCGAGCCGAGGAGGCGGAAGGACCGGGCGCGGACGGATTTGCTCTGTGCCCGGTCGAGGAGGACGTCGTCCTCGTTGAGGACACCGGCGGAGGTGGCTCCCTGCCCCTCCCCGTCCTTCGGCGTCTCGCCGGGCGCTGTCGTGGCGCGGCTCATGCCAGCGCCTCCTCGTCGTCGGGTACGGGGTGGACGGTGCGTCCGAGCTGCGCGATCTCCTCGTCGTCGAGGCTGGCGATGACGTAGCGGTAGTGGTCGTTGCGGGCGAGCAGTTCGGAGTGCGTGCCGACGTCGGCGATCCGGCCGTCCTGCATCAGCGCCACCCGGTCAGCGAGGGCGACGGTGGACGGCCGGTGGGCGACGATGAGTGTCGTGGTGGCGCGGAGCATGGCGCGCAGCCCCACCTCGACGCGCTCCTCCGTGGCGACGTCGAGTGCGGACAGGGGATCGTCGAGGACCAGGACGGTGGGCTGCGCCGCGATCGCGCGGGCCAGGGCGATGCGCTGGCGCTGGCCCCCGGACAGGCTGAGGCCCTCCTCGCCGATGAGCGTGTCGAGGCCCTCGGGCAGATCGTAGGCGAACCGGGCCTGCGCGACCTCGAGTGCCTCGGCGAGGACCCGTTCGGCCTCCGCACCCGTGGCGTCGGAGCCCATGAGGACGTTGTCGCGGACGGAGTTCGAGAACAGCGTGGTGTCCTCGAAGGCGACCGCCACGAGGGTCCGCAGGTCGCCGAGCGTGAACTCCCGGAGGTCCACGCCGTCGATCGTGATGCTGCCCGCCGTCACGTCGTGCAGGCGGGGGACCAGCTGCAGGAGCGTGCTCTTGCCGCACCCCGTCACCCCGACCAGGGCCATGGTCTCGCCGGCGTGCAGGGTCAGGTCGACGCCGTCGACCACATCGCCGGCGTCCTCCTGCGCATCGGGATAGCGGAAGTGGACGGCGTCGAACACGACGTCGCCCCGGGGCGCCTCGAGGTGCACGGGCACGGCCGGATCGGTGATGGTATTCTCCGACTCCATGACCTCGTAGTGCCTGTCGATCGCCGTCTTCGCCGTGAAGGTCATGGCGAGCAGCGGGCCGATGAACTCGACGGGTCCCGCCACGGCGGCGGCGGTCGCGAAGAAGGCCACGAGGGCGCCGATGCTGACGTCGCCGTTCGCGGCCAGCATCACCCCCACGACGAGGGACGCGCCGAGCGCGAGTTCGGGCAGCAGCGTGACGATCATCGAGAAGTTCGCGAGGGACTTCGCCTTGTAGATCTCGGTCCGGCGGAGCTCCTCGGCCTGCTCCTCGAAATCCTCGAGGGCCTCGCCGCTGCGGCCGAACGCCTTCAGGACCCGGATGCCGTGGACCGATTCCTCGACCGTCGTCGCGAGGTCGCCGGCCTGGTCCTGGCTCTTGCGGGACACCCGGCTGTAGGAGGTCCGGAAGCGGTAGCCGTAGACCATCAGCGGCACGGCGGCCGCGAGGAAGATCAGGGCCAGGACCCAGCTCATGAAGAACATGATGACGACGCCGATCACCACGGTCAGCGAGGTCACGACCAGCATGATGAGCCCGAACGCCATCCACCGCCGCATCAGGTTGAGGTCGCTCATGGCGCGGGAGAGGAGCTGTCCGCTGCCCCAGCGGTCGTGGAACTCGACGGTCAGGTTCTGCAGGTGGCGGTAGAAGGACGTGCGCATGGCCGTCTCGACCGTCGTCGCCGGCGTGATGACGAACTGGCGTCGCAGCGCCACGAACGTGGCCTCGAGGACGCCGAGGAGCAGGACGACGCCGGACGCGATCCAGACCGTGCGGGCGGACCCGCCCTCGGCCAGGGCGTCGTTGATGAGCACGCGGAGCACCTGGGGGATCGCCAGGGCCATGAGGCTCGCACCGAGCGCGCAGAGCAGGCCGAGGAGCAGCCGGGGAACGATGGGCTTGACGTGCGGGTACAGGCAGCCGAGCGATTCCCACAGCGTGTTCTGGTTCTTCATGCCGACTCTTCGGTGATCGATGGTTGTTGGTGTCCCTCAGCAACGATCCTAAGCCACGGGGACTGTAACGTCGGTCACAGCCGCGGGGCGTGAAGAAGCAGGCAGGTGCCGGCTAGTTCCCGCCCCCGGGGGTGAGCGTCAGGAGCACCGCTTCGGGCCGGCAGGCGAACCTGATCGGCGCGAAGCGTGACGTCCCGATGCCCGCCGAGACGTTGAGCGGGACGGACCGCCCGCCCGACTCCCACTGCGTCAGCCCCCGCGCCCGCCAGGTCGGCAGGTCGCAGTTGCTGAGGAGTGCACCGTAGCCCGGGATGCAGACCTGGCCGCCGTGCGTGTGACCCGCGAGGATGAGCTCTGCGCCGCCGGCCGTGAAGTAGTCGAGGACGCGCTGGTACGGTGCATGGGCCACGGCCACCCTGATGTGCGGCGCCTGCGCCGAGGTGCTGCTCCCGGACGGGTAGGGCACGTACCGATCGCGGTTGAGGTGCGGATCGTCCACGCCGGTGAAGTCGATGCGCATGCCCTTGAAGCCGACCGACTGGGACCGGTTGGTCAGGTCCACCCATCCGGCCGCGCCGAACGCGCTGAACATGTCAGCCCAGGGCAGATCCTGCGGGACGGACTCCTTGGGTGCGATCGAGGGACCGGCGAAGTAGCGCAGCGGATTCTTGAGCATCGGGGCGTAATAGTCGTTGGAGCCCGGGACGAAGACGCCGGGCACCGTCAGCAGCGGTTCGAGCGCGTCGAGGAGGGGCCCCAGGGCCTTCCGGTGGCTGAGGTTGTCACCGGTGTTGACCACGAGATCCGGTTTCAGGCTCGCCAGGCTGTGCAGCCAGTCGGCCTTCGACATCTGGCCGGGCACCATGTGGATGTCCGAGAGGTGCAGGACCCGCAGGGGAGCGGCGCCCTGCGGGAGGATGGGGAGGGTCTCCTCCCTCACCTCGTAGAGCGTGCGCTCGACAGTCGAAGCGTAGGCGAGGGTTGCGGCCGCGGCGGTCAGGGTGAGCCCTGCCGCCCAGCCGAGCGGTGCCCCGCTCCGGGATGTCTGAGTCGATGTCACGCTAGCCGTTTCCTCCATTGGTGCCGTTGCCGTTGTTGCCGGTCGTTCCTCCAGTGGTACCACCGGTGGAGCCACCCGTGCCAGTTCCCCGGTTGTTCGTGCCCGGCGTGGTGCCGCGCTGCGAGCCGTTGATGATGCGGGCAGGAGGATCCACGAAGGGCTTCCCGACGTGCAGACCCGGGATCTGCTGCATGAACCGCGCCCAGGAGGGGCCGGCGATGAGCGAACCGTCGATCTCCGGGTAGGTGCGCCCGCCGATCTGGAGGCCGCTGAGGGACGTGTTGCCGGCCTTCCAGTTGCCGATCCAGCTCGCGGTCGCCATGCCCGAGTTGTACCCCATGAACCAGGTCTGCGAGCGCTGGTCATTGGTGCCCGTCTTGCCGGCCATCGGGATGTCCCCGAACTCGAGGAGCTGGCCGGAACCGGACTCGATGACTTCCTGCGTCGCGTAGTTCACGCCCTGCGCGGTCTCCTTCGGCACGGCCTGCTTGCAGTCGATCGGGGCGACGGGGTAGCTCGTGCCGTCCGCGGCGGTCACCTCGGTGAGGGCGCGGGGCTGGCACACATTGCCCTCGGCCGCGAACCCGGCGAACGCCGTCGCCATGGACAGCGGGGCCACGTCCTGGACTCCACCGATCAGGCCCGGCGCGAGGACGTCGAGCTTCTCCGGCTCACCGCTCGCGCTCTTGCCGTTGTGCACGCCCATGTCGAACGCGATGTCGAAGATCCTGCACATGTCCAGCTGGCGCGCCGTCTCCATGGTGATGGTGTTGTAGGACTGCGCCAGGCCCCGGAGGACCGTGAAGGTCCCGTAGTTGGTGTCGCCGTAGTTCTGCGGGGTGTAGCCCTTGCCGTCGTCGCTCAGGACGGTGTACGCGCCGCCGCGCAGGCAGCTCGCCGGCCATTTGTCGCCCTCGGGGTAGGTGCGCTTCCGGCCGTCGATGGGGGTGTTCAGGGAGCGGCCGGAGTCCACCCAGGCGGCCACCGTGAACGGCTTGAACGTCGACCCGGGCTGGAAACCGCCCACGCCGCCGAGGCTCTTGGTGGGATCCCCGCCCTGATACTGGTCCACGCTGAAGTTCAGCACCGAGTCGCCGGCGGCCTCACCCGGCAGGTACCGGGTGTTCTGCGCCATGGAGAGGATGTTGCCCGTCCCGGGCTCGAGGCTGGTCATGGAATGACCCACGGCGCCGTCGGTGGTGTCGGGGTCCGCCGTCTCGTTGACCGCGATCTGCGCGGCCGCCTGGACAGGGGTGTCGAGGGTCGTCTTGATCGTCAGGCCGCTGCGGTACAGCACCTTCTCGCGGTCCTCGACCGTCTCGCCGTAGGCGGGATCGTTGAGGATGAGGTGCGTGACGTAGTCGCAGAAGTAGGGCGCCTGGGCGGCTCCGACGCAGCCGCTGTACATCGGCGTGATGTTCAGGCCGAGATCCGTGGCGATGGCGGCGTCGTGCTCCTCCTGCGTGATCTTGTCGCGGGTGAGCATGGCGTCGATGACGATGTTGCGGCGCTGCAGTGCGCCTTCGGGGTTCGACTCGGGACTGTAGGCGCTCGGGCCGTTGACGAGCCCGGCCAGCAGCGCGCTCTGCTGGATGTTGAGATCCTTCGCGTCGACGCTGAAGAAGTACTTCGACGCGGCCTGCACGCCGTAGGTGGTGCCGCTGAACGGGACGATGTTGAGGTAGCCCTCGAGGATCTCCTCCTTCGAGAGCTCCTTCTCGACGGCGATGGCGAGCTTCATCTCGCGGAGCTTGTCGCCGACGGTCTTGCCGCCGCCGCTCAGGGTGACCGTTCCGCCGTTCTGCCGTGCGGAGTCGATCAGCACGTTGTTGACGAACTGCTGCGTGATGGTGGATGCTCCGCGGCTCGTGCCGCTGGACACGTTGCTGGCGATCGCACCGAGGATGCCCTCGAGGTCGACGCCGCCGTGGTTGTAGTAGCGGTAGTCCTCGATGGAGATCAGGGCGTCCTGCATGGTCGGCGAGACCTGGTCGAGCGTCACGGGCTGCCGGTTCTCCTCGAACAGCGTCGCGATGAGCGCCCCGTCCGCGGCCTCGATCCTGGTCGGCTGCGCCAGCGCCTCGCGTTCCAGCTCGGCGGGCAGCTCCTCGAAGAACTCGATCGACGCGGAGGCCCCCGTTCCGGCGGCGGCAGCCACGGGCACGAGGAGACCTGCGGCGAGCACGCCGGCAAGGCAGCTGATTCCGAGGAATGCGATGATCTTGCCGAGAGTGGTCGCCGTGTCGAACAGGGGTGATTTGCGAGCAGCCATTATTCCAGTTTACAAGCACGCGCTAGGCTTTCCCCATGACGAAATGGGAGTACTCCACGATTCCGCTCATCATCCACGCGACGAAGCAGATCCTCGATCAGTGGGGCGACGACGGATGGGAGCTCGTGCAGGTGGTTCCCGGGCCGGACGGCAACGGCCTCGTCGCCTACCTCAAGAGGGAGAAGAGCTAGCAGTGACCGCAGGGAATCCCGTGATCTCGCGGGCCGAGGCACGCCTCGCCGACCTCGGGATCACTCTGCCCGCCGTCGTCCCGCCGGTCGCCTCGTACGTCCCCGCCGTCGTGAGCGGCAACCACGTCTACACCTCGGGACAGCTGCCCTTCATTGACGGCAAACTCCCAGCTTCGGGCAAGGTCGGAGCGGGTGTCGATGCTGCGACCGCGACGGGTCTCGCCGCGACCTGCGCCGTGAACGCGCTCGCAGCGATCAAGGACCGGATCGGTGACCTCGACCGCATCACACGGATCGTGAAGGTCGTGGGGTTCGTCGCCTCGGATCCCTCGTTCACCGGCCAGCCCGGTGTGATCAACGGTGCCTCGGACCTCCTCGGTACCGTCCTCGGCGATGCCGGCGTCCATGCCCGCTCCGCCGTCGGCGTCGCCGTCCTCCCTCTCGACTCGCCCGTCGAGGTCGAGATCATCGCGGAGTTCATCTAGGCCGTGGACCGTCTCAGCACCAGGCTCTTCCCCGTCCATCCGGACCAGCGTTCGGCGGCACAGAGCTGGATCGAACACGGGGAGCGCACACCCCTCAAGGCCCGCCCGGCGTCGTCCGTGGTGCTGCTGCGCGACAGCGCGATCGGCACCGAGACCTACCTCTCCTACCGCCGGGGGCAGTCCCCGTTGGGTGTCATCGGCTTCCCGGGCGGCAGCATCGAGGAGTCCGACGACGACGAGATCCCCTGGTACGGCCCCACGCCGTCGATGTGGGCGAAGACGCTCGGCGTCGAGGACCACCGGATAGCGCGGCGGCACGTCCTGTGTGCCATCCGGGAGCTCTTCGAGGAGACCGGCGTGCTGCTGGCCGGGCCCGACGCGTCGTCGCTGGTCGAGGGCACCCAGGCCAGGGAGTGGATGAAGGCGCGCGAGGCCATCAACGAGGGGGAGTGCCGGTTCACGGACATCCTCAGCCGCCGCGGCCTCGGCGTCCGGACGGACCTCATCAAGCCGCTCTCGCACTGGGTCACTCCGGACTTCGCCCACCGCCGCTTCGACACCCACTATTTCGCGGCCGCGCAGCCCGTGAACCAGGAACCGAGCATCCTCGAGAGCAAGGGTGTCTGGGGCGAGTGGCGCTGGGCCGCGCACGAGGTGACCGACCGCGACACCACACGGCTCGGCGACGAGGTGGGCCAGCCGAATACCGTGGGCTGCACGCTCAGCGAGCTCGCGGTGCCCGCCGTGGAGATCATCCTCGAGAAGATCGGCTCCTCGCGGGGCTGCATCGCCTACCTCTCCCACAAGCGCCCGGTGAAGCTGTACCACCCGGAGCTCTCCGAGCGCGACGGCGACCTCATGCTGCAGGTCGAATGTCCCAAGCTCACGGAGGGCGGGTCGGTTCAGCGCGGGCGCTGACGCCGTCGTCCCGGGCTTCGCCCGCCTTCTGCCCTCCCCGTTCGGCTCGTTGCGCACCTGTGGTGGGTGTCGCGTTGGGAACTAGGGACAGCCAGCCCAGCACCCACCACACCTGCGCACTCGGACGAGGGAGGAGTCCCACCCGGCGCCGAATGGACGCCGACGGTCAGCGGCTACGCTGTCGCAGACGCTGGATGTCGAGGATGACGACGGCGCGCGCCTCGAGGCGGAGCCATCCGCGCTGGACGAACTCGGCCAGGGCCTTGTTGACGGTCTCGCGGGAAGCACCCACGAGCTGCGCCAGTTCCTCCTGCGTGAGTTCGTGCGCCACGAGGACGCCGTCGGTCGCAGGCCGGCCGAACCGGTCCGCGAGATCGAGCAGGGCCTTCGCCACGCGACCCGGGACGTCCGAGAACACGAGGTCGGCCAGCGACTCGTTGGTACGGCGGAGGCGGCGGGCCAGGGCCTGCAGGAGCTGGGCCGAGACCTCGGGCCGGGTCTCGAGCAGCGTGCGCAGGTCCTCGTTCTTCAGGCCGGCCAGGCGCGTCTCGGACACGGCGGTCGCGGTCGCGGTGCGGGGGCTCGGATCGAAGAGGGCCATCTCGCCGAACAGCTCCCCGGGGCCGAGGATCGCGAGGAGGTTCTCCCGGCCGTCCTGGGCCGTGCGTCCGAGCTTGATCTTGCCGGAGACGATGAAGTAGAGCTGATCGCCCTGGTCGCCCTCGCGGAAGACCGACGACCCGCGGGGCAGATCGACCTCGATCAGCTCGTCCGTGAGCGCGGCGAAGACGTCGTCTCCCAGTGATGCGAAGAGGGGTGCCCGGCGCAGTACCTCGATGTCCATTAATTCTCCTGATGCGTCTGTAGTGCGTCGTCCCGCAGCGGTCCCCGCTGTCTTCTCCTGTCCCATCTTGCCGTACCCGAGCGGATGTGACGACTGATACACGCCTCCGCCGCGCGTATTGCGGGCCAGGAGGGCGCATTCCCACCCTTCTCCCACCCTTCGCCGCTAGAATCGCTCGCAGTGCCGGGACCTGCGCAGCCGTCCCGTGTCCATAGCCAGGGGAGAATGTACGTGCCGGAAGTCAGCCTCGCGGAGTTCACCCTCCTCGACATCATCCTGGTGGTGGTCCTCCTCGGATACCTGGTCGCCGGGCTCCGCAACGGGTTCCTGGTCACCCTCGGCGGCATCGCCGGCTTCGTCGCCGGGGCGGTCGCCGCCTTCTTCGCCGTACCGCTGGTCAGCGGGTGGGTGCCGGACAACCCCTGGCGCCTGATCGCGGTCATCGGCACGGTCATCGTCCTCATCATCGTCGGCCAGGGCGTCGGTTCCGCCCTCGGCGCGTCCATCCGCCGCTGGTCCGATTTCCCGCCCCTGCGCGTCATCGACCGCATCCTCGGCGGGGTGGTGAACGTCGTCGTCGCCGCCCTGGTGCTGTCGATGCTCGCCTTCAGCGTCGGGACCCTCGGGGTGCCGTTCCTGTCCCAGCAGCTCGCGTCCTCGCAGGTCATCCGGACCATCGACACGGCGACGCCCGGGCCCGTCCGCACGTGGATGGCGCAGCTGCGGTCCATCGCGGTCGACGACGGCATCCCCACCATCCTCGAGAGCGTCGGGCCCGCCACCCCCGCCGAGGTGCCCGACGCCTCGGTGGACACGCCCGAACTCGCCGACGCCGGGGCGTCGGTGGTCCGCATCACCGGTACGGCCTTCCAGTGCGGCCAGAACCAGACCGGCTCGGGCTTCGTCATCGCGCCCGGGCGCGTCATCACGAACGCGCACGTCGTCGCCGGCGTGGACCAGCCCGTCGTCGAGGTACCGGGAGGTGGCGCGCTGCCGGGCCGGGTGGTGCAGCTCGACGCCGTCCGCGACGTCGCCGTGATCGCCGTCGACAACCTGCAGGCCCCTCCGCTGCCCCTCGGCGAGGAACTGGCGAACGGTTCGACGGCGGCGTTCGCCGGCTATCCCGCGGGCGGTCCCTACCGGATCCAACCGGCGAGCGTGCAGGGTCTGTCACCCGTGCTCGTCAACAACATCTACGGAGCGGACCCCCGGCCGTTGCAGATCTACAGCCTCGCCGCCAACGTGCAGCAGGGCAACTCCGGCGGTCCGCTGCTGGACCTGCAGGGCCGCGTGGCCGGCATCGTCTTCGCGAAGTCCACCGCGGACGCCCCGGTCGGCTACGCGCTGTCCCTCGAGGAACTGCGCCCTATCGCCGAGAGCGCCGGGAGCCTGGACGACACGGTCTCCGCAGGACAGTGCACGCGCGGATAGCCACCTGATCCGCGCGCCCTAGAGCCAGGCGATGGACTGCCCGTGCGGACCCGTGCGGGCCACCGTCCGTCCGTTGTGCTGCAGCACGAACAGGCCGTCCTGCTCGCCGGGCGCAGGCCGCATGGCGCCGGGCACGCCGGTCAGCGTGCGGTGGCCCTCGTGGGACAGCCAGTGCACCGGGCGGGTTCGGTCCGCCGCGAGCCTCAGCATGGTGCCGGCGAAGCGGTCCCGGCCGGCCTGGTCGAGGTAGGCGAGCACTGCACTGTGGAACACGACGACGACGGCGTCCTGCGGGGCGCGCTCGACGAGCGGCTCGATGTGCTCGTTCAGGTCACCCCTGACCAGCAGCGGCGGATCCGCCCGGACCACGCCGAGGGCGGCGCGCAGGCGCTCGGCCCGGAAACCGTGCTCCGGCCAGACGAGCGCCTCGAGCCACCGGACGTCGTCGTCGTTCCGCGCGTCGAGCGGATTCAGGTCGATGCCCGCCCGCCAGGCCACCTCGGGCAGCCGCGAGGGCAGCGGCACGTCCCCGGACACCGCGCACTCGAGGGGAGGGACCGGTGACCCGGCGGTCGGTTCGAGCCTCGGGCCCGGCGTGTAGGCGTACGCGTACCGATCCGGGTAGAGGCAGGCACCGGCCGACGCGCCGACCTCGATGAGTGCGAGCGGACGGCCCTCCACGGCACTGATGGAGGCGAGGAGCGGAAGCAGGACGGCGCACCGTCCGGCCTCGTTGGTCTGGGTGTTCCGGCTCTCCATGACTGCCCGGATGGACGCCCACTCGGCGAGGACGAAGGAACGGAAGGCGGCGTAGTCGCCCAGCGGCACCCCGACGAAGCGTGTCGCACCGAGGAACAGGACCGGCTGGCGTCGGTGG
This sequence comes from Arthrobacter sp. CAN_A2, assembly GCF_015752045.1. NCBI lineage: Bacteria > Bacillati > Actinomycetota > Actinomycetes > Micrococcales > Micrococcaceae > Arthrobacter > Arthrobacter sp. CAN_A2. Next base: position 142,201 of record NZ_JADOUS010000003.1, read on the forward strand.
GGCGGCAGGGTGTCGAGGAGGGCGAGGAGTTCGCCGTCGTCGCTGATGCCCGTGCACCACTCGTCGTAGAGCGGCGAGTAGCCTCGCGCCTCCACCTCCGCGAAGCGGTGGTAACGCTCGGCGGTGGTCGCTTCTGTCTCCGACATCGGTCCTCCTGGTCCGCGGATATGTCCCGCCGGTGCATCGACACGGCGCGCGATACCAAATCGTAACCACCAGGACCCCCGAAATACTGCCTGCGCCCCTTCCGGAAGTTAGGCTCGTCACACCTATCAGCGCGTTGGCCGACGCGATCCGCAGGGATACGGGCACATGCGCCAGGAATCACTCGTCACCAGGGAGTAATACATGTCTAACCGAGGCACATCCGTGCGCGGCGCAGGTTTCGTGAGGAAACGCGCTGCGCTCACTGCCGGAATCTCCATCGCCGCACTCCTCCTCACGGGCTGCGTCCAGAGCCAGCGCGAGGAGGACACCGGAGCCGAGGGCGATTCCGCCGTCGACTCCACCTTCGTCTTCGCCGCATCCTCCGACCCGAAGTCCCTCGACCCCGCGTTCGCGAGCGACGGCGAGTCCTTCCGCGTCAGCCGGCAGATCTTCGAGGGCCTCGTGGGCGTCGAACCCGGCACCGCCGACCCCGCACCGCTGCTCGCGGAGTCCTGGGAGACGGCCGAGGACGGCCTGTCCACGGTCTTCCAGCTCAAGGAAGGCGTCACCTTCCACGACGGCACGCCGTTCAACGCGGAGGCCGTCTGCTTCAACTTCGACCGCTGGTACAACTGGACCGGCATCCAGCAGGCCGAATCGACGTCGTACTACTACGGGTCGCTGTTCCGGGGCTTCGCCGACAGCCCCGAGGAGGCCGTCTACAAGTCCTGTGAGGCCAACGGGGACAATGAAGTCACCATCAACCTCGCCAAGCCGTTCGCCGGGTTCATCCCCGCGCTGTCGCTGCCGGCCTTCGGGATGCAGAGCCCGACGGCGCTCGAGGAGTACGCGGCCGACGACATCGGCGGCACCGCAGAGGCCCCGTCGCTGAGCGAATACGCCCTCGGCCACCCCGTGGGCACGGGTCCCTTCAAGTTCGATTCGTGGAACGTCGGCCAGCAGCTCGAGATCTCGATCTACGACGACTACTGGGGCGACAAGGGCCAGATCACCAAGACGATCTTCCGCATCATCGACGATCCGCAGGCACGCCGCCAGGCCCTCGAGGCCGGGGACATCGACGGCTACGACCTCGTCGCTCCCGCCGACACGCAGTCCCTCAAGGACGCCGGCTACAACATCACCGCCCGGGACCCCTTCACGATCCTCTACCTGGGCATGAACCAGGCCATCCCCGAGCTCAAGGACCCGAAGGTCCGCGAGGCCATCGCCCACGCGATCGACAAGGAAGCCCTCGTGGCGCAGACCCTGCCCGAAGGCACCAAGGTCGCCACGCAGTTCATCCCCGACGTCGTCGACGGATACAACGAGGACATCACCACCTACGATTTCGACCCCGAGCGCGCCAAGGAACTGCTCGCCGAGGCGGGCTACCCCGACGGCTTCGAGGTCACGTTCAACTACCCGACGAACGTCTCCCGTCCGTACATGCCCACGCCGGAGCAGGTCTTCACCAACCTGCAGGCCCAGCTCAGCGACGTGGGCATCACGGTCAAGCCGGCTCCCGCCGCCTGGTCGCCCGACTACCTGAACCAGATCCAGGCGACGCCCGACCACGGCCTGCACCTGCTCGGCTGGACGGGCGACTACAACGACACCGACAACTTCATCGGCGTCTTCTTCGGTCAGGAGAAGCAGGAGTTCGGCTTCGACAACCCCGAGCTCTTCGCGGCCCTCGACGAGGCCCGTGGGATCAGCGATCGCGACGAGCAGACCGAGCTGTACAAGGAGATCAACGAGCAGATCGCCGAGTTCAACCCGGCCATCCCGCTCGCCCACCCCGCTCCGTCGCTGGCGTTCGCGCCGCGCGTCACCTCCTACCCTGCGAGCCCCGTCAACGACGAGGTCTTCACGGACATCGAGCTGAGCGAGTAGCACCACCACGCAGCGCGGGCCGGCCACTGATCCCGGTGGCCGGCCCGTGCTGTCCTACCCCCGCCCGGCATCCCGGTTCACCCGGAAGGATCCCCAGTGTTACGCGTCATCGGTAAGCGGCTAGCCCTGCTCATCCCCACCCTGTTCGGCCTGTCCATCCTGCTGTTCCTGTGGGTGCGCAATCTCCCCGGCGGCCCGGCCACCGCCCTGCTCGGTGAGAAGGCCACTCCGGAAGCCATCGCCCGGATCAACGAACTGTACGGGTTCGACCGCCCGCTGATCACCCAGTACCTGACCTATATGGGCAAGCTGCTCCAGGGGGACTTCGGGGTCTCGATCAACACCGGACGCCCCGTGCTGGAGGAGTTCGCCACCCGGTTCCCGGCCACCGTCGAACTGACGATCGTCGCCCTGATCTTCGCCATCGGCGTCGGTGTGCCCCTCGGCTACCTCGCGGCGAGGCACAACGGCCGGTTCATCGATCACAGCTCGGTGGTCCTCAGCCTGATCGGAATCACCGTCCCGGTCTTCTTCCTCGCGTTCATCCTCAAGTACCTGTTCGCGATCCAGTGGTCGCTCCTGCCCCCGGACGGACGGCAGGACCCGCGGATGGATGCCACGCACTACACACAGTTCTACGTGCTGGACGGCCTGCTGACCGGTGAGTACGACGCCGCCTGGGACGCATTCCTGCACCTGATCCTGCCCGCGCTCGCCCTCGGCACCATCCCGCTGGCGATCATCGTCCGCATCACGCGTGCCTCGGTCCTCGAGGTGCAGAACGCGGACTACGTGCGCACCGCCCGCGCCAAGGGGCTCAAGGAGAGCACCATCCGCGGCAGCTTCATCCTGCGGAACGCGATGCTCCCCGTCGTCACGACGATCGGCCTCCAGCTGGGCCTGCTCATCTCCGGTGCGGTGCTGACCGAGACGGTCTTCGCCTTCAACGGGATCGGCCGGTTCCTGCGGGACGCCATCTTCGGGCTGGACTACCCGGTCCTCCAGGGCTTCATCATCTTCATCGCCGTCCTCTACGCGCTGATCAACCTGATCGTCGACCTCTCCTACTCCGTCATCGACCCGAGGGTGCGTGTGCAATGAGTACCATCCTGCCCCCCGCCGCCGGCGGCTCCGTGGCCCCGACCGATCCCGCCGTCGACACCGGGCGCGGCACCGGCCTGTGGAAGGACGCCTATCTCCGGCTGCGCCGGAACCCCCAGGCGATCGTCGGCGCCGTCATCATCGGGCTCTTCCTGCTCGTGGCCATCCTCGCCCCAATCCTCGCGCCCTACGGCGGCGACGAGCTCCCGGGACGCACGTCCATCACCCCCACCAGCATCCCCGGTCCGGGCGAGATCGACGGATTCCCGCTGGGACTGGACCGCTTCGGCGGAGACGTCCTCAGCAAGCTCATCTGGGGCGCCCGGGCGTCACTGCTGATCGGCGTCGTCTCGACGGCGCTCGGCCTCGCGGGCGGCATGCTGCTCGGCGTCCTGGCCGGCGGCCTCGGCGGCTGGGTGGACAGCGCGATCATGCGGTTCGTGGACATCCTGCTGTCCGTCCCCAGCCTCCTCCTCGCCGTCAGCATCGCCGCGATGCTGGGCCAGAGCACCTATGCGATCATGATCGCCATCGGCGTCTCGCAGATCCCCATCTTCGCGCGGCTCCTGCGCTCCACGATGCTGTCGCAGCGGGGCGCCGACTACATCCTCGCGGCGCAGACCCTCGGCCTCAGCCGCCGGACGATCACGATGAGCCACCTGCTGCCGAACAGCATGGGGCCCGTGATCGTGCAGGCCACCCTCAGCCTCGCCACCGCCGTGATCGACGCTGCTGCGCTGGCCTACCTCGGCCTCGGTGGCGGGCTGCCGCAGACCGCCGAGTGGGGACGCATGCTCACCTACGCGCAGGCGGAGCTCGGCGTCGCCCCGCAGCTCGCCTTCCTCCCGGGTGCGTGCATCGTCATCACGGCGCTGGGCTTCACCCTGCTGGGCGAGTCGCTGCGCGAGGCCCTCGACCCGAAGACCCGCATGAAGTAGCCCCTTCCGATGCGGACTACGCGGCCACCAGCCTCCGGGCCGGTGGCCGCTCCCGCGTCCGGGCGGTCAGCGGGCGTGCACGTCCAGCCGCTGCGGGTCCGTCAGGAGACCGCCGTCCCAGCCGCCCGTCGTCGCGGCGGCGTCATACGTGGCTCGCAGGAACGCGAGCAGCGCCGCATCCGGGTCGGCAGCCGTGCGGACGGCTTCGTAGGGCAGGAGGAACTGGCGGAAGTCGGTGCTGTACGATGCACCCCCGACGCCGATCTGCACGTCGCGGTAGCCCTCGGGTTCCGGGTAGGCGTACGAGTAGAACGCGCCTTCCTCGCCGCCGCCGGGCCAGAATCCGCAGCTCGAGAGTTCGTGCGAGTAGCCCTCCTCCATGACCCAGTCCGCGCAGTTCGGGGCGCCCCCGGGATGGGTGGGTGCCGGCCGCCCCGAGAACCGTGTGCAGGCGAGGTCCATGCCTCCCCAGAAGAAGTGCACGGGGCTCACCTTGCCGAGGAACTCGGCCCGGAAGCGCGTGAGGACCCGCTCGGCCTGGATGAGCTGGTGCCAGAACGCCGTGACGGCGACGGGATCGTAGGATGCGTGCTCGTGGTCCTCGGCGAAGGGCACGGCCGGATCCACCTCCGTCGGGACCGGCCGGATCGGTGCGTCGATCCGCAGCCCGGCGAGCGCCGCCATGGTCCGCTCGTGGAACCGGGCCACGGACTGCGGTTCGAGGGGGACGCTGCGGTCCTCGCCCGAACTGGTGCGCACCAGCAGGCGGTGGTCCACGACGTCGAACTCCAGGTCGAACATGCCGTTGCCGTAGGGGATCGACGACGTCCCCCAGCCGCGCGGCGTCACGTAGAACGGCACCTGCCACCAGTGGTTGATGAGGGGAGCGTGGGCCATCCGGACCTTGCCGACGACCTGGAACCACAGGTGCAGCGTGTCCCGGGTGTCGTGCCAGTCCTCGACCCGGAGTCCGGGCCAGCCGCCTGCCGTCGTCGTCCCGCTCATGGTGCCCTGCCCGCTCATGGTGACCTCCGGCGTCATCGTGTGCTGCCAATCTATGCGCCCGTCCAGGTGCTCGTACAGGGAGGGACGATGCGAGGCCGGGGCCGCTTGCTAGGGGGGCAGCGACGGACCCCGGCCGAGGCGGAACGCGTACGCTGTGCGCGTTCCTCTCCGGGGCTACCCCGGGGCACGCAGACCGACCGGCACAGGGCGCCTCTGGCGCCCGACTGCGCTCCGCGCAGCTCAGCGCCCGAACAGAGGGACAGGTCGGCCGGGGTCCGTCACACCGCCTCAGGGAGACACATGCAGGTTCGGCAGGGGGAGCCATGAACGAGACCGGTCCGATCCCGGGCGACGACGACCCGACGGGTCCCGCCACGGCGCGCCGTCGCGGCGGGCGCCATGTGCCGTCTCCGCGGTCGACGCGGGGCTCGGCCACGCTGGGCCGTGAGCCCGCCCCGGGCGCCCCGGGCCTCTCGCTCCTGCTGGCCTACGCCTTCCTCGCCGCTCCGGACTGGCGGCAGGAGGAGCTGATCGCGGTGGGCGCCGTCCTCCTCGGCGCACGACGGCGCTGGCTCGGCCCCCTCGCCCGCGGCGTCCTGACCGGCTACCCGAGGCGGCCCGTCGGCGCTCCCCGGGAGCTGGCCCGCTGGATCGCCGCCCAGCCTGCCTTCACGGACGCGATCGCCAGGGCGTCCGCCCGCGGGATGCCCATCAGCCCGGCGCGTTACCTCACCGCGGTCACGGAGGGGCCGGCCCCGGCCGGATCCGCCCCGGGGAGCGCCGTGGCGACACCCGGCACGAGGGACCTCGCCTGGCTCGCGCGGGAGCTGCGGCTCACCCCGGGAGAGCTCGACTGGTTCGCGGACACCCGGCATTGGAATCGACGCGCCGCGAGCCGGGCGTTGCACCACTACCGGTACGAGTGGCGCGTGCGCCCGGGACGCGTGCCGCGGCTCCTGGAGGTCCCCGGGATCCGCCTGCGGACGGTGCAGCGCCATGTGCTCGACCACATCCTGGCCCCGATCCCGCTGCACGATGCAGCGCACGGATTCGCGCCCGGACGCAGTGCGCGGACGGGTGCGGCGGTGCACACCGGCGCCGACGTCGTCGTTGCCCTCGACCTGGTCTCCTTCTTCGCGCACATCACACCGGGCCGGGTGTTCGGGGTCTTCCGCCAGGCGGGCTTCCCGGAGGCGACCGCCCACGCCCTCACCGGACTCTGCACGCACGAGGTCCCCGACGCGGTGCTGCAGTCGATGCCCGACGGCGGCGGCAGCGGTGAACGCTTCGCCCTGCGGCAGGCGCTGCGGGCCGCGCACCTGCCGCAGGGGGCGCCGTCGTCGCCGGCGCTCGCCAACCTCGCCGTCCGGCGCCTCGACGCCCGGCTGGCCGGCTGGGCTGCAGCGGCCGGGGGAAGTTACACGCGGTACGCCGACGACCTCGCCTTCAGCAGCCCGGCACCCCTCGCCCGGCGTGCCGACGCGTTCATCCGCGGTGTCGAGCGCATCGTCGTCGCCGAAGGCCATGCCGTGAACCGGCCCAAGACCCGGGTGAGCGGCGCCTCGGTCCGGCAGACCGTGACCGGCGTCGTCGTGAATGCGCGCACCAACGTGGCCCGCACGGACTACGACGCCCTCAAGGCGATCCTCCACAACTGCCGCGTGCACGGTCCCGAGTCCCAGCGCCGCGGGCAGGCAGACTTCCGGGCGCACCTCGCCGGGCGCATCGCCCGGGTGGAGTCCCTGAACCCGCAGCGGGGACGCCGGCTCCGGGACGCGTTCGAACGGATCCGCTGGTGACGGGTACTAGGAGGCCAGCTCGCCGATGTTGAGCTCGTTGCCCGGGATGGACGCGAGAAGCTTCCGCGTGTACGGGTGGCGGGGGTTCTGGAAGACCTCCTCCGAGCTGGCCGCCTCGACCAGTTCGCCGTCCTTCATCACGCAGACGTAGTCGGAGATGAGCCGCACCACCGCGAGGTCGTGCGAGATGAACAAGTAGCTGAGGCCCAGCTCCGACTGCAGGTCACCGAGGAGCTTCAGGATCTGCGCCTGGACCAGCACGTCGAGGGCGGACACCGGCTCGTCGCACACGATCAGCTCCGGCTTCAGCGCGAGGGCACGGGCTATCGCGACGCGCTGCCGCTGCCCGCCCGAGAGCTCCGCAGGGTAGCGGCGCAGGGCGTTCTGCGGCAACGAGACCTGGTCCATCAGTTCCCGGACCCGGGCCGCGCGCTCCTTCTTCGACCCGCGCTTGTAGGCGTTGAGGGGTTCCTCGACGATGCGCTCGATCGTGAACATCGGGTTCAGCGAGGAGTAGGGGTCCTGGAAGATGGGCTGCACGCGCTGCCGGAAGTCGCTCAGCTGCGCCTTGTCGAGCGTTGCGACGTCCATGCCGTCGAACGTCATGGTGCCCGACGTCGGCTCGACCAGCTTCAGCAGCATGCGCGCCGTCGTGGTCTTGCCGGAGCCGGACTCGCCGACGATCGCGACGGTCTGCCCGCGCGGGATATCGAGGGTGACGTTCTTCGCCGCGTAGAAGTCCTCCGTGCTGCCACGCCGCTTGTACACCTTCGTGAGGTCCCGGATCTCGACGATGTTCGCGGGAGCAGCGGGCGTCCCGCCGGCCGCGGGCGGTGCCGGTCGGTGCGACGACGACGTCGCCGCATGGGCGCCGTCGACCGCGTGGAGGGCGGCAGGGCGGGGGGCGTCGGAGCTCTCCGGGGCCGGCCCGCCGTCGTGCCCGGAGCCCTGCTCCGCGAGGACCGCGTCGGCGGGCACCGTCCGGCTCGCGGCGTCCGCGGTGAACGCGCCCGGGCTCAGGCGGACGGCGGCGACGCTGGGGGCCGCGCGCACCAGCGACTGCGTGTACGGGTGCTGCGGATCGTTGAGCAGCTGATCGGCCGGCCCGGTCTCGACGACCCGGCCGCGGTGCATGACCACGAGCTGCGAGGCGCGCTCGGCGGCGAGGCCGAGGTCGTGGGTGATGAGGAGCACCGACGTTCCCAGCTGCTCCGTCATGATCTCGATCTGGTCCAGGATGGTGCGCTGCACCGTCACGTCCAGGGCCGACGTCGGCTCGTCGGCGATCAGCAGGCGCGGCTGGCAGGCCAGGCCGATCGCGATGAGCGCCCGCTGGCGCATGCCGCCCGAGAACTCGTGCGGGTACTGCTTGGCGCGCTCGCCGGCGTCGGGCAGCCCGGCCGCGGTGAGGACCTCGATCACGCGCTGCTTGACGTTCTTCTTCGTGGCCATCCCGTGGACGAGGAGGGTCTCACCGACCTGCGTGCCGATCTTCGTCACCGGGTTGAGGTTGGACATCGGGTCCTGCGGGACGAGGCCGATCGCCCGACCGCGGATCGACCGCATCTTCGCCTCGGGCAGGGTCGCGAGGTCCTGGCCCTCGAAGAGGATGCTGCCGGAGGTGACCCTGCCGTTGCCCGGCAGCAGGCCGATGCAGGCCATCGCGGTCGTCGACTTGCCCGAGCCGGATTCGCCGACGATCGCCAGGGTGCTGCCGCGCTTCAGGGTGAAGCTCGCCTCCTCGACCGCCTGCACCGCGCCGTGGGTGGTGCGGAAGCTCACCGCGAGGTTCCTCACCTCGAGCAGGGGTGCGTCGGGGTTCTCGGGCTGCGCGGCCGTACTTTCGGCGGGAGTGATGTCCGTCATAGGACCATCGTGCCCTATGGTCCGGGCGATCGGTGTCCTGGCGGTACGTGCCCGGGCTAACTTTCCGGTATCGGTGCGGCGTCGGGGTCCGTCGCGGTGAGCCGCCCGGCGAGGTGGTCGACGGCGAGCCGGTAGCCGTCGATGCCCGCGCCGACGATCACGGCGTCGGCCACGCCGGAGATGTACGAGTGGTGCCGGAAGGCCTCGCGGCGGTGCACGTTGCTGATGTGGACCTCGACCACGGGCAGGCCGACGCCCGCGAGCGCGTCACGGATGGCGATCGAGGTGTGCGTGTAGGCCCCGGCGTTGATGACGATGCCGTCCGCCGTCGTGCGCGCGCCGTGGATGGCGTCGATGATCCCGCCCTCATGGTTGGACTGCAGCGCGCTGGCGGTGCAGCCGCGCGCCCGCGCGGTGTCCGAGGCAAGGCGGACGACGTCGTCGAGCGTCGCCGTCCCGTAGACGTCCGGTTCCCGCGTGCCGAGCAGGTTCAGGTTCGGTCCGTTGATCACGAGGATGGTGGGCGTGCGCGGGGTCATGCCCTAACTATGCCGCACCGGCACGGCGGACGAGGCGGCCGCCACCGGATCGGCGAGCCGGGACCGCAGGCGCACCGCGCCGAGCGCGCCGGCCACCGTGACCAGGCTCATCGCGGCCAGGACGACGCCGGGGTGCCACCATGCGCCGTCGGTGGCGATGCCGAACCGCTGCGTGACGGACGGCGCGAAGCCGGCGACGATCGCGGCGATGCTGTAGGCGAAGGACAGCGCGGTGAACGCCGTCGCCGGTTTGAAGAGGTCCGCCATGAGTCCGCCGAGCGCCGCCCAGCTGGCGGTCGGGAGGATGCCGCCGAGGATGATCGCCGCGATGTACACCGGTTCGGTGGCGATGCTGATGACCCAGTACAGCGGGAACGCGATGAGCGCTGTTCCGAGCGCGCCACCGGCGACCACCCGCGCGGACCCGACGCGCATCGCCAGGTAGCCGAACGCGGGGATGGTCACGAGCTGCAGGACGGACCCGACGAGCGCTGCGTTCAGGACGGTCTCCTGGGACAGGCCGAGGGTCGCGGTGCCGTACGCCTGCGTGTAGGTGACCATCAGGAAGTAGGAGCCGATGCCCAGCACGGCGGAGGCGATGGCGATGGCGATGGCGGTGGGCTGCGACCTGAGGACCTCGAGGAAGGGGACGCGGGGGAGCGCCTGCTCGCGGCTGGTCTCCCTGAAGACGGGCGTCTCGTCGATCGCGAGCCGCAGGTAGATCGCGACGGCGAGGAACGGGAACGCGAGCAGGAACGGGATGCGCCAGCCCCAGGTGGTCATGACGTCCGGCGCGAGGACGGCGAGGGCCAGGAAGATGGCGGAGATCAGCATGGTGCCCACGGGCGAGCCGAGCTGGGGGATGGAGGCGTACAGGGCCCGCTTGCGCGGCTCCGCGTGCTCGGTGGCGATGAGGATGGAGCCACCCCATTCACCGCCGAGCGACAGGCCCTGCAGGAGGCGGAGCACGGTGAGGATGATCGGCGCCCAGACCCCGATGGTGTCGTAGTCCGGCAGGAGTCCCACCGTGCCGGTCGCCAGTCCCATCAGCGTGATGGTCAGGATCAGCGTGCGTTTGCGGCCGATCCGGTCGCCGAGGTGGCCGAAGAGGATGGCGCCGAGCGGGCGGGCCACGAAGCCCATCGCGAAGACCAGGAACGCCGAGAGGGTCCCGGCCACGGGATCCTGTGCGGTGAAGAACACCGTGTTGAAGACGAGCGCTGCCGCCGTGCCGAACACGTAGAAGTCGTAGGACTCGAGGGCCGTCCCGACGAAGGACGCGCCGGCGACGCGGCGGGCCATGCGCGGATTCGGGACGGGAGGCTGCTGCAGGGTTGTGGACACGCTGAAATCATCCTCTCGCCCCGAAGCACCGGCCACCTTTCAGGACGAACGTCACACCCGCGCCGCCCCGGCCCGGCTGGGCTCAGGAGGGCAGGGGTGCGCGGCGGCGGGCGTCGATGATCGCCCGTCCGGCCGTCGTGAGGGACCCGGTCACGGACGCGGGGTCTCCCATGAAACCGTGCACCATGGCCCCGTCGCGCAGCATGATGAGCTGGTCCGCGACGACCTCGGGTCCTTCCACGGCGAGCTCGGTCAACAGGTCCGTGACCACCGCGTGCAGCCAGGCCCGGTACTGCCCGACGGCGTTCCTCACGATCGAGCCCTCCGCGGGGTACTCCGCGGCCGCGTTGATGAACGTGCACCCGCGGAAGCCGGGCCGGCACGCCGCATCGCCGTTCGCGGCCGCCAGCCCGAGCAGGATCCCGCAGGCATCCGAACCGCCGGTGCGCTCCCGGTCGACCGCCACCTGCAGCAGGCGCAGCTGGTCCTCGAGGTATGCGACGACGAGGTGGTCCTTGGACGGGAAGTGGCGGTAGAAGGTCACCTTCGTGGTGCCGGCATCGGCGATGACCCGGTCGGCGCTGACCGAGCGGATGCTCGCGGCGTCGAACAGGCGGGTCGCCGACGCGAGGATGCGCTCGCGGACGGGAGGGTGGGCGTTCATCATGCTCCATTCTGCGGCCGGCGTGCCGATTTGGCGGATGTAGAGTTACTAGTTAGTCTACATAGTCGGTAAGGGCATCCGGCCCCCACGACGAAAGGATCGACACCATGAGTGCTCTCTACACGGCAGTGGCGACGGCGACCGGTGACGGCCGCAACGGCAAGGCACGGACCGACGACGGCCAACTCGTCGTCGACCTCGCGGTCCCCACGGAGATGGGCGGCGCGGGCGGGGCGACCAACCCCGAGCAGCTCTTCGCCGTCGGTTACGCGGCCTGCTTCCACAGTGCACTCAAGCTCGTCGCGGCCCGCACGAAGGCCACGATCAGCGAGACGGCGGTCACCGCGGAGGTCAGCATCAACCCTGCGGACGGCGGCGCGTTCCAGCTCGCCGTCGCCCTGCACGCCGAGATCGGCGGAGTGGACCAGGAGACCGCGGACCGGCTCGTGGAGCAGGCGCACCAGGTGTGCCCCTATTCGAACGCCACCCGCGGGAACATCGAGGTCATGGTCGACGCCACGATCGGCTGATCCGTTCCGGAGACGAGGAAGGCCCCCGCAGTTGCGGGGGCCTTCCTCGTCTCCGGGCTGCTACTTCCGCAGCGACACGGCGATCTGCTGCATGATCGTCGGATCGGACAGCGTGGTGGCGTCGCCGACCTCCCGGCCCTCCGCGACGTCCTTGAGCAGGCGCCGCATGATCTTCCCGCTGCGGGTCTTCGGCAGTTCGGGGACCACCAGAATGTTCCTCGGCTTCGCGATCGGGCCGATCTCCTTGGCGACGTGGTTGCGCAGGGTGGTGACGATGTCGTCGTCGTCCTTCGCTGAGCCGCGCAGGATCACGAACGCGACGATCGCCTCGCCCGTCGTCTCGTCGGCCGCCCCGACGACGGCGGCCTCCGCCACCGAGGGGTGGCTGACGAGGGCCGACTCGATCTCGGTGGTCGAGAGGCGGTGGCCCGAGATGTTCATGACGTCGTCGACGCGGCCGAGGAGCCAGATGTCGCCGTCGGCGTCCTTCTTCGCGCCGTCGCCGGCGAAGTACATGTCGTCGAAGCGCGACCAGTAGGTGTCCTTGAACCGCTGGGGGTCACCCCAGATGCCGCGCAGCATCGCGGGCCAGGGCTCGCGGATGACGAGGTAGCCGCCGGCGCCGTTCGGGACGGATTCGCCCATCTCGTCGACGACGTCGATCGCGATCCCGGGCACGGCGACCTGCGCCGAGCCGGGTTTGGTCGAGGTCACACCGGGCATGGGGGCGATCATGTGCGCCCCGGTCTCGGTCTGCCACCAGGTGTCCACGATCGGCGCCTTGCCCCCGCCGATCACGTCCCGGTACCACATCCAGGCCTCCGGGTTGATGGGCTCCCCGACGGAGCCGAGCACGCGGATCGAGGAGAGATCGTACTTCTTCGGGATGTCCCGCCCCCACTTCATGAAGGTGCGGATGGCCGTGGGCGCCGTGTAGAGGATGCTCACCTTGTACTTCTCGATGAGTTCCCACCAGCGGCCCTGGTGCGGGGTGTCCGGCGTCCCCTCGTACATGAGCTGGGTGGCGCCGTTCACGAGGGGCGCGTAGGTGACGTAGCTGTGCCCCGTGACCCACCCGATGTCCGCGGTGCACCAGAAGACGTCGGTCTCCGGACGCAGGTCGAAGGTGTTGCGGTGGGTGAACGCGGTCTGGGTGAGGTAGCCGCCGGTCGTGTGCAGGATGCCCTTCGGCTTCCCCGTGGTTCCCGAGGTGTAGAGGATGAACAGGGGGTGCTCGGAGTCGTGCCCGACCGCCGTGTGGTCGTCCGAGGCGTTGTCGACGACGTCGTGCCACCAGAGGTCGCGCCCTTCCGTCCAGGCGACGGGTTCGTTGTTGCGGCGGACCACGACGACGTGGGACACGGTGTGGCCTTCCCCCTCGAGGGCGCCGTCCACGGCCGGCTTGAGCGCGCTCGGCTTGCCGCGGCGGTACGTGCCATCGGCGGTGACCACGAGCTTGGCCTCGGCGTCGTCGATGCGGCTGCGGAGTGCCTCGGCGGAGAAGCCCCCGAAGACCACGGAGTGGACGGCCCCGATCCGGGCGCAGGCGAGCATGGTGACGACGGCCTCGGGGATCATGGGCAGGTACACGGCCACACGGTCGCCCTTCTGCACGCCGAGGGATTCGAAGGCGTTGGCGGCCTTCTTGACCTCGTGGGTCAGCTCCGCGTACGTGATGGTGCGCGTGTCCCCGGGCTCGCCCTCGAAGTAGATGGCCACGCGGTCGCCCAGGCCGGCCTCGACGTGCCGGTCGAGCGCGTTGTAGGCGGCGTTCACGGTCCCACCCACGAACCACTTGGCGAACGGCGCGTCCGACCAGTCGAGGGTCTGGGTGAAATCGCGGTCCCAGGTCAGCAGTTCGCGGGCCTGCCGGGCCCAGAATTCGGTGCCCTCTTCACGGGCCTCGTCGTAGAGCGACGGCTGCGCGACTGCCTGCGCCGCGAACTCCTCGCTCGGCGGGAAGCGGCGCTCCTCGTGCAGCAGGTTCTCGAAGGCGTCGCCTTGTCGTTCGGCGGTCATGATCTACCCCTTTGTGACGTGGTCGGTAACGGACAGAAGAAGCGGGGTGCGACCGTCCGGTGCACCACCACGTGCTCTAGGGGAACCCTATCGAGTTCTCCCCGGCGGAGTGTGCCCGCCGTCACAGGACCTAGCCGAACTGCGGCGATTGTGCGATGAGCGGCGCGGTGCCGGCACCCGGGCTCGGTGGAGATGGTGTTGGCCGGTGGCTAGGGTGGAGGAAGGCAATCGATGTCGGAGCCCGTTGGTGCTCCGCCTCACACCAGCGCCATGAACGGGAGTACATCATGACCGAAGCATCCGAGGAACATCGCAGCACGGACCACGGGCCGGCCGGCGGCGCGGAACGGTCCTCGTCATCCGTCCAGCAGGCGGCGCCCGCCGGGCCGTCCACCGAGAGCCGCCCCGTCGGCCGGAGCCAGGCCCTCGTGGGACCCTTCACACTGCGGGAGGTCCTGTTCGGCGGCAGCGTGGTGCTCGTCTTCATCGGCACCCTGCTGCCGTTCATCGACGGGATCGTGCGGTACGAGAACTTCTGGAACACCGCGCCGCTCTTCTTCGTCGGGATCGGGATCCTGCTGCCCGTGATCGCCCTGGCCCTCGTCGCAGGACGCCGCCTCGGAAGCTCGGGGCTGCGTGTCGGCTCCCTGTCGGTCGACCAGTTCGCGTCGGTCTCGGCCGTGCTGGCCACCACCTACTTCTTCCTCCAGACGGTGACCGCGTTCCACCTCGGGCCCCTGGTGGCCCTGATCGGCGCGCTCGGCATGCTGGCGGCGACCGTCCTCGCACCGTTCCTGCCCGTCCTCAAGGAGGACTTCGCCGATCGCCCCGAGGTCCCGGCCCACCCGGCCGCGCGCTCCATCACCGCGGCTCGGCCGCGCCCCGCCAAGCCGGCGAAGCCCGCTTCCGGGGAGTCTGCGGGCACGACGGCGGATGCCGCCGCGACAGCCGGCCCCGCGAAGGACGCCGCCGCGATAGAAGCCCCCGCCAAGGACGCCGCCGGGTGGGCTCCCCGGTTCGGCCGGAAGGACAAGGCCGGGGTGAATCCCGCCGCCGCGGCCGTGCTGCAGAACGGTGCCGGCCTGTACGGGGCCGGGGGAGCGGGCGCCGTGGGCGCCGGCGCTGCCGCCTCGGGCCAGTCGGGGATGGCGCCCGGCTCGGCGAAGGCCGCGGCGTCCGCCCGGACGTCCGACGATCCGTCCGCGCACACTTCCCCGCACACCCCCGACGACACGGCAGACGACGCGTCCGGAGACACGTCCACCGACGTCTCCGCCGGCGCATCGGAGGACTCCGCGCGCGCAGCGGGCACGTCGGAGGGCGGCGCCCACGCCGTCGAGAGTCGCGACACGGTGGAGGACGAGAGTTCCTCCACCGCACCGCACCCGTCGTCCGCGAGCGAGACCCGGGTCCACGAGGTCGTCCGGGACGAGCCGACCCTGACCGACGCCGCACCCTCCGCCGAGGAGCGGAAGCGCCAGGAGCCGATCACCGCGACCCGCTCGGCGGAGGAGGAGCCCGTCGTCGAGGCGTTCTGGTTCGCCGTCGGGTCCCCCCGTCCGGTCTTCGACGAGCAGACGGGCCGTGAGGTCTTCACCCTGCAGCCCGGCGACTGGGAGGTCGGCATCGAGGACCGCGGCCACGAGTTCCTCGTGCAGGACAAGCGGACCGGCTCCGTCGGCATCCTCAGGGATCTCCGCAACATCGAACGCGCCCCCCAGGACTGATCCGCCCGGCCGCTGCGAAGCCAGTGGACAGCAGTACTGAAAGGAACACGCGAGTGGCAGGCAGGAAAGTGCAGGTCGACGAGGAGTCGCCGGTCGCCCTGAAGCGGCGGGCCCGGAAGATCAACCGGATCCTCGGCGAGACCTACCCCTATGCGGTGGCCGAGCTCGACTTCGGGAACGCATTCGAGCTGCTGGTCGCGACGGTGCTGTCCGCCCAGACCACGGACGTGCGCGTGAACCTCACGACGCCGGCGCTGTTCGCGCGGTACCCGGACCCGCGGTCGCTGGCCGAGGCCGAGGAGAGCGAGCTGCAGGAGATCATCCGGCCCACGGGGTTCTACCGCGCGAAGGCCAACAGCCTGCTCGCGTTGTCCCGACGCCTGGTCGACGAGTTCGACGGCGAGGTGCCGGACACCCTGGATGACCTGGTGACCCTTCCCGGGGTCGGCCGCAAGACGGCCAACGTCGTCCTGGGAAACGCCTTCGGCATCCCCGGGATCACGGTGGACACGCACTTCGGCCGGCTCGCCCGCCGCTTCCGGTGGACGACGTCGGAGGATCCGGTGAAGGTCGAGCAGGACGTGGCAGCCCTGTTCGAGCGCAAGGACTGGACGATGCTCTCGCACCACGTCGTCTTCCACGGCCGTCGGATCTGCCATGCCAAGAAGCCTGCGTGCGGTGTCTGCCCGGTCGCCGCACTGTGCCCGTCCTACGGCGACGGCGAGACGGACCCGCTGAGGGCGGCGAAGCTCCAGAAGTACGAACTCGCGCCCGGTCGGGAGGACCTGCTCGAGTCGATGCGCGCCGGACGGACCCGGTCCGAGCTCCGCGAGGCCGGGCACGGGCTGGGTGCCTAGCGCCGCACGCCTGCCGTCCGCGCCGGGACGCCGTGGCGAGTGCCGGTCCCCGGATGCCCGCGCGGGGGCCCCCGTGCGACCTGCGGGGGTCCGGCGGTGACGGCGCGCGACGAGCTCGCCCGCTGGGTGGGTTCCCTCCAGGTGTCGATGGCCCTCGTGCGGGCGGACGGCTGGCAGTTCGCGACCCTCGATCCCGCGAAGAGCCGACGAGCCGCCGTCCTCATCCTGTTCGGGACGAGGGCCGACATGCCTCCCGCTTCACCGCCGCGGACGGCACCCGACGACGTCGACCTCCTCTTCCTGATGCGTGCCAGCTCCCTCGCCCACCATCCCGGGCAGGTGGCGTTCCCCGGCGGGACCATCGACGCCGAGGACCTGGATGAGGGCGCTGCGGCGCTGCGGGAGGCGCGCGAGGAGACCGGGGTGGATTCCGACGGCATCGAGATCCTGGGTACGCTGCCCGAAGTAGGGCTTCCCGTCAGCAATTTCATGGTCACGCCGGTCCTCGCGTGGTGGAGGGAGCAATCCCCGGTCCATGCGGTGGACACGGCGGAGTCCGAGCTGGTCTTCCGGTGTCCCGTGAGCACGCTCCTGGACCCCTCACTCCGGAGGACGGCCGTCGTACGGCGGAACGGCTTCGTGAGCAGGACCCCCGCCTTCCTCACCCCGGACGCCGTGATCTGGGGATTCACGGCGATGCTCCTGGACGCGATCTTCGACGGGCTCGGCTGGACGAGGCCGTGGGACCGGTCTCAGGAGATCCCCGCACCGCTGTGAGCCGACCCGGCCCCGTGGCGCTCGTCGGGAGCTCGGCGATCCTGCCCGGTGCATAGCGGTCCCTGGGGAACCGGGGAGTGTCGCCAGACCGACGGCGGTCTCGAGGCGCCCCGTGGCCTGCCCGGGCGGCTACTTGGCGTCGGCGTAGGAGGTGACGGTGACCGTCGAGATCGAGAACTCGATCGGGATCTCCCCGAAGAGCAGCCGGGTCGCGGCCCGTGCGGCCTCGTCGAGGATCGCTGTCGCTTCGGCGCCCCGCTCCTCGGGGACGTGCAGGACCACTTCGTCGTGCAGGAAGAACGCGATCCGGCCGCGCGGTTCCGGGATGGCACTCTCCGCGAGCCGCCTCCGGATCTCCGCGAGCCAGCACAGGGCCCACTCCGCCGCGGTCGCCTGGACGACGAAGTTCCGGGTGAAGCGTCCGCGGGCCCGCGCCGCGGCCTCCGCGCGCCGCTGTTCCTCCGCCGTCGTCGAGCGTTGCCGTGACCGCCACTCCTCCGATGCGGGAGGACAGCCCCGGCCGAGGTGGCTCGACACGCCGTCGCCGGATTCCCCCGCCCGCGCGGCGGCTTCGACGACGCCGATGGCCCGCGGGTACGCGCGCGTCAGCTGGGGCATCAGGCGCCCGGACTCGCCGCTCGTCGCGCCGTACATGGCGCCGAGCATGGCGAGTTTCGCCTGCGAGCGGTCGCCGCCGAAGCCCTGGTCGGCGATGCCCTGGTAGAGGTCCCTGCCCTTGGCCGCCGCGGCGAGCGCCGAGTCCTGTCCGAGGGCGGCGAGAACCCGTGGCTCGAGTTGCGCGGCGTCGGCGACGACGAAGACATGACCCTCATCGGGACGGACGGCGTCGCGGACCTGCCGCGGGATCTGCAGGGCGCCGCCGCCGCGGGAGGCCCAGCGTCCGGACACCACTCCGCCCACCACGTATTCCGGCCGGAAGCGCCCGTCCCGGATCCAGGAGTCGAGCCAGTTCCAGCCGTTCGCCGTCAGGAGCCGCGACAGCTTCTTGTAGGCGAGCAACGGCTCGATGGCCGGGTGCTGCTGCTGTTCGAGCTCCCACGACCGCGTCGTCTTCACCTCGATACCCGCCCGGTGCAGGGCCCGCAGGACCTCCTGCGGGGAATCCGGGTTGAGCGCCGGACTGCCCAGAGTCCGGCGCAGTTCGCCGACGAGTTGCTCGAGCCTCGCCGGACGGACGCCCTCCGCGGGCCGCGGGCCGAGGGTCCGTTCGAGGAGGTCCTCGTGCACGTCCCTGCGCCAGGGCAGCCCCCAGTGCTCCATCTCGGATGCGATCAGCGCGCCGGCGGATTCGGCGGCGACGAGGAGGTTCAGGCGCCCGGGGTCGGAGGCCCCGGCGATGGTGGAGAGCTGGTGGGCGAACTCCTCGACGACGTCGTCGAGGAGGGGGCCGGTGGTCTCCTGCGGCTCGTCGAACAGCGAGTGCTGGTTCGGCGGGGGCGGGGGTGGGAGAAGGGTCCGGGGTGGTTCGGTGCCGTCCGCCGTGAGAGCCGCGGCCCGGATCGACGCCAGATAGGGCGAGGGCGGGCAGGACGGGGCGTTCGCGAGGAGGGCGCGGGTGAGGCCGATGTCGCGGCAGCGGTCGACGTCGACCCCGGCCGACAACAGGCCGGGGTACCAGAGCCTCGTGCCCGCCCAGACCCACACCGGCCGCCGGGCGCGCGCCTGCGCGACGGCGGCGGGAAGCCGCTCGCGGTCCACCAGCATCGGCTCACCGATGCGCGCGCCGGTGGTATCCAGGGGCTGCAGCGACACGGCACCGCGGCTGTCGCGGGTCGATGCCCCAGGCGCCACGGCGATGTACATCTCCATATCATCGGCCGCATCGGTGTCATTCCTCCAATCCGGGGCGTTGTCCACATAACGGGGCCCGGGCGTGGTGCGCGGTTCCCGCCCGGGGATGCTTCAGGCATGACCCAGCAGACATGGACCCGGGAGGGACGACGGCCGGTGGTTCTCGCCGGCGGTTCCCAGTTCGTCCAGGACCAGGTGGCGCGGGCCTGTGCGGCCGCCGGTGTCACCCCGCATTTCGCCGTCGACCTCACGCAGGCCCTTCCCCTCGAGCCCGCCGTGCTGCTCCTCGGCGCCGACCAGGCCGCCGTCGGGCTGCCGGGGCACCGTGATGTCATCGTCGTCGGTGCGGCCGACGACGAGACGAGGGCGTGGGCCGCTGCGGCGAACATGGCTTCCTCACGGGTGGTGATCCTCCCGCAGGGCGCGGGCTGGCTCGCGGAGCACCTCGGTCGGCGCCTCAACCCGGCCGCGTCCGGGGCCGTGGTCGGTTTCCTCGGGGCCGCCGGCGGGGCCGGGGTGAGCACGTTCGCCTTCTGGTGCGCGCGTCATGCTGCCGGGCTGGGGACGTCGACGCTGCTGGTGGACGGCCATCCCCTGGGTGGAGGGCTGGATCTGGCACTCGGGATCGAGGGGCGCCCTGGCGTGCGGTGGGGCGATCTGCGTGAGCTCCGGGGGACCCTCAACGCTGAGCAACTCGTGGCGGCGCTGCCGGCCGAGGGGCGCCTCGCCGTGCTGTCCCATGCCGCGCACCCCGAGGGTGCCGGTCCACACCCAGGTCACGGGATGGAGTCCGCCGGCGCCGTTCTCGACGCCGCGCGCGGGGCGTTCGACCTGAGCGTCGTCGACCTGGGCAGCGCCGGTAGTGCCGCGATCCAGTCCCTGGTGCCGCTGTGCGACCAGCTCGTCCTCCTCGTCCCCTCCAGGCCGCGGAGCGCCGTCGCGGTGACCCGCATCCTCGAGGCCTACAGCCCAGTGCCGACCACCGTGGTCCTGCGCGGTCCGGTACTCGACGGACTGGATGCCTGGCTGGTCGCGGACCTCGCCGGGCGCCCCGGTCCGCTGCCGTACCTGCCCTTCGTCCGGGGGTCCTCGGTAGCGGAGGCCGGGGGCAGGATGCTGGACTTCCCGTTGCCGCGGAGGGCCCGGAAGCTCGTCGAGTCGGTCGTCGCCGGTCTGGAGCGGACGGGATGACCAGGTCCGATGAGGGGTGGACGACCGAGGGCGGGCGGGAGGAGAGCGAGGCCGCGGCCATGCCCACCAGGCGCCAGTTGCGTGCGGCGGGTGGGTGGGCGTCGAGCCCGCCGGGTCCTGCGGGCCGGGCCACGGCTGCCGTGACCGGCGGTGATGCGCGTGCTGCCTCGATGGTGGAATCGGTCCGTAGAGCAGTTCTCGCGGGGAACGTCCAGGCGACCGGAGCGGCCTTCGCGGATGCTGTCGGCGCGAGCGGCAGGCTGCTCGGTTCGGAGGGCACCCTGTCCGCGCTCGACCGCGTGCGTGCCGAACTCAAGGGGCTGGGCCCGCTCGAGCATCTTCTCGCCGAGGAGTCGATCACGGACATCCTCGTCAACGGGCCGGACGACGTGTGGGTCGACGCTTCGACGGGCCTGCGCCGCGTCGGGTGCGCCTTCGCCTCCGATGCGGAGGTGCGGGCGCTGGCCGTCCGCCTGGTCGCGGCCGGTGGCAGGCGCCTCGACGACGGCTGTCCCGCCGTCGACGTCCGGCTGGAGGGCCTCCGGGTGCATGCCGTCCTCCCGCCGATCTCGACGGCCGGGACCCTGCTGTCCATCAGGATCCGCCGGGCGCGGATGTTCTCGCTCGGGGACCTCGTGGAGAGCGGGACCGTCGCGCCGATGATGGCCGACGCGCTGCGGCTGATGATGCGGCATCGCCTGAACTTCCTCATCAGTGGTGCCACGGGGACGGGCAAGACCACGCTCCTGGCCACCCTGCTGGGCCTGGCAGCGCCCCACGAGCGTGTCGTCCTCGTCGAGGACGCCGCGGAGCTGAACCCCGAGCACCCGCACACGGTCGGGCTGCAGGCACGGCACGGCAACCTGGAGGGGGCGGGCGTGCTGGATCTCACCGAGCTCGTCCGGCAGGCGCTGCGCATGCGACCGGACCGGCTCGTGGTGGGGGAGTGCCGGGGCGCCGAGGTCAGGGAACTGCTCGCGGCGATGAACACGGGACACGACGGCGGCGGGGCGACTATCCACGCCAACTCCGCGGACGCGGTGCCGGCACGCCTCAGCGCACTCGCGGCGCTCGCCGGCCTCACCCCGGAGGGGGTGGCGCTGCAGGCGGCCAGCGCCCTCGATGTGGTGGTGCACGTGGTCCGCGACGCGCGAGGTCGGCGCGTGGAGAGCATCGGCAGCCTGGGGCGTGCCGTCACGGGGGAGCTCACCGTGACGCCCATCCTCACGGACCCGGGGGCGGGGTGCCGGCGCGAGGCGGGCTGGGAGGACTTCGCGCGTCGGGTGCGTCTGCCCGAGGAGGGTCGGGATGCCGGTCCCGGGGCGGGAGCGGGGCCCGGTCAGGCGCCGCCCCCGGATCCGGAGGACGGCCAGGTCGCCGGACGCGAGCCCGGGCCCGGACGGCGGGCGCCGTGACCGGGATCGCCGTGGCCCTCCTGCTGGCCATCGCCGGCGTCACCCTCGCCCTCCCCCGGGCGGGCCGACGAACCGCCCTGATGCCGGGGGTGGATGCGCGAAGGATCCCGGCGTCCGGCCCGGTACAGCGGCCGCGGGTACCCGTCGACGCGGATCCCGGCCGGTCCGCCGCACGCCGAGCCGTCGATCTGCATGAGCTCCCACTGTTCGTCCACCAGCTTGCCGGGCTCCTCCGCGCGGGCCGCCCGCCGCATGTGCTGTGGGAGGACATGGAGCGTGTCCACGCGGACGGACGCACCGCCTTTGCTGAAGCCGCGCTGCCGGTGATCGCGACGGCCCGGCGGGCGGCCGAGCTCGGGCTGAGCGTCCCCGATGCGCTCTGCCAGGCCCGGGACGACAGCCCCGGATCGTCCGGGGGAGGCAGGACCGGCACCCGCGTCGACCGGCTCTGGATCGACCTCGCCGGGTGCCTGATCGTCGCGGAGCGCAGCGGTGCGCCGCTCGCCGGGATCCTCGAGCAGTACGCCGTGCAGCTCGATGCCCAGCTCGATGGCCTGTCGGCGCGTGAGACGGCGCTCGCGGGACCACGCGCCACGGTGGTGCTCCTGGCCTGGCTTCCAGCCGTGGGGCTGGTACTGGCCTTCGCCCTCGGCGTGAATCCGCTGGAGGTGCTGCTGGGGTCCTCCCTCGGACGGCTGGCGCTCGCCAGTGGCGTCCTGCTCATGCTCGTGGCCCGTCTCTGGTCCCGCAGTCTGGTCAGGCGAGTCGACGGTGCCCCGTGATGGCAGGGGTGATCGTGTTCCTCATCCTCGCCGCGGGGGCATTGGTCCTGACCGCGCCGTCGGGGCGCCTTCGACGGGTCACGGAGGCGCCCGCGGATCGGGGCCCGCCCCGGGGCATCCAGGACGGCCCTCTCATCCTCGACCTGCTGGCAGCCGTGCTGTCCGCGGGAGCGTCCGTCGAGAGCGCGCTGCTGGTCGTCGGGGAAGCCTGTGATCCGTCCGTCGGTGCGGTGCTGACCCGGGTACGCGCGGCCCGACTCCTCGGTGCGTCCTGGGAGGCCGCCTGGGATGCCGGGGCGGCGGATGATCGCCCGTCCGCCGACGGGCGGTCCGCCGGCCTGCCCGCCGGCCTCCCGACGGCCCCTCGGCGGACAGCCGATCGCCAGGCGCCCGGTCGGACACCCCTGGGTCGCCAGGCGCCGGGCCGGTCGACCCGACGGCGTCCGCCGCTCGGGCGGGTGGCTCATCGGCGGTCCGACCCGCTGCCGATCGTCGAGGACGTCCGGCAGGGTCTGCGGTTCGGTACGGCCACCGGAGCGCCCTCCGCGGCACTCCTGCATGCCCACGCCGCCCAGCTCCGACGGCGACACAACCGCGAGGTGGACAGGCGGGCCGCGGCGCTCGGAGTCCAGCTCGTGCTGCCGCTCGGCCTGTGTTCCCTGCCGGCGTTCATCTGCCTGGGCGTGGTGCCGGTGGTCCTGGGGCTTCTCCCCGACCTCTAGCCCGGCGGGCCGCGGCTCCCGTCCTCCAGGACGACCGTTCCCGACGTCGTCCGTCCTGGCGCGTGCGGGCCTTGCCGCGGCCCGCCTCGTGTCCTGTTCACGACCACGGATGCCGCAGGTCAGGCGGGACCCCGGCTTATCCACTTAGCGACCCCTCCGCCCCGCGGTAGATCGTCGGATCGACAGAGTGGATCCAGCGACGTTCGTCGCTCACAGCACGTGGGGGCGACTCCACGCCGACGAAAGGGCATGCCATGTCGATTCAGACCCACCGTACGGACGGAAGGGGCTCGGCGTCCCGGGTACCGCAGAGGGATGCCGGAAGCCTCCACCACAGGTCGAGCCCCGCATTCGCGGATGCACCCACGGATGCACCCGCGGACGGAGCTCAGAAGGTGTCGCCGAGGAGCGTCCTGCGGGAGCGGGACCTCCTCCCTCCGCTGCCCGAACGGCAGCGGCTTGGACGCGCCGAGGGGTGCGCGGTGACCGCCCCATCGTTCCTCCGGCCGGCGCGGTCGGTCGATGCCGGATCGGAGGCGGGAGCCGAGGCCGAACCCGGGACGGACCGGTACGGTGGCGGCGGACCCGCCCCGTTGGCGGACCGGGCGGCGCGCCGCGCTGCGGCACGGCGGCGGCGGGCCGATGATCGGGTCATCCGGCGGGTACCGGGCCGGGTCATGGACCAGGAGGCGGGCATGGCGACCGCGGAGTACGCCATCGCGACACTGGCGGCCGTCGGATTCGCCGCGCTCCTCGTCGCGGTCCTGTCCAGCGGCGAGATCAAGGGACTGCTGATGTCCCTCATCACCTCGGCGCTGAATTTCGGCTGATGCGGACCGGCCAGGGCGGGGCGACGGACGACGGAGGGGCGACCGCGACAGCGTCATGGAGACATCGGCGTCCCTTCGTGCCACGCCTCGGAACGCTCCTCCGGGACGCCCGCCGGCGCGGCGCCCGAACGCGACGTGTGCGGGGTGCGCAGCGAGGATCCGTCACCGCCGAGGTCGCCGTCGTGCTCCCCGCCCTGGTCGTCCTGCTCGCGCTCCTGCTCGCGACAGCCCACGTGGGCACGGTGCAGCTGCGCCTGGAAGAGGCCGCGCGGGCCGGGGCCCGCGAGGTGATGCGGGGCGAGAGCAGCGCGAGCGTGCAACAGACCGTGCAACGCCTCGCCGGGGACACCGCCGTGGCGCAGGTGGCGTCCGACGGTCAGTGGACGACCGTCGAGGTGCGGGCGCGGGTCGAGGGTCCCCTCGTCGAACTCGTGGACATCGAATTGCGCGCATCGGCCTCGGGAAGGAAGGAAGACGATGGGTGATTCGCAGGATAACGCGCAGGATGATCGGCAGGGTCATGCGGTGCGGCGGAGACACGGAGATCCCGAGAGGGGCGCCGGCACGATCCTGATGGGCGCGCTCGCCCTCCTGGCGCTGCTGCTGGTCGCGTCGGCGGCACTCCTGCTCCAGGCGGCATCAGCGGCTTCGAAGGCGGCGACGGCGGCCGACCTCGCGGCGCTCGCAGCCGCGGACGCCGCCCGGGGACTGTCCTCCGAGGACCCCTGTTCTGCGGCCGCGACGGTCGCGGAACAGCACAGGGCCGTGGTCGAGGACTGCGAGATCGGTGCAACCGGCCCGGGGACCGCCGTCATCCGGGTGTCCGTGGGTGTGCCGGGACTGTTACCGGATGCCGTGGGCGCGGCACGGGCCGGACCGCCGCCGTGAGGGCTGCCGCGAGCGGAACATCCGGTCAGGACCGTCTGCGCGCGGGGTACCTACGGCGACGGCCGGATAGGTGACGTCCGGCGGCGACGGCCCGACCTCGGCGTCCTGCTGAATGCGGCCGACCCGGGACGTCAGGCCCCGCCGCTCCTGGCCCCGGTGTCCAGGGCCGAGGGCTCATCCGATCCGGACGTGCCGGAGGTGCCGGACGTGCCGGAGGTGCCGGGCGCGACGCTGCCGGCGGCCTGCTGCAGGATCAGGGACAGCACCGCCACGGCCCCGCCCTTGCTCAACGGGTTGTTCCGGTTGCCGCATTTCGGGGACTGGACGCAGGAGGGGCAGCCGGACTCGCACTCGCATGCTTCGATGGCGTCCCGGGTCGCCGACAGCCAGGTGCGGGCGGCCTCGAACCCCCGCTCGGCGAAGCCAGCGCCCCCGGGGTGGCCGTCGTACACGAAGATGGTCGGCAGGCCGGTGTCGGCGTGCAGGGCCGTCGACACACCCCCGATGTCCCAGCGGTCACTCGACGCGACCAGCGGAAGCAGCCCGATCGCTGCGTGCTCGGCGGCATGGAGCGCCCCCGGGAGTTCCTCGGCGAGGATACCTTCGGCCTCGAGCAGCTCCGGGCTGATCTCGAACCAGACGCTTTTCGTGAAGAGGTCGCGCGCGGCCAGGTCGAGCGGCTCCTCGCCGAGGATCTCGTTCGAGGAGAAGGCCTTGCGCTGGAAGGACACCACCTGGGTCGTCACCTTCACATCGCCGAAACTCGCGAGGACGCCGCCCCACAATTGGCTCACGTCCCGGTCGATGACCTCGATCTGCGTGACGTCCCGGGCCTGCGTGTAGTAGTCCGGGTGGGCCCGGGCCACCACGGCGCAGTGGCCCTCCTCGTCGAGATCCTGGACGACGTACGTCCGGCCCTGGTGCACGTACACGGCGCCGGGGTGCGCCTGGTAGTGGCTCTGCGGCGAATCCATCGTCCCGAGCAGGGCCCCGGACTCGGCCTCCACGATGTTGATCGGACCACCGCCGTCAGCACGCAGGCTCACCATCCCGGCGGCACTCTGCGGGTGCGTCCAGAACCAGCCGGCGGGGCGGCGCCGCAGGAAGCCCTGCTCGCACAAGGTGCCCAGCAGGTCCTCGGAGGTGGGGCCGAACAACTGGAGGTCCTTCTCGGTCAGCGGCAGCTCGGCCGCCGCGGCGCAGAGGTGCGGGCCGAGCACGTACGGGTTCGACGGATCGAAGACGGTGGCCTCGACGGCGAGGTCGAACACCGCTTCCGGATGGTGGACCAGGTAGGTGTCCAGGGGGTCGTCGCTCGCCACGAAAGCCGCGATGGCGTCCTGGCCGGAGCGGCCCGCGCGGCCGATCTGCTGCATCAGCGACGCGCGGGTTCCCGGCCATCCCGCCACGAGGACGGCATCGAGGCCGGAGATGTCGATCCCGAGTTCGAGTGCCGAGGTGCTCGCCACGCCCAGCAGTTCACCGCTGCGCAGCGACGCCTCGAGGGCGCGCCGCTCCTCCGGCAGGTACCCCGAACGGTAGGCGGCGATGCGGTGCGGCAGGCTCGGGTGCACGTCCTCGAGCATCCGCCGCGAGGTCTGCGCGATACTCTCCGCGCCCCGCCTGGACTTGATGAACGCGATGGTCCGCACGGAGGAGGAGACGAGGTTGGCCAGGAGGTCCGAGGTCTCGGCGATCACGGTCCGCCGGGTGGGGGCCCCGTTCTCGCCTTTCTTGCCGGTGAGCTGCGGCTCCCAGAATGCGACCGTCGTGGAGCCGTGCGGCGAACTGTCCTGGTCGACGGCGCGCGCGGGGGCGCCGATCAGCTTGCCGAAGGACGCGGCGGGTGCCGCCGACGTCGCCGACGCCCCGATGAACACGGGGTCGGCGCCGTAGCTCGCGCAGACCCGCCGCAGGCGCCGCAGGAGATTCGCGACGTGCGACCCGAACACGCCACGGTAGCTGTGGGCCTCGTCGATGATCACATACTTCAGCCGGCGGAAGAAGCGCGCCCACCAGGTGTGGTTGGGCAGGATGCCGTAGTGGAGCATGTCGGGGTTCGCGAGGACCAGGTTCGCATGGTCGCGGATCCAGCGCCGGGCGCCCGACTCCGTGTCGCCGTCGTAGGTCTCGGCGCGGACCGTGGGGAGGTGCAGCGCGTTGACGGCCGACAGCTGGTCGGCGGCCAGCGCCTTCGTGGGGGCCAGGTACAGGGCCACGGACCCGGTTGGGGCCAGCGTGGCGCGGTCCAGCAGCTCGCTGCGGTGGATCTCGTCGAGCACCGGCAACTGGTAGCAGAGGGACTTCCCGGAGGCGGTCCCCGTCGCGATGATGGTGTGCGCGCCGTCGTGGGCGGACGTGGCGCCCTCCACCTGGTGACGCCACGGCTGGTGCACGCCGCGCCGGGTGAACGCCTCGACCACGTCCGGATGAGCCCAGTCGGGCCACGGGGCGTTCACCGCGTCGCGTGCGGGAATCTCGCGGACATGCAGCAGCTGCTCAGGGTCGGGTCCACCCCCGAGCAGGGGGATGAGGGAATCGCGCGCAGCCACCGGGCCATTCTCCCATCGGCTCCCGGGCGGAACCGCGGAAAAGCGTCTTATCCTCTGATGACGAACACGTCGGCGAGATGCTCCCAGCCGAGGAACTCGTAGAGTGCACGGCCGTCGGCCGAGGCCAGGAGCAGGCCCGTGGTGACGTCGTCCTCCAGGACCCCGGCGGTGAGCGCCCGCATGACGAAGCTGCCCAGACCCCGCCGTCGGAAGCCCTCCTCCGTGATGATGCGGTCATAGACCGCGTAGTCGTCCACGGCAGCCACGGACCCACGGGCCGCGAGCTCCCCGTGGGCCCGCACCAGGACACGGCGGCAGCCGCCGTCGCTGGCACGTTCCAGCGTGTAGTCGTCGCCGGGAGGGCGCGGATCCTCGACGTCCTGCCCGCTCATGTCGACGCTCATCAGGGCCTGCTGCCGGTCGGTGACGCGCATGCCGAGCGGGAGCGCCGCATCGATCAGCTCCCGCATCCGGTTGGTGACAACCGTCAGGACCCGTGTCGGGTCCCGTTTCGTGTCGGCTGCCAGCTCGAGGAACCGGTCGGTCGCCGGTTCGAACAGGAAATGCTCGGTCTCGTCCTGCTGGTCGGTGAGCAGGACGGAGGTGCTGCGTCCGTCCTCGTGACGCTCGTAGCCCCGGCATCTGGACCATCCCGTGATCCAGGTCTGGAGAAGTTGGTCGTCTGCATGAGCGTTCATGTGCTGACGATAGTTCTCCGGCGCCGCCGATGATATAGGAGGCCGGGAGGTGACGGTTTTGCGTCGCGACGTAGGCTTTGAACCGTGTCGATGAACCGGATTGCCCTGTATTACGCGTTTGCACCCCTGCCCGATCCCGAGGCCGTCAGGCTGTGGCAGCGGGCGCTCTGTGAGAAGTGGGGGCTGCGCGGCAGGATCCTCATCTCGAAGGACGGGATCAACGGAACCGTGGGCGGCGAGATCGGCGCGGTGAAGCAGTACGTCAGGACCACGCGCGAGTACCCGGCCTTCAAGGGCCTGGAGATCAAATGGTCCGACGGCGGCGCGGAGGACTTCCCGCGGCTCAGCGTCAAGGTGCGCGACGAGATCGTCTCGTTCGGAGCCCCCGGTGAGCTGAAGGTCGATGAGGACGGCGTCGTGGGCGGCGGCATCCACCTCGGCCCGGAGGAACTGCACGCGCTCGTCGACGCCAGGCGCGAGGTGGGGGAGGAGGTCGTCTTCTTCGACGGGCGGAACGCGCTCGAGGCGCAGATCGGCCGCTTCAAGGGGGCCGTCGTCCCCGACGTCCGGACCACGCACGACTTCGTCCGCGAACTCGACTCGGGCAAGTACGACGACCTGAAGGACAAACCCGTGGTCACCTACTGCACGGGCGGCATCCGCTGCGAGGTGCTGTCCAGCCTCATGGTCAGCCGGGGCTTCCAGGAGGTCTACCAGCTCGACGGCGGGATCGTCCGTTACGGCGAGACGTACCGGGACGGCGGACTGTGGGAGGGGTCGCTGTATGTCTTCGACAAGCGGATGCACCTCGAGTTCAGCGACGACGCCGTGACGATCGGCAAGTGCGTGCGCTGCCAGGCGCCGACCAACAAGTTCGAGAACTGCTCCAACCAGTCCTGCCGCAACCTCACCCTGTACTGCGCCGCCTGCGCGGCCGATCCCTCGACCCTGCGCTGCCCCCAGGGCTGCGAGTCGGACGAGGCCGAGGCGACGGCCGCGGGTGCCGCCTGATGCCGGCGGATACCCCGGCCTGGCCGGAGTTCGACGACGACGTCGCGTCCGCACCGTCGAGCGGGGACCTCGCTGCGCTCGCGGCACTGGCCGCCGACCTGACATCCCTCGAATACACGGTCGACGGCGTCGACGCCTTCCTCGGGGCGGCGGCGTGCGCGGCCCTCGGCCGGGGCCAGCTGGTCCCGGCCCTGCTGGAATGCCGTCGCCCCACCGGGTCCGGTGACACCGCACGCGCCGTCCCCGTGCTGCTCTGGCTGCTCGGCGAGACCGTGACGGAGCAGGAGCTCGGACAGGCCTTCCCCGCCAGCGGTGTGGGGGGCCTCGAGCGGCTGAGGCTCATCGAACGCGTGACGGGGACCAGCACGGCCGGAGCAGCGGACCCCGCTGCCGCGCGCCACTGGCGTGCCGCCGTCGAACTCCGCCCCTACGGCTCGGACGTCGGCGGCAACCTCTGGGTGGCGAGCGACCTCGGCTCGGAGCAGCGTCCCGGACCCCTGCGCCACGACCACGTCCTCGGGATCGGCGGAGCCTCGCTGACCCTCGCCCAGACCGTCATGAGGACGCCGGTCGATCGGGCCCTGGACCTGGGGGCGGGCTGCGGCATCCAGGCGTTCCACCTGCTGGCGCACGCCGGCCACGTGACGTTGACCGACATCTCGGACCGGGCCCTCGCCTTCGCCCGCTTCAATCTCCTCCTGAACGCTCCCGCGCTGGGCATCGATCCCGAACGGGCCGGCACGCGGGTCAGCCTCCGGCTCGGCAGCCTCCTCGACCCGGTGCGCGGGGAGCGGTTCGACCTCGTGGTGTCCAACCCGCCCTTCGTGATCACGCCCCGCACGGGTGGTCCGGAGCAGGCGTACACCTACCGGGACGGCGGACTCGCAGGCGACGCCATCGTCAGCACGCTGGTGCGGGAGCTGCCGGGCGTCCTCACGCCGGGCGGCGCGGCGCAACTGCTCGGCAACTGGGAGATCACCGAGGGGACGCCGTGGGACCGCCGCATCCGGGGGTTCGTGCCGCCGGGCGTCGACGCGTGGATCATCCAGCGCGAGCAGCTGACGCCGGTCCAGTACGCCGAGACCTGGCTGCGGGACGCCGCGGAGAACCGCGACCGCGAGGCCTACGTGGCGAGCTTTGCCGCCTATCTGGCCGACTTCGCCGCCCGGGACGTCGAGGGCATCGGGTTCGGGTCCGTCTGGCTGAGGCGCCCCCGGACTCCGAGCGACCTCGTCCGGGTGACGCTCGAGGAGATCACCCACGACATCGAACAGCCCGTGGGCCCGCACCTCGCCGCGGCGATCGGCCGCAGCGACTGGCTCGCCGCCCACACCGAGCAGGCCGCGTCCGGGATCGGCATCGCCGACGAGTTCCTGCTCGTCGCCGAGGACGTCACCGAGGAACGCCACCAGCGGCCCGGCGCCGAGCACCCCGGCGTCATCCTGCTGCGGCAGGGTGCCGGCCTCCGGCGGACCAGCCTGCTCAGCACGGAACTGGCCGGGTTCGCCTCCGCGTGCGACGGCGATCTCACGGCCGGGCAGATCGCGGGAGCCCTCGCCATGCTGCTGGACAGGCCCGACGCGGCATTCACCACGGAACTGCTGCTCGATGTCGAGCACCTCGTCCGCGAGGGCTTCCTCCTTCCGGCCGCCTGAAACCTGCCATTACTCTTGTGCAGGTACTCATGGCGCATACTGTGAGGTGAGCCCGGCAGCGGGATCCGGACCGGATATCCAGGATCTGCCGCGGCATTCACCCGTATATATAGGAGAGAAGTGCCGACCAAGGCCACGGACAAGAAGCACGGCAAGAAGCTCGTCATCGTTGAGTCCCCCAGCAAGATCAAGAGCATCTCGGGCTACCTCGGCGAGGGTTTCCAGGTCGCCGCGTCCATGGGGCACATCCGCGACCTCCCCCAGCCCTCCGACCTTCCGGCCGAGCTGAAGAAGTCGTCGGTGGGCAAGTTCGCGGTGGATCTCGACAAGGACTTCGAGCCCTACTACGTGGTCTCCCCGGACAAGCGGAAGACCGTCGCCGAGCTGAAGGCCGCCCTGAAGGACGCCGACGAGCTCTACCTGGCCACTGATAACGACCGCGAGGGCGAGGCCATCGCCTGGCACCTGCTGCAGGTCCTGAAGCCGAAGGTCCCCGTCTACCGGCTGACCTTCGGCGAGATCACCAAGGAAGCGGTGACGCGCGCCATGGGTGAGCTGCGCGACGTCGACATCCCGATGGTCGACGCCCAGGAGACCCGGCGCATCCTCGACCGCCTCTACGGCTACGAGATCTCCCCGGTGCTGTGGCGCAAGGTGGCACGCGGCCTGTCCGCCGGCCGCGTGCAGTCCGTCGCGACCCGCCTCGTCGTGGAACGGGAACGTGAGCGCATGGCGTTCCGCACGGCGTCGTACTGGGACCTGACCGGCACCTTCACCCCCGAGGACGCGAGCAAGGGCAGCACCTTCCCCGCCAAGCTCGTGGCCGTCGACGGCAGCCGGATCGCCTCCGGCAAGGACTTCTCCGACCGCGGCGAGCTGAAGGCCGCCAGCGTGGTCCGGCTCGACGAGGAGGCCGCACGCTCGCTCGTCACCGGGCTCGAGAGTGCTGTCTTCGCGGTGCGCTCCGTCGAGACCAAGCCCTACACGCGCCGTCCCGCCGCACCGTTCACGACCTCGACCCTGCAGCAGGAGGCGGCCCGCAAGCTGCGCTTCAGCTCGAAGGTCACCATGCAGGTGGCGCAGCGGCTGTACGAGAACGGCTACATCACGTACATGCGTACCGACTCGTCGGCGCTCTCCGACCAGGCCATCAACGCCGCCCGGCGCCAGGCCTCGGAACTGTACGGTCCCGAATACGTGCCCGAGTCCCCGCGTGTCTACAAGGGCAAGGCCAAGAACGCGCAGGAGGCCCACGAGGCCATCCGCCCCTCCGGTGATTCCTTCCGGACCCCCGCGCAGGTCGCCCAGTCCCTGCGCGGCGACGAGTTCCGCCTCTACGAACTGATCTGGAAGCGCACCGTCGCCTCGCAGATGGCCGACGCCAAGGGCTCGACGGCGTCGCTGCGCCTCGGCGCGAAGAGCGCCGACGGCCGGGACGCGGAATTCTCCGCCTCCGGCACCGTCATCACCTTCCGCGGCTTCATGGCCGCCTACGAGGAGGGCCGCGACGCCGGCCGCAACGAGGACGCCACGGACGACGACGCCCAGGGCACGCGCCTGCCGAACGTCGTCAAGGGCGATGCGCTCGGCGCGGCGGCGATCGAGGCCCTCGGCCACGAGACGTCGCCGCCCCCGCGCTACACGGAGGCGTCGCTGGTCAAGGTGCTCGACGAGCGCGGCATCGGCCGTCCGTCGACGTATGCCGCGACGATGTCCACCATCATGGACCGCGGCTACGTCCGCACCCGCGGGCAGGCCCTCGTGCCGAGCTGGATCGCGTTCTCGGTCGTCCGCCTGCTCGAGGAGCACTTCAACGACTACGTCGACTACGACTTCACCGCGGAGCTCGAGGAGGACCTCGACCGCATCTCGCGCGGCGAGGCGGGCCGGGTGGAATGGCTCAACCGCTTCTACTACGGCGACCGCAAGGACACCGGGCTGCACACCATCGTCAACGATCTCGGCGAGATCGACGCGCGGCGCATCAACTCGGTGGAGATCGCCGAGGGCATCACGCTGCGGGTGGGCAAGTTCGGGCCGTACCTCGAGAAGCCCCTGCCCGCCGACGCACCCGAGGGTACGGAGCCGCAGCGCGCCAACGTCCCCGAGGAGCTCGCGCCGGACGAGCTGACGGCGGAGAAGGCCATCGAACTGATGGAAGCCCCGACGTCCCAGGAGCGGGTCCTCGGCACCGACGCGGAGACGGGCCGGACCGTCGTGGCCCGTGACGGCCGGTACGGACCGTACGTGATCGAACTGATCACCGAGCCGACCGCGGAGGAACTGGCCGCCCAGCCGGTCGAGTACTTCAAGAACGGCAAGCCCAAGCCCCCGAAGAAGCCCGCGAAGGTCAAGCCGCGGACCGGGTCCCTCTTCACCTCCATGTCCGTGGACACCGTGAGCCTCGAGGACGCCCTGAAGCTCATGAACCTGCCGCGGGTCCTCGGCACGGACGAGGAGGGCAAGGAGGTCACGGTGCAGAACGGCCGGTTCGGCCCGTACCTGAAGAAGGGCAGCGACTCCCGCTCCATCGGCTCGGAGGAGGAGATCTTCACGATCACCCTCGAACAGGCGCTGGAGATCTACAAGCAGCCCAAGCAGCGCGGCGGCCGCGCCGTGACGCCGCCGCTGGCCGAATTCGGCGACGACCCCGTGAGCGAGAAGCCGATCGTGGTCAAGGACGGCCGGTTCGGCGCCTACATCACCGACGGCGACACCAACATCACGGTGCCGGGTTCGATGGCGATCGAGGAACTGACGCGTGAACAGGCGATCGACATGCTCGCCGAGAAGCGCGCAAAGGGTCCTGCCCCCAAGAAGACGACCAGGCGGGCGCCCGCGAAGCGCAAGGTCGCCGCAGGCAAGTAGCCCGCACGGCAGGGCACGGCAGGGCACACGAACGTTGGCGGGGGATGAGCTGGAAGCGCGGGAACAATGCGGCTAGGCGTACTGGACATAGGCTCGAACACGGTGCATCTGCTCCTCGTGGATGCCCACCCCGGGGGGCGCCCCGTGCCTTTCGCGAGCCACAAGAGGCCCCTGCAGCTCGTCGCCTACCTGGATGAGGACGGCAGCATCTCGCGGCGGGGGCAGGACGAGCTGGTCGGTTTCGTCCGCGAGGCCCGCGAGTTCGCGGCAGGCCACGATGCAGAGGACTTCCTGGCGTTCTGCACCTCCGCGATCAGGGAGGCCGCCAACGGCAGGGAGGTCCTCGACCGCGTGCGCCGGGAGACCGGCGTCGACCTCCAGGAGCTGTCCGGGGACCAGGAGGCCGCGGTGACCTTCCAGGCCGTACGCCGCTGGTACGGCTGGGGCTCCGAGTCCATCCTCAACCTCGACATCGGCGGCGGCTCCTTCGAGATGGCGATGGGCACGGACGAGCTGCCCGAGGTGGCCCTCTCCGTCCCGCTCGGCGCGGGGAGGCTCACGCGCGACTGGCTGCACGGGGACCCGCCGTCGGCCAAGAGCGTGAAGGAACTGCGCCGCTACATCCGGGCGACCCTGCGCGAGGCCGTGCCCCGGTTCGCCCACCTGGGCACACCGCACCTGGTCGCGGGCACGTCGAAGACCTTCCGCTCCCTGGCGCGGATCGCGGGGGCGGCGCCGTCCGCCGCCGGGCCGTTCGTCCGCCGGGAGCTGCGCCTCGAGGACCTCAGCCTGTGGACGAAGCGGCTGGCGGCCATGACCGTGGAGGACCGCACCCACCTGGACGGCGTCTCCGAGCTGCGCGCCCCGCAGGTGCTCGCCGGCGCGCTCGTCGCCGAGTCCGCGCTCGACCTGTTCGGCGTGCCGTCGATCAGCATCTGCCCGTGGGCGCTCCGCGAGGGACTGCTGCTGAGGCGCTTCGACACCAAGATGTTCGACGCCGACGAACCCCTGCCGGGCGCCGGGGTGGGCCACACCCAGCTCGATGCGACAGCACGCACCCCCGTCGCGCGGGGAGCCTGACATGCCCCGCGCAGGCAGCCTGCCCTCGATCCCCGTCGCGCTCTCCAGCGCGTCGGTCTACCCGCTCGCGGTCCACGACGCCTTCGCGCTGGCCCAGGACCTCGGGTACGACGGCGTCGAGGTGATGGTCACCAACAACTCGGTGAGCCAGGACCCCAACCAGCTCTCCACGCTGAGCGAACGCTACGAGCTCCCGATCCTCGCCATCCATGCTCCGACCCTGCTCCTGACCCAGCAGGTCTGGGGCAAGGCCTGGACGAAGATCGAGATGTCCGCGGCGATGGCCGCGGAGGTGGGTGCCACGACCGTCGTCACCCACCCGCCGTTCCGCTGGCAGAGCGGGTACGCCGAGGAGTTCCCCGAGGGCATCGCGCGCATCTCGACCGAGTACGGCGTCGACATCGCCGTCGAGAACATGTACCCGTGGAAGGTCCGGGGCCGCGAGGCGAAGGCCTACCTGCCGCACTGGAACCCGATCCCCGAGCCGTACGAGCGCATCACCTGGGACTTCTCGCACGCCGCGATCGCCGGCATGGACTCCTACGAGGAGATCCGGACACTCGGCAGCAGGCTCGCGCATGTGCATCTCACCGACGGCACCCCCAACGGCAGGGACGAGCACCTGCTCCCCGGCCAGGGGCAGCAGCGGTGCGCGGAGGCGCTGGGACACCTCGCGGAGTCGGCGTGGGACGGCGTGGTCGCCGTGGAGGTCAGCACACGCCGTGCCAAGGCCGCCGGGGAGCGCGAGGACTGGCTCGCGAAGACGCTGCGTTTCGCCCGGGAGCACCTGGGCCACTGACGGGCCGCGCCGTCGACCGAGGATTCGAACACGGACTTGAACGAGGAATGGCGCCGATGGACGGTCCGGATGGTGGGGGAGCCATCCGGTGCCACCGACGCCGGGCCGGATCAGGAAGTTCCGGCCGCATCACTCGCACCCTTATGAGGTAGTCGCAACACTAGGGCTCCTCCTTGTGCCCCACCACGGAACAGGCTGACAGTAGCCTGTGAGGCCCCGTGGCAGGATGGGACCATGACTACCCAGGGCACCCCGCGCATCGCCTTCCTCGGCTGCGGATCCATGAACGAATCCATCCTGGGCGGCCTCCTCGCCGCCGGCCTCGACCCCGAGCGGGTCACCGCGACGGTACGACGCGCCGAACGTGCGGCGGAGCTCCGGCAGCGGCACGGCGTCACGGCGTTCGCCACGACGGACGACGACGCCGCGAACACCACCGCCGTGCAGGATGCCGACATCGTCATCCTCGGGGTGAAACCCGCGGGTACCGTCGCGCTCGCCCGTGAGATCGGACCGTCCCTGAAGCCGGCCGCCGTCGTCCTCAGCGTCGCCGCCGCCGTCTCGATCGCGATGATCGAGGCGGTCCTGCCCGACGGTCAACCCGTGATCCGCTCGATGCCCAACACCCCGTCGCGGGTCGGCAGGGGAGTGCTGTCGATCTCCGCCGGGACCGCGGCCGGCCCCGAGCAGATGGCGCAGGCCCGGGACCTCCTGGCCGCCGCCGGGATGGTCGTCGAGATCCCCGAGGACCAGGTGGACGCCCTCTCCGCCGTCAGCGGGTCCGGACCGGCCTACGCGTTCTACCTGGCGGAGGCCATGGCCGCCGCCGGCGTCGCGCTGGGCCTCGACGCCGGACTGGCCGCGCTGATCGCCCGGGAGACCGTTGCGGGCGCGGGCTTCATGCTGGCCGAGGACGGCGCCGACGCAGCCGCCCTCCGCCGCGCCGTGACCAGCCCCAACGGCACCACGCAGAGCGCCATCGAGACCTTCGACGAGCGGGGCCTTCCCGGCATCGTCGCGGACGGGGCACGCGCCGCCACGGAGCGCGCCGCGGAGATCACCCGCGAACTGACGCTTCCTGCCGGCTGACGGGTCGGAGGGACCACAGGATCAGCAGGGCCACCGGCAGGACCACCCCCAGGCCGGTGAAGAGCCGCAGCGACAGCGATCCCTCACCGGAGACCGTGCCGGTCAGCGTGAGGGTGACGGTGATCGAGGAGAACATCATCACCGGCACCAGGAGCGCCAGCAGCGCCCGGCCGAGCACGCGTCGGCTGCCCGCCTGCCGCCGGGCGAGGACCCAGCCTGCCGGGAACACCAGGGCGATCCACACCCAGTGGTGGAACCACGAGATGGGCGAGATCGCGAGCATGACGACGGCGTTGGCGGCGATCGCCCGCAGCCTGTCGCCGTCCTCGTCCGCCCGCCGGATCGCCAGGTAGCCGACCGCGATGACCGCCAGGGACGCCAGGATCCAGACGGGGCGCTGCACGGCCTCGGCCAGGCCGGACTGGGCCACGATGGAGTTCAGGGACACGTTGTAGAGATCGGCGGTCGCCCCCACCCGCGAGGCGTCGAAGAGCGCATCCAGCCAGAAGATCGCCGACTCGCGGGGCGCCAGGAACCAGCCGACGGCCACCGTCGCGGCGAAGGACACCGCCAGCCAGGCCAGAGACCGCCAGTCACGGCGCGCGAGGAACACCAGCCCGAAGGCGAGCGGTGTCAGCTTGATCCCGGCGGCGATGCCGATGAGCACGCCCGAGGGAAGCCTGGTGGAGCGCAGCAGGTCGGCGAGGATCAGCACCATCAGGAGGGCGTTGACCTGGCCGAATCCGAGGCCCTCACGCCACGGCCCGCTGACGCCGATGAGCAGCACGGCGATCAGGACGGCGGCGGTCCCCCGCCGGTCGGCCCGGGTCCCCACCACCTTCGCCATCACCCCCGAAGCGCGCAGGTAGCGCACGACGACGACCGCCACGCCCACGAGGCAGGCGCAGGTCAGGGCGGTCACGATCCCCAGGGCCAGGGCCTCCGGAACGAGCGCGAGGGGCACGAAGAGGAGGGCCGCGAAGGGCGGGTAGGTGAAGGGCAGGCCCCGGGTGTCGGTCTGGATCAGGGCGTCGTCGTAGAGTTCCTTGTCGCCTGCGCGGCCGAGCAGCGCGAGGGCGCCCTCGCGGTACACCGAGAGGTCGAGGCCGTGGATCCGGGCGGCGAGCACGACGACGGCGAGCACGAGCGCGCCGCCGAACCCGGCGGCCCACCACGGACCGGCCGCCGATCGCGCAGCTGCGGCGGGTGGTCGACGGCGGGACCCGCCAGGGCCGCGCATCCGCCCCGCCGGCGTCCCCGTGGTCTCCTCCATGCGGCTAGGGCCGGCCGGCGAAACGCTCGAGCAGGTCCACGTGCCCGGACACGATCAGCATGTCGCGGCCGGACACCTTGGTGTCGGGGCGTGCGTAGGTGAAGTCCTCGCCCGGCGACTTCACGCCGACGACGGTGACGCCGTACTTCGACCGCACCGAGGACTCCGCGAGCGTGAAGCCCTGGGTCTCCTTCGGTGGGTACATCTTCACGATCGCGAAGCCGTCGTCGAACTCGATGAAGTCCAGCATGCGGCCGCCGACCAGGTGCGCGGCGCGCTGGCCGGCGTCGGCCTCCGGGTAGATCACGTGGTTGGCGCCGATGCGCTTGAGGATCTTGCCGTGCGAGGGCGTGATCGCCTTGACCCACAGGTGGTCGATGCCGAGGTCCACGAGGTTGGCGGTGATGAGCACGCTCGACTCGATCGAGGTGCCGACCCCGACGACGGCGGCCGAGAACTCCTGGGCGCCGAGCTGGCGGAGGGCGTCCAGGTTCGTCGCGTCGGCCTCGACCACGTGCGTGAGGATGCCCGAGAACTTCTGCACGAGCTGGGGGTCCCGTTCGATCGCCAGGACCTCCCGCCCCTGGCGGACGAGCTGTTCTGCGGTCGCCGCACCGAACCGGCCGAGGCCGATCACGAGGACGGGTGCGTTGTGGGCGGGTCTTTCAGCCAATGATCGGCCTCTCGTCGGGGTAGCGGTAGAGCGTGCTGCGTTGCCTTAGCGCGAGGGCCGAGGCGAGGGTGATGGTGCCCATGCGTCCGGCGAACATCAGGGCGGACAGGACGTATTTTCCTTCGGGGGGCAATTCGGCGCTCAGGTTGGTGCTGAGCCCGACGGTCGCGAAGGCGGAGATCACCTCGAAGACCACCTTGTCCAGGGGTTCGTCGGAGATCGCGAGGATGAGCCCGCTCGCGAGCAGCACGAGCGTGGCCCCCATGAAGATCACGGAGATCGCGACGCGCATCGCCTCGTGGGGGATGGTGCGGCCCCACGCGCGGACGTCGGAGTCGCCGCGGGCCTCGGCCACGATGGCGAGGAACATGACGGCGATCGTGGTCACCTTGATGCCGCCGGCGGTCGAGGCGGAGCCTCCTCCGGCGAACATCAGGGCGTCCGTCAGGAGCATGGTGGTCGTGTTCATGTCGGTCTGGTCCACGAGGTTGAACCCGCCGGAGCGCGTCATGACCGAGGCGAAGAGGGAATGGATGGTCTTGTCGGCGAAGCTGAGGCCCGCGATCGTGCGGTCGTTCTCCCACTCGAGGAAGCCCCAGGCGAACGTCCCGGCCACGAGCAGGATCAGTGAGACGAACACCGTGAGCTTGGCGTGCAGCGTCCACTTGCTGAAGCGGTGGCGCACCTGCACGAGGACCATGATCACCGGGAAGCCGAGGCTCCCGAGGAACACCCCGACCATGAGCGGGGTCAGGATCCACAGGTCCGTCTCGTACGGGACCAGGCCGTCGCTGTGCGGGGTGAAGCCCGCGTTGTTGAAGGCGGAGATGGAGTAGAAGATGCCGTGCCAGACGGCCTGCCACCAGGGCTCTCCCAGGAGCATGAAGCGCGGGATGAGCACGACGGCGAGGACGATCTCGATCAGTACCGACGTCGTGATGACGATCCGCAGCAGCGTGCCGATCTCGCCGAGGCGGCTCGCGTTGTTGAGCGCCTCCTGGGCCAGCAGCTTGCCGCGCACCCCGAGCCGCTTGCTCACGATCAGCGCGAGCAGCGAGGCCAGCGTGAGCGTTCCGAGCCCGCCGATGAAGATGCCCAGCAGGATCACCAGCTGGCCGAAGAAGGACCAGTGGGCGGCCGTGGACACCACGGTGAGGCCCGTGACGCACACGGCGGACACCGCCGTGAAGAAGGCGTCGTGCAGCGGGGTCACGGTACCGCTGGCGGCGGACATCGGCAGGCTCAGCAGTGCGGTGAACACCAGGATCACGGCGGTGAAGATGAAGAGGGCGAGGCGTGCGGGCGAGCTGTTCGCGAAGGAGTCGGCGAAGTCGCGGATCGAGGCCAGCAGCCTGATGTACCCGCGGCGATCGTCCGTCAGCCATCGCGGCTGTTGACCTACCATTGACGTCCGCTCTGCCCTGTCCGCTGGTCCTTCCGCCGAACTGGCGCATAACCATGCCTGATTTGTCCCTTGCAGTAGTAAAGCATCTCACCGGTGTGCGTCGTCGGAATATCCCGCATCGCGTAGCCTTTCAGGAATGTCTACGCACTCAAGGTCGGCGGTGCCCCTCCAGGTCGCCTGGGACGAGTCGATGCTGGCCTACAACTTCGGTGGGCAGCATCCCATGAACCCGGAGAGGCTGCACCTGACGGCCCGGCTCGCGCGTGACTGCGGGCTGTTGGACCTCGACGGCGTGACCGTTGCCGCTCCGCCCGTGGCCTCGGACGACGACCTGGCCGCCGTCCACAGCCCCGACTACATCAGGGCGGTCCGCGAGGTCAGCAGCAACCCCGACACCTCGGACGCCGCCATGGGCCTCGGCACGGAGGACACCCCCGCCTTCGCGGGGATGCACGAGGCCAGTGCCCGGCTCACCGGCGGTTCGCTCGACGCGGCCGAGGCGATCCTCCGGGGCTCCGCCGTCCGGGCCGTGAACTTCGGCGGGGGTATGCATCACGCGGCACGGTCCCGGGCCAGTGGCTTCTGCATCTACAACGACGCCGCGGCCTCCATCCAGCGGCTGCTGGACCGCGGCGTCCAGCGCGTCCTGTACATCGACGTCGACGCGCACCACGGCGACGGGACGCAGAGCATCTTCTGGGACGAGCCCCGCGTCATGACGATCTCCCTGCACGAGACGGGCATGAGCCTCTTCCCGGGAACCGGCTTCGCCAGCGAGACCGGGGGGCCTGCGGCCGAGGGGTACGCGGTGAACGTGGCGCTGCCCACCGTCGCGGGGGACGCGGCGATGCTGCGGGCCTTCCACGCCGTCGTGCCGCAGCTCGCCGGTGCCTTCGCCCCCGAGGTCATCGTGAGCCAGCACGGGTGCGATTCCCACCGCGAGGACCCGCTCACGAACCTGCGGATGAGCGTGGACGCCCAGCACGCGCTGATGGTGGGTGTCCGGGACCTCGCGGACCGCCTGTGCGGGGGGCGGTGGATCGCGACCGGGGGTGGCGGGTACGCCCTGGCGAGCGTGGTGCCGCGGTCGTGGTCGTTGCTCGTGGCCGTGGCCGCCGGTGCACCGGTGGGCCCGGCGACGCCGGTCCCGGCGATCTGGCGGGAGTACGTGCTCGAGCGGCACGGCGTCGACGCGCCCCGCCTGATGGGTGATGGCGCGGACATCTGGTGGCGCTCGTGGGAGATCGGCTACGACCCGAACGACGACCTCGACAGGACGGTGATGGCGACCAGGAAGGCACTCTTCCCGCTCCACGGGCTGGACCCCTGGTTCGACTGAGCCGGACCCGCCGATCGCATCAGGATGCCGCGCGGCGTATATATCGCTAGGGTGGGCGGATGGGAATCGATGATGTATTCGCCGTCATCGCCGAAGGCACGCGCAGGCAGATCCTCGAGAATCTCCGTGGCGGCGACAAGGCGGTGGGGGAGCTCGTGATCGAGCTGCAGGTCAGCCAGCCGACGGTGTCGAAGCACCTGAAGGTGCTGCGGGAGGCGGGCCTGGTGAGCATGCGGGCGCAGGGACAGAAGCGCTACTACTCGCTCGACACCGCCCCGCTCGGCCGGGTACGCGACTGGCTGGCCGGGTTCGAGCCCACCACGGACCTGGTGTCCATCGCGGCCTCCGAGGACGCCCGTCAGGACCGGCTGTCCTCCTCCGACGCGACGACCGTGGCAGACGTCGTCGCCGCCCTCGAACCGGAGACGACCGATGCGTCGGACACCGCGGACGTCACGGCGCTGGCCGCCGCGGTCCTGGCAGCACCAGCGGTGCCCACCGGACCGGACGCACCGCGTCCCCCGATCGGCCGGACCATGGGCCGCGCGGCGGAGCGCGCCGCGGATCTGCTCTCCCAGCTACGTCGGCGTCGCGATCCGTCCTCGTGAGGTTCGACGGCGGGTGACCGTCGCTACCGTGCGTGCACGGCCCGCGCATCGACCGGTCGACTGTCTTTCACTTCAACCACATCAGCCACTACAGTGACTCCTTAGGCGGATTATCCTTTTGCTACAAGGCGACACGCCGAACGGTCGCCCCCGGGTGGTTTTATCGATGCCGGCCCCAGGGTGCAGTGCAAGCCTCCATGCAAAGGAACAGTGGTGAGATGGCAGACGGGAATCACTTCTCGGATGTGCAGTTTCGGACGGTCGCGGAAGTGGCCGGGCTCATGCGGGTATCGAAGATGACCGTGTACAGGCTCGTGCACGCGGGAGAGTTGCCCGCCGTGCAGTTCGGCCGTTCCTACCGGGTCCCCGAGTCCGCGGTCGAGGATTTCCTCCACCGGGCGCAGGTCGAGGGGCAGTCGGAGAGCGCCTGACCGCCGGTCGTTCGAGGGTTCCCCAAACGGATGTACCCTGTTAAGGAGCGTTTTGGGCGGGTTTCGAGCCTGCTCGACTTATTGCATCAAACGGGCAACTGCCACCAGGCACGCGTCTTTCGTCATCACCAGGGCGTGCCTCGAGGCACATCGCCGCAGTCCGCCCTGGCAACACAACAGTTTGTGAGGACTCTATGGGTTCAGTAATCAAGAAGCGCCGCAAGCGTATGGCAAAGAAGAAGCACCGCAAGCTGCTTCGCAAGACCCGTCACCAGCGCCGCAACAAGAAGTAGCCAGGCGCCCGGCCGCGAGCCGGAGTGTGCCGACCGGCCCGGATTCCCGCCTTCTGGCGTGGACGCCGGGCCGTTGTCGTCTGCGGGCTCCCGGTGGGGCCTGCGCGGGAGTCAGGGACTCCTGAACCGCGAGTACCCGCGCCACAGCCCGTAGACGGATCCGATCACGGTCGCCGCCCGCAGGCCGAGGGTCGCGGCGCGCCGCCCGCTGCGGAAGTCGTAGACCGGCCAGTTGTTCGCGCGGGCATGGCGGCGGAGTCGGCTGTCCGGGTTGATGGCCACGGGATGCCCGACGGCGGTCAGCAGCGGGATGTCGTTGTAGGAGTCGCTGTAGCCCCAGCAGCGCGAGAGGTCGAGGTTCTCCCGCTGCGCCAGGTGCAGGACCGCTGCAGCCTTGGCCGGACCGTGCAGGAAATC
The DNA here is from genome assembly GCF_015752045.1 of Arthrobacter sp. CAN_A2. Taxonomy (NCBI): domain Bacteria; kingdom Bacillati; phylum Actinomycetota; class Actinomycetes; order Micrococcales; family Micrococcaceae; genus Arthrobacter; species Arthrobacter sp. CAN_A2. The sequence continues at coordinate 185,241 of NZ_JADOUS010000003.1, forward strand.
GCCGACCAGCCTGCCGGTGTACAGGCCGTCCGCGACCTCCCCCACCGTGCCGAGGGCGCCGGTGAGGCCGAGGCGGCTCGCGATCACGCCGGCCACCTCCACGGGAGTGCCGGTCACCAGCCAGACCTGCCGGCGGGAGGTCAGGTGCTGCTCCGCGAGGGCGCGCGCGCCGGGCCAGATCTTCGACGCGATCATCTCGTCGTAGACCTCCTCGCCGAGCGCCAGGATGTCCTCGTGGGCAATCCCGATGGCGAACGCGAGGGCGGCGTCGCGCACCGAGTTCACGTCCGTCATCGTCTCGCCGCGCATGATGAAGCGGAGCTGCTTCCAGGCCAGGCCTGCGGCGAAGCGCAGCGTGAAGGCCTTGCGCTGGTACATCTTCCGGCCGACGTGGAAGAGGCTCGCGCCGCGCATCAGGGTGTTGTCCACGTCGAAGAAGGCGGCTTCCCCCGCGATCGTCGCCGGAGGCTGGGGGGTGGGGTGCGTGACCCGTGCGGCGTCCGGCATGCTCAGAGTCTAGTTCGTCGGCTCCCCGCGCCGACGGCACCCTCTGCCGGTGCCGTTCCTGCTTCCGACGCCGCACGGGCGCAGTACCGTGGAGGGATGGAACCTCCCGTGGACATGCCCGGTGCCGGCGTCGTCCTCCTCACCCGACCCGCGTGTCACCTCTGCGAGGATGCCCGCGCCGTGGTGCAGCGGGTGACCGCCGAGCTGGGCCTCGGCTGGCGCGAGGTGTCGGCGGCCGAGGCCCCCGCGCTCGGTGCCCGGTTCGCGGAGGAACTGCCCGTCCTGTTCATCGACGGCGTCCAGCGCGACTTCTGGTCGATCGACGAGTCGAGGCTGAGGCGGCTGCTGGCCGGCGCCTGACACATCCCGCCGGTCCGGCCCGGCGTCCCGTCACGGCGGCCCGCCGCCCGGCTTGGAGGCCCCGCGCCGTCGGCATACAGTGGTGTTACTTCCGCCCCCGACGCCGAGGGATCCCGGAACCGCGACTCCCGGACCGGACGCCGCGGTGCTAGCAACGGAGCCGAGAACAGTGACAACGCCGGACATGCCAGGCCTCCACCCCGTGGGTGATGCGGCGCGCCACATCCCTCCTGCGTCGGTGGCCCGCCTCACCATCTACCTGCGTGCGCTGAATTCCCTGCTCGCGGAGGGCATCGAACGCGTGTCCTCCGAGGAACTGGCGGACGCCGCCGGAGTGAACTCGCCCAAGCTGCGCAAGGACCTCTCCTATCTCGGGTCCTACGGCACACGGGGCGTCGGGTACGACGTGCAGTACCTGAACCGGCAGATCTCGATCGCCCTCGGGCTGACACTCGACTGGCGCGTCGCCATCCTCGGCGCGGGCAACCTCGGGCGGGCCCTCGCCGGCTACTCGGGGTTCGTGTCGCGGGGCTTCGAGATCGTCGCGCTCTTCGACGCCGACCAGCTCGTCGTCGGTTCCGAGGTCGGCTACCTCAGGGTCAGCGCCGTCGACGACCTCGAGGCGGTGCTGGAGCGCACCCGCACCAACATGGCGGTGCTCGCGGTTCCCGCGGCGGTGGCCCAGGAGCTGTGCGACCGCCTCGTCGCGGCCGGGATCTCCAGCATCCTCAGCTTCGCGCCCGTGGTGCTGCAGGTGCCATCGCACGTCCAGCTGCGCAAGGTGGACATGTCCACCGAGCTGCAGATCCTGGCCTATCACGCGCAAAGGGCGCAGGAGCCGGACCTCGGTCCGATCTCCCGTGCCCAGTAAGCGGGTCTACGCGCGGCTGCGCACTCAGTACCCGAACTTCTGCGGTGCGAAGTACGGCCGCGCGGGCTTGAGGTAGGTCAGGACCACGCCGGCCACGCCCAGCAGCATGACCAGCACGCTGAACACCACCGAGAGCGCCGACGTCTCCGCCACCGCCTGTCCGGTCGACTCCGCGGCGGCGGTGAGCATGGGCGTCAGGAGGACGGTGGCGAGCACGCCCAGCACGTTGAGCGCGGCCAGCACGGTGGCGGTGATGCGGGCCCAGTTCCGGCCCTTGCGGATGAAGACGGCCAGGACCACGTACAGCGCCGCGATGATCACCGAGACCACGAGCCCGATTCCCACCCCGACCGCGGCGCCCGCCATGTCCGGCACCTCGGTCGTCAGCAGGGAGATGACGGACGACAGCAGGTAGACGACGCCGGCAGCAAGGATGAGGTAGTAGGCCCGGTCGACCTCCTTGGGCGCCGGCCCCTTCTCGGCGAGGCCCGACGCACCCGACGTCGGATAGGCATAACCCGAGGGCTGGGCGGCCTGGTGGCCGTACTGGCCGCCGTCGTCCTGCTGGCCGTACCGGGGTGGGTCCTGCTGGGGGTAGGGGTTCTGGCCGCTGCTGCCCGATCCCGGTGGATTCCAGGCGGGCCCGCCGTTCTGCCCGTCCGGGTTGTCCTGTGGTGTGCTCATCGTCGCGTCCTCCGCTGATCGGTGTCGGTCATCCGCCGCTGGTGCCCCTCGTGGATGTGGTCACCGTCAGCCTAGTTCGTGCGCTCCCGGTGGGGACAGGCCGAAACGCCGGCGGCCGGCGCCGTCGGGAGGACGACGCCGGCCGTCGGGGCCGGCTGCGGGCACCGGGCCCGAGCGACGGATCAGACCGTGGCGACCGCGGGGGCCACGAAGGCGGCCTCGATGGTGATGGTGACCTTGTCGCCGACGAGGACGCCGCCCGCTTCGAGGGCCGCGTTCCAGGTGAGGCCGAAGTCCTTGCGCGAGATGCTCGTGGAGGCGGAGACCCCGGCGCGGGTGGCGCCGAAGGGATCCACGGCCACGCCGTTGAACTCGGCGTCGAGGACCACTGCTTTGGTGATCCCGCGGATGGTGAGGTCACCGTTGATCCGGTAGGTCTCGCCGGAGCCGTCGTGGGAGGTGGAGACGAAGGTCATCTCGGGGAACTGCTCGACGTCGAAGAAGTCGGCGCCCTTGACGTGGCCGTCGCGGTTCTCGTCGCCGGAGGTGAAGGATGCGGTCCTGATGGTCGCGGAGATGCTCGAGTCCTCGAGGGACGAGCCGACGGTGAGCGCGGCGTCGACGTCCTTGAACGAGCCGCGGACCTTGCTGATGCCCGCATGGCGGACGCTGAAGCCCACTTCGCTGTGGGAGGGGTCGAAGGACCAGGTGCCGGAGGTGAGGCCTGAGGGGACAGTCATGGGGAACTCCTGAGAATGATGGCTCGCGGATGCTTACACGGGGTAGAAGCATGCGTATGCATGTTTTATTCCGCTCTTCGCTAAAATGTTCAACCAATCCACCGGACCGCCCGCAAGGGAAGGGCCGGCGCCGATTGGCCGTCGCGCGCGGCATGCGCGAAACTGGAGGGATGCAGCGATCAACCGTCCACCTGGTGCGCCACGGTGAGGTCCACAACCCGGACAGGGTCCTCTACGGGAGGCTCCCCGAGTTCCATCTCTCCGAGCTGGGCCGCCAGATGGCCATCCAGATGGCGCGGCACTTCCAGCAGCGGCGCGACGAGGGCGCCGACATCGTGCACCTCGTGGCCTCGCCGCTGGATCGTGCGCAGGAGACCGCGCAGCCCCTCGCGGACGCCCTCGGACTCACCATCTCCACCGATGAGCGCATCATCGAGGCGGAGAACCGCTTCGAGGGGATGTCGGGGATCAAGAGCAGGCTCCGGGAGCCACGGCACTGGCCGTTCCTCGTCAATCCCTTCCGCCCCTCCTGGGGTGAGCCCTACAGCCGGCAGGTCGAACGCATGATGGCGGGAGTCCATGACGCGCGCCGGCTGGCGCTCGGGCTCAGCTCGGCGAAAGGGTCGGACCGTCCCGCGGAGGCCATCCTGGTCAGCCACCAGCTCCCGATCTGGGTGACGAGGCTCGCCGCCGAACACCGCCGGCTCTGGCACGACCCGCGGGAGCGCGAGTGCACGCTCACGTCCGTCACGTCCCTCGACTTCGACGGCGACACCATCCGGCGCGTGCGCTACGCCGAGCCGTGCGCGGACCTGTTGCCCGAGGCGGCGAATGTCCCCGGCGCGTAATAGAATTACTACACGTCGTAGAAATCAACGGAAGAAGCCGTGACCAGACCCGTCCGTCCCGCATCGCGCCGCCGCGTGCTCACGCTGCGCCTCGCGCTCGCCTTCGCCGTGCCGGTCTCGCTCGCGATGACGTCCTGCGCGGCGGATGACCCCCTCGCGCAGCAGGCCGCTGCGGGGGACGGCAAGAACTACATCGCGGGCGACGGCTCGGTCACCGAGTACGCGGAGAGCGACAGGGGAGAGCCCGTCGAGGTCGCCGGGACTCTGTTCGACGGCACCGCCGTGTCGAGTGCCGACTGGGACGGCCAGGTCACCGTGCTCAACTTCTGGTACGCCGCCTGTGCCCCCTGCCGTGAGGAAGCACCCGACCTCGTCTCGCTGCACGAGGACTACGCGCCCCAGGGGGCCGTCTTCTACGGTGTGAACATCCGCGACGAGCAGGCCACGGCAGAAGCCTTCGAACGCAGCTTCGGCATCCCGTACGAGAGCTTCGACGACAAGGACGGCGGCGTGCTGCTGGACATGACGCAGTACGTCCCGCCGCAGGCGGTCCCCACCACGATCGTGCTGGACCGGGAGGGGCGCGTCTCGGCGCGGATCCTCGGACTCGCGGACCGCAGCACGCTCAAGGCCCTGATCTCCGATGCCCTCGCCGAATAGCGCGCCGGGCCGGGCATGCCGATGACGGGGCCGCTGGCCGCGTCGATGCCCCTTGCCGTGGGCAACGCCTTCGCCGACGCCGTCCTGAACGGCTCCATGATGCTGGCACTGCCCGTCGCCCTCCTGGCGGGTCTCGTCTCGTTCGTCTCTCCCTGCGTCCTGCCCTTGGTCCCGGGCTACCTCGGGTACGTGACGGGACTGACCGGTGTCGACCTCGAGAAGCAGCGGAAGGGCCGCATGCTCGCCGGGATCGGCCTGTTCGTCCTCGGTTTCTCGGTGGTGTTCATGGCCTACGGGACGCTCTTCGGCCAGCTCGGAGCCTTCCTGCGGGTCTCCCAGGGGTGGCTCCTCCAGGTGCTCGGGGTCGTCGTGATCCTCCTGGGCATCATCTTCATGGGCGGACTGTCCTGGTTCCAGCGGGAGAGCCGCCTCCACGCGAAGGTCCCCGCAGGGCTCCTGGGCGCGCCCCTGCTCGGGGTGACCTTCGGGCTCGGCTGGGCGCCGTGCATCGGGCCCACGCTGGGCGCGGTGCAGCTGCTCGCCATCTCCGGCAACGACGCCACGGCCCTGAAGGGCGCCGTCCTCACCTTCGTGTACTGCCTCGGGCTCGGCCTGCCGTTCCTGCTGATCGCCCTCGGCGTGCGGCGCGGCATGGGTGCGCTCGCGTTCTTCCGGAAGCACCGGCTCCTGCTGCAGCGTTCCGGGGGAGGGCTCCTGGTGCTCGTGGGCGTCCTCATGGTCACGGGCGTCTGGAACCTCTGGATCACCCAGCTGCAGGATCTCCTGATCGGCAACGTCGTCCTCCCGATCTGATCGGCGGACGCGCACGGCACGGAATCGAAATCAACTTGATGGAAGGCCCACAGTGAAGCAGGACGTCACACAGGACACGAGGGACAGGCCGGGCGCCTCGAAGGCCCGGTCCGACGCCGTCCTGCCCTCCCTCGGCTTCTTCGGGACCCTGCGGTGGGCCTGGACGCAGCTCACGAGCATGCGCACCGCGCTGTTCCTGCTCCTGCTGCTGGCCGTCGCCGCGGTTCCCGGCTCTCTGTTCCCGCAGCGCCCCGCCAATCCCGCCGTCGTCACGCAGTACCTCCAGGACAACCCCGACTCCGGGCCCATCCTCGACTGGTTCCAGCTCTTCGACGTCTATTCGTCGGTCTGGTTCTCCGCCATCTACCTCCTGCTCTTCATCTCCCTCATCGGCTGCGTGATCCCCCGCGCGATCGCGCACTTCAGGGCGGTGCGCTCCACGCCGCCGCGCACGCCGAAGCGGCTCTCACGCCTGCCCGTCTACGGCACGCTCGAGGTCCCGGCGGATCAGGCCCGTAGCGCGGGGATCACCCCGGCTGCGGCCGCCGAGCAGGCCGCGGCCATGCTCCGGAAGCGCGGGTACCGCGTGGACGTGCGGGACGCCGACACCGACCGCCCCTCGGTGGGCGCCGAGCGCGGACTCGCCAAGGAGCTCGGCAACCTCGTGTTCCACACCTCCCTGATCGGGGTCCTGGTCTCGGTCGCGGTCGGAGGGCTGTTCGGCTACAACGGCCAGAAGGTCATCGTGGAGGGTGACAGCTTCGTCAACACCCTGATCGGCTACGACTCCTTCAACCCGGGCTCCAACTTCTCCGACGACCGGCTCGAGCCGTACTCGCTCCGGCTGGACTCCTTCGACGTCCGCTTCGACCGCGAGCAGGAGAGCCACTACGGGCAGCCGCTGGACTTCACCGCCAACCTGACCACGCAGGACGGGCCCGGCGGGGCCGAGGAATCCCAGGTCCTCAAGGTCAACGCGCCGATCACGATCGGCGGGACGAACGTGTACCTCGTCGGCAACGGCTACGCGCCGGTCGTGACGGTCCGCGACGGCGACGGCAACATCGCCTCGCAGGGTCCCGTCGTCTCCGTGCCGTCGGACGGGCTCTACACGTCGCTGATCGTCATCAAGGCCCCGGACGCCAAGCCCGACCAGCTCGGGTTCGTGGGATTCTTCCTCCCCACGGCGTTCGTGGACGAGCAGGGCGTCTCCTTCTCCCGCGACCCGGATCCCTTCAACCCCCAGCTCAACCTCAACTCCTACTACGGGGACCTGGGGCTCGACGACGGCACCCCGGAGAACGTGTACGTCCTGGACACCGAGGACCTGACGGAGCTGAACAGCCGAACCAGCGACGACGGCGGGATCGTGCTCGGCGTCGGCCAAACCTACGACCTGCCCGAGGGCAAGGGCTCGGTCACGTTCGACGGGCTGAAGCGCTACGTCGCCCTCGACATCCACCACGACCCCGGGGAGGTCGGCGCGCTCGTCTTCTCGACGCTCGCCCTGCTCGGCCTGACGGCATCGCTGTTCATCGGACGGCGGAGGCTCTGGGTCCGCACCGGGGAGCACCCCGACGGCCGCCTCATGGTCGAATACGGGCTGCTCGCGCGCGGCGAGGACCACCGGCTCCCCGCGGAGGGCCAGGCCGTGGAGAAGCTGCTCGCGGACCGCTGGTTGGTGCCGGACGGCGGCACGGGAGAAAATAAGGTGCCTGAGGCCGCATCGTCGGCGGCAGGCACGGGGCAGTCGCACCACAACTCAAAGGACAACTGATGCCACAACCAGTCAACGCAGAGCTCGGGCAGGTCAGTGAGCTCTTCATGCTGCTGGCCTCCATCGCCTACGTGGCGGCCCTGATCTTCTTCGTGCTCGACCTCGTGCGATCGAGCACGACCATCGGCTCGCTCGAGACCCGGCTCGCCGAGGAGAAGGCCACACCCGCCCTCGCCGGCGTCGGTGCGCGTGGGGGCTCGACGTCGACCGCCGTGCCGGCCGGTCCCGCCACTGCCGACGACTCGATGGACTACGGCTCCGGGCCCCGACGTGGTTCGGCGCGTATCGCCGTCTCGTTGACGGTGCTCGCCGCCGTCATCCACGGTGCCGCCGTCGTCACCCGCGGCGTCGCCGCGCACCGTGTGCCGTGGGGCAACATGTACGAGTTCTGCACCACCGGCGCGTTCCTCGTCGCCGCGATCTTCCTGATCACGCTCACCCGCAAGGACCTCCGCTTCGTCGGGTCCTTCGTGGTGGGCCTCGTCGTCGTCATGCTGTGCGCGGCCACCGTCGGTTTCCCCACGCCCGTCGCGCGGCTGATCCCGGCGCTGCAGAGCTACTGGCTGATCGTGCACGTCTCCATCGCGGTCGCCTCCTCCGCACTGTTCACCATCACCTTCGCGATGTCGGTGCTGCAGCTCCTCCAGTCCTCCCGCGAGGCCAAGCTCCTCGCGGGCAAGGCGGACACGGCGAGGTTCCTGCGCCTGGTGCCGTCCGCGCTGAGCCTCGAGAACCTCGCCTACCGCCTCAACGCCATCGCGTTCGTGGGCTGGACCTTCACCCTCATGGCCGGCGCCATCTGGGCCGAGCAGGCCTGGGGCCGGTACTGGGGCTGGGATACCAAGGAGGTCTGGACCTTCGTGATCTGGACCGTCTACGCCGGCTACCTGCACGCCCGTGCGACCCGCGGGTGGACGGGCACGCGCGCCGCGTGGCTCTCGATCGTCGGCTACCTCTGCATCGTCTTCAACTTCACGATCGTCAACATCTACTTCTCGGGCCTCCACAGCTACGCGGGGGTCTAGCGACTGCTGCTGCGGGGGCGGCTGCGGCCGTGCCCGGGCCATACGAGAGCCCCGCAGCTCCTGCTGCGGGGCTCTCGTGTGTCCGGAGCCAGTAGGGCATCAGGCGCCCGAGGAGCCCGAACCGGCGTCGAACCTGCCCACCGAGCGGGTCGGCTCGGTGGGCATAAACAGGTATGCCCACCGACTTCTCTCAGTCGGTGGGCGTACCTGTCGTGCAGGGTCGACGGGCGGCCTCGCTGGATCGTCGCGGGTGCGGGGGACCGCCCGTCAGGGCTGGTGGGCTCCCGTGGGGCCAGGTCCGGCGTCGTCGTTGCCGTCGCCGTCGTGCTTGCCGTCCTGTGCGGGGTTGTTCTTCCCGGCATCGCGGGCCTTGGCCTCGCGCTCCTTCTGCTCCTGCTCGCGGCGGCGCCTCTCCTGCTCGCGGGCCTGCTGCCATCGCTGGGTCTCGAGGTTCTGCAGGAAGGCGGGATCGTCGTCGGGGGCCGTCGGCTGGCGGGGGGCCGGGCGGCGGGGACCGGGAGGGCCTTCGCTGCGGGGACGGCCGAACAGGAACCACATGCCCGCTCCGATGAGCGGCAGGAGCAGGATGGTGATGAACCACGCGGTCTTCGAGATGCTCCGCACTTCGTGTTTTCGGCTCATGACGCAGTCGATCAGTGCATAGATGACGACGGCGACCCCGAGGATCGCGGCGAACAGCAGGAGGCGGGGCATGCGCCAATTGTAGGCGAGTAAACTTGGAGAGTGGCCTTCCTCAAATTCACCGCCCTCCGACTGCTCCTGATCGTCGTCTTCTACGTGGCGTGCGTCCTGCTGGGGCTCGGCCTCTTCCTCTCGGCCGTCGTGGCAGCCATCCTCGCCTGGTGCGTGACCTACCTGTTCGCGCGGGATCTCCGGGATGCCGCCGCAGCGACCCTGCAGCGCCGCATGGCTCCGGGCGCCCCGCCGGTCCGGACGGCCGTCGAGCTCGACGACGCCGCGGCCGAGGACGCACTCGATCCCAATATGCCCGTCAACGCCGACCGCAAGCCCCGCCGCGACGCGGCGTGAGTCCCGCACCGGCGTCGCAGTAGCGGTCTGCAGGTCCGGTGGCGCAGCAGCGTCGCTCGAGCGGTGACGGCCCGGCGTCGCAGTAGCGGTCCCGCAGGTTCGGTGTCGCTCGAGCGGCGCGGCCGCGGCGACGCAGTAGCGGTCCGCAGGTCCGGCCTCCTGGGAGCGGCCGGGAATCCTGTCAGGCGAGGGCCCGCGTGATCACGATGCCCGCCGCGAACAGGATGCTGAACGCCAGGTTGATCAGTCCCGTCTGCTTGAGGACGGGGATCAGGCTCGTGCGCTGCGTGCCCGTGAGCATCAGCCGGCTCGGCTTCAGGCAGGCCGGGACGAGCAGCAGGACGAGCAGCATCCAGGGGTACTCCCCGCTCAGGAACAGCGGCAGCAGGACGGCGGCGGCGAGCATCATCACGTAGCTGATCCGTGCGGCGGTGTCGCCGAGCCTCACGGCCAGGGTCTTCTTCCCGACGGCGGTGTCGGTCGGGATGTCGCGGACGTTGTTCGCCATCAGCAGGGCCATGGCGATCAGGCCCGTGCCCACCGCTCCGATCCACGCGGCCGCGCTGAGCTGGCCCGCCTGGGTGAACGTGGTGCCGAGGGTCGCGACCAGTCCGAAGAACACGAAGACGAACACGTCGCCCAGTCCCAGGTACCCGTACGGATTCTTGCCGCCCGTGTAGCCCCACGCGGCGGCGATGCAGCCCACGCCGACGAGCAGCAGGATCCACGACGCCTGGGACAGCACGATCAGGGCCAGTCCGGCGAGCATGGCCACGCCGAAGCAGGCGAAGGCGGCGAGCTTCACATGCCGGGGCTGTGCGACCCCGGACCCGGTGAGGCGCAGTGGGCCCACCCGGACGTCGTCCGTCCCCCGGATGCCGTCCGAGTAGTCGTTCGCGTAGTTCACGCCGACCTGCAGCAGCACCGAGACGATCAACGCGAGCGCCGCATGGAGGGGCTTGAAGGATTCCAGCCCGACGGCGGCAGCGCTTCCGACGATCACGGGGGCGAACGCCATCGGCAGCGTGCGGGGGCGGGCTCCTTCGAGCCACTGAGCGGCAGTCGCCACGGATCAGTCCTTCAGGTCGGGTGGGTGGAGCGGGAGGTCCGTCGGACGCCTAGGCGCGTTCGAGGAGCTGGTGGATGGTCCGGCGATCGGGCTTGCCGCCCGGCAGCAGGGGAAGGGCATCGAGCGTCACGATGGACTTGGGGACGGCATGCGCCCCCAGTTCCACGTGGACCGCCTGCCGGATGACGTCGGCATCGACGTCACCGACGATCGCCGCGGCGACCGCCGTGCCCCACTCCTCGCTGCGGATGCCGAGGACCATGGCCTGTTCGACGCCGGGCAGGGCCTGGATGACGTCGGAGACCCTCGTCGCCGAGACCTTCAGCGCGCCGGTGATGATGACGTCGTCGAGCCGGCCGTGCACGGTGACGGAGCCGTCCGTCGCCACTTCCCCGGCGTCGTCCGTCACGAACCAGCGCTGCCCGGCGTTGAAGACGAACTTCTCCGCCGTGAGCTCGGGCGCGTCGAGGTATCCATCCGCGAGGACGGGGCCGCCGGTCCGCAGCCGGCCGTCCACGGAGCGGAGCTCGACGCCGTCGAGCGGGGTGCCGTCGTAGACGCACCCGCCGCAGGTCTCACTCATGCCGTAGGTCTCGACGATCTTCAGGTCCTGGCTGCGGGCGAGGGACCGCAGGGACACCCCGGCCGGCGCACCCCCGAGGAGGATCGCGTCGAAGCGGCGCAGGAGCTGGAGGGTCTCGCGCGACGGGTCGGCCAGGAGCCGGTGGAGCTGCGTGGGCACGAGTGAGGTGAACCGGACGCGGTCCGTCAGCTCGCCCGCGGCGTCGGTGAAGGCCTGCGGCGTGAAGCCCGCGGAGGTGTCCATGGCCCAGGGCTGCGTGCCGGCGTACAGGGAGCGCACGAGCACCTGGAATCCGGCGACATAGTGCACCGGCAGCGTGAGGAGCCACTGGCCCTCCGCCCCGAGGGCGAACGCCGTGCCCATGGCCGACGCCGCGAGCGCGTCGACGCTGAGCATGGTCTGTTTGGGGGTCCCCGTGGATCCGGAGGTGCTGATGACCGCCGCGATCTCGTCGTTGGGCAGCTCGCCGCCGAACAGCTGATCGGGCCTCACGTGCGGGGCGACCGCGGGACCCTCGCCGGCGAGGGCCGCGGCGAGGGGCTTGAGCAGCCCGAGGGCGTCGAAGCCCTCGGGGGTGTGCACGGGGAGGAGTTCCACGCCGCTCCTAGAAGTAGTAGGGGAACGAGGACCAGTCCGGGGAGCGCTTCTCGAGGAACGCCTCCTTGCCCTCCACCGCTTCGTCCGTCATGTACGCGAGGCGGGTCGCCTCGCCGGCGAAGACCTGCTGGCCGGCGAGGCCGTCGTCGGCGAGGTTGAAGGCGAACTTGAGCATGCGGAGGGCCTGCGGGCTCTGGCGGGCGATATCGGCCGCGTACGCGAGCGCGGTGACCTCGAGCTCCCCGTGGTCGACGGCCTCGTTGACCGCCCCCATGTCCACCATGTCCTGCGCGGAATATTCGCGGGCCAGGAAGAAGATCTCCCGCGCCTTCTTCTGGCCGATCTGCCGGGCCAGGAGGGCGGATCCGTACCCGGCGTCGAAGCTGCCCACGGTGGCATCCGTCTGCTTGAACCGGCCGTGCTGCGCGGACGCGATCGTGAGGTCCGCGACGACGTGCAGGCTGTGCCCGCCGCCGGCGGCCCACCCGTTGACGACGGCGATGACCACCTTCGGCATGGTGCGGATCAGCCGCTGCACCTCGAGGATGTGGAGGCGTCCGGCCCGCGCCGGGTCGATCGTCTCCTTCGTCTCGCCCTCCGCGTACCGGTAGCCGTCGCGGCCCCGGATCCGCTGGTCGCCGCCCGAGCAGAAGGAGTGGCCGCCGTCGCGGGGGCTCGGCCCGTTGCCGGTGAGCAGCACGGTGGCGACGTCGGGTGTCATGCGGGCATGGTCGAGAGCCCGGTACAGCTCGTCGACGGTCCCGGGACGGAACGCGTTGCGCACCTCGGGGCGATCGAAGGCGATCCGCACGGTGGGCAGGTCGCGGACGACGGCCCCGCCGGCGTCGCGCTCCACCTGGCGGTGGTACGTCATGTCGGTGAAATCCTCGAAGCCCGTGACGACCCGCCAGCGGGTGGGGTCGAAGATGTCGGATACCTTGGCGGGGAGCTCTGAAGTCACCCGTCGAGTCTAGCGGCGCGGGCCGTGCCGGGCGCCCCGGCCCGCGCCGGTCATGCGATGCAGAACTCGTTGTCCTCGGGATCGAGCATGACGTACCAGGCGTGCGGCCCCTGGGAGTGCTGCTCCACGTACCGCGCGCCCCGCGCCTCGAGCCGTGCCCGCTGGGCGTCGCGGTCCGTACCTCCGAGGTCGACGTCGATGTGCACCCGGTTCTTGGCGGTCTTCGGCTCGGGCACGGGCTGCAAGAGGATGCGCTCGCGGCCCGTCCGGCCGACGTCGTCAGCCCGGCAGATGGCGGCGCCGTCCTTCCAGACGCGCCTGCCGTGGTGCGTGATGACGTCGGACTCCTGCGCGAACCCCTGCGCGATCATCCGGTCGATGAACGCCTCGTCGGTCGGTTCGACGACCCAGCCGAGCGTCTCCGCCCACCAGTCCGCCTGGGCGTGCGGATCCCTGCAGTCGATCGAGATCTGGACGGAGAAAGGCATGACCGCAGGCTAGGACCTCCGGCGCGGGAGGGGAAGGGGTGGTTGCTACGCTTCGGCCATGGACGCCTCCCCGATCGCCGGCCTCGACACCACCACCGCGCGGGCGGCGGTGGACGGCCCGTGGGACGGCGCCGTGAACGCCAGGGACCTCGGGGGCGTCGGGGGATCCGTCCAGGCGGGCCGGCTCTTCCGGATGGGCAGGAACGAGTGGGTCACGGCGTCGGGGTGGCGCCAGGCCTTGGAGCAGGGCGTCCGGACCGTCGTCGATCTCCGCCACCCCTTCGAGCTCGGCCGCCGGGGAGCGGACCCGCTCGTCGGACCGGACGCCGTCGAGCGTTTCAGGTTCCTCAACCTCCCGACGGAGGACCAGTCGGATGAGGAGTTCATGGCGCTCTGCGGACCGTATCTCAGTTCGCCGGAGCACTACGGGGAGAACCTCAGGCGGTGGCCCGAGAAATTCGTCCGCGTGGCCCGGGCCTTCGTCGCGGCTCCGCCCGGGGGAGTGGTGATCCACTGCGCCGCGGGGAGGGACCGCACCGGACTCGTGGTCGCCCTGCTGCTCAGCGCAGCGGGGATAGGGTCCTCGGCGATCATCGCCGACTACGCACGCGCCGTCACCACCATGAACGAGCGCTACCGCGGCCAGGAGACGCCGCACGAGACGCCGAAGACCGACGCCGAGCTGGCGGTCTGGCTCCTCCGGGCGCGGGGACACCTCGAGGACCTGCTGTCATCGCTCGACGCCGCGCAGTTCCTCCGTGACGCCGGTCTGACGGCGCAGGAACTCGCGGACCTGAGGGCGCGTCTGACGAGCCCCGCGTGGCCGCTCTAGCGCTGGAGCTGGGAGAAGTTCACCAAGCTGCGGACGGAGGGGAAGTAGCCGGACCGGTAGCCCTCGATGGTGGGGTGCAGGTTGTCCGCCGCGCCGGGCGTGAAGGTGATCCAGGGGTCCGTGGAACCGAGCCCGTGTCCTTCGAACTTCTGCACCAGGTCGACGTATGTGAAGCCATGGGCCTCGGCCTGGTCCCTGATCACGGCGTTCACGGCGTCCGTGGCATCGTTGAACGCTGTCTGCGACGCCACGGGCAGGACGACAGGCGTCCCCGCCTCGGGAGAGAACAGGTGCGGATAGCCGGTCACCACCACGGTGGCGCGGGGCGCGGCGGAACCGATCGTGCCGTACAGCGCGTCGAGGTTGCGTTCCAGCGCCGGCAGGGCGGTCGCGTTCTGGACCGCGATGAACTGCGCGCACTCCGCAGTGGGCCGGGTGGCACACACCCCGGCGGCCTGCCCGAAGCCCGCATCGTTACCGCCGGCGGAGACGGTCACGAGGTCCGTGGACGGGGAGAGGGCGCCGGACGCGACGACGCGTGCCACCTGTTCCGGCAGGTCCAGGGCGCCTCCCGCCTCGGTGGCCACCGTGGCGCCGGCGCAGGTGGCGTCGGCCACCAGCTCCACCTGCTTCTTCGTGTCGAGGATCCCGGGCAGGCCCAGGGGCGTCTGGCCGCAGGCGTTCACATAGGAGCCGGCACCGAATCCCGAGGCGTACGAGTCCCCGAGCGCCACATAGGACAGCGGCGCGGGTGGGGCGGCTGCAACGGGACCCGCGGCGCCCCCGATCAGGGCTGCAGCGGCCGCCGCGGCAAGGGCGACGAGCCTGGTGGGCCGGATCCTGGTGGGGTGCCTCGTGATGGTCATGGGCTCACCGTACCGGGGACCGGCCGGTCCAGGAGCAGGTTCGTGATGCGCAGCGTGCACAGGCGCCGTCCGGCGTCGTCGGTGATCAGCACCTCGTGGGTGGTGAGGGTCCGGCCGAGGTGGATCGGCGTCGCCGTGACGGTGACGGTGCCTTCCCGCACGCTCCGGTGGTGGGTCGCCGACACGTCGACGCCCACCGCCGTCCTGCCGAGGGTGGACGCGTGGATCACGGCGGCCCAGGACCCCACGGCCTCACCGACGGCGAGGGACGCGCCGCCGTGAAGGAGTCCGAAGGACTGGCGGTTGCCCTCGACGGGCATGGTTGCCACCACCCGCTCGACGGACTGTTCGACGATGGACACACCCATCCGCTCGTCGAGCTCTCCGAGGGTGATCGTCCAGGGGGGTAGGGATTCGTGCGTCACGGCGTGCTGCTCCTGAGGATCGATTCGTGGGTCGTCCGCCACTCTAGCGCCGGGCGGACCTCGCCGAGGGAGGGCCGCTTCCATAACGATCCGATCACGGGGTGATGGCGATTACCGCGTTGACCTGCGGTGATGCCGACCCCGCAACCGCGGATCCGACCGTGGAAGCGCTCCCACTTGACAGTGTCCTACGTCACAGTCACGATGGGAACTCAGCGTGAGAGCGCTCCCACCGGGGTCGTCCCGGGAGGGGCACGCACCCTTCGCCGGCACCACCCATCGCATCCGCGGAGGGCTCACTCGTGCGCTCCCGCAAACGTCGGCGCCTTCGACATCCTGACGAAAGCGCACCAGCCGACGGTCCAGCCTGTGTCCCCGCGGACGTGGGTGCCACCAGGAAGTCCCGACCCAGGATCCGCTGCAGACGCAGCGGACCCGAGCTGACAAAGGAGTCACCCGTGCAGAACCGAGCACGAATCACCGCCCTCTCGGCCGCAGCCGCATGCCTCGCCCTGACCCTCACCGCCTGTGGTTCGGGCGGGGAGGAGAACGCCGGAGTGGAGGGGGAGACGGGCACCGAGAACGTCACCCTCTCGGTCGGCACGTTCAACGAATTCGGTTACGAGGAGCTCTTCACCGAATACGAGGAGCTCAACCCGAATGTCACGATCGAGCACAAGAAGGCCGCCACCTCGAACGAGGCCCGCGACAACCTCACCACGCGGCTCGCCGCCGGTTCCGGTCTCTCCGACATCGAGGGTATCGAGGTGGACTGGCTTCCTGAGCTGCTCGAGTACCCCGACCAGTTCGCGGACCTCTCCGACCCCGCCGTCGAGGGCCGCTGGCTGGACTGGAAGACCGCCGCCGCCACCACCGAGGACGGCGCCCTTATCGGCTACGGCACCGACGCGGGACCCCAGGCCGTCTGCTACCGCGCGGACCTGTTCGAGAAGGCTGGGCTCCCGAGCGACCGCGAGTCCGTCGCGGAGATGCTCGACGGCTCGTGGCAGGACTACTTCGACGCCGGCGAGGAGTTCGTCGCGGCGAGCGACGGCGTGGCCTGGTTCGACTCCGCCGGAGCGACCTACCAGGGCATGGTCAACCAGGTCCAGAACGCCTACGAGGACAACGACGGCACGGTCATCGCCACCGAGAACCCCGAGGTCAAGGACATCTACGAGCAGGTCCTGGAGGCCTCGGTCACCGACGGCCTGTCAGCGCACCTCACCCAGTGGGAGGACGACTGGGTGGCGAGCTTCCAGTCCGATGCGTTCGCCACGAAGCTCTGCCCGGGCTGGATGCTCGGGGTCATCGAGGGCAACGCCGAGGGCGTCGAGGGCTGGGACATCGCCGATGTCTTCCCCGGCGGCGGCGGCAACTGGGGCGGCTCCTACCTGACCGTCCCCACCCAGGGCGCCCACCAGGCCGAGGCCAAGAAGCTCGCGGACTGGCTGACGGCCCCCGAGCAGCAGATCAAGGCCTTCGAGTCGAAGGGCACGTTCCCCAGCCAGGTCGATGCGCTCGAGAGCGACGCACTCCTCGGCCAGACCGACGCGTTCTTCAACGACGCCCCGACCGGCGAGATCCTCGCCAACCGGGCCACCGCCGTCGAGATCACGCCGTTCAAGGGCCCCAAGTACTTCGCGATCAACGACGCGATGCAGCAGGCCCTCACCCGCGTCGACGTCGACAAGACCGACGACGCGGCCTCCTCCTGGGAGAAGTTCGTCACCGCTGTAGGCGCTCTGTAGCCAATGGCTGTCACGGACCGGGTCCCATCCCCGCCCCCCACGGACGAGCAGGCGTCACACGCCAGGAGCGTGAAGCGGCTGGTCTTCTCCCGGAAGGTGTCGACGTGGGACGTCAGGCTGTCTCCGTATCTCTACATCTCCCCGTTCTTCCTGCTGTTCGCCGTCACGGGCCTGTTCCCCCTGCTCTACACCGCATGGGTCTCGCTCCACGACTGGAACCTCATCGGGGGGCAGGGCGCCTTCACGGGGCTGGAGAACTTCCAGTTCGTCCTCGCGCAGCCGTTCTTCTGGAACGCGGTAGGCAATACGTTCAGCATCTTCCTCCTCTCGTCGGTCCCGCAGGTCGTCCTCGCCATCGCCATCGCGGCGGTGCTCGACGCCAACCTCCGGGCCAGGACGTTCTGGAGGATGGGCGTCCTCGTCCCCTTCGTGGTGGCCCCCGTGGCGGTGGGGCTGATCTTCAACAACCTGTTCGCTGACCAGGCCGGCCTGGTCAACGAGCTGTTGACGGGGATGGGGCTGGACCCGGTCCGCTGGCACTCCGACTCCCTCGCGAGTCACGCGGCCATCGCCACGATGGTCAACTTCCGCTGGACCGGCTACAACGCGCTGATCTTCCTCGCCGCCATGCAGGCCGTCCCCAGGGACGTCTACGAGGCGGCGACCATCGACGGCGCCGGGCGGCTCCGCCAGTTCTTCTCCGTCACCGTCCCGATGCTGCGGCCGACCATCATCTTCGTGGTCATCACCGCGACCATCGGGGGCCTCCAGATCTTCGACGAGGCACGGGTCTTCGACCAGGCGGGCCTCGGCGGTGCGGACCGGCAGTGGCAAACGCTCACCATGTACATCTGGGAGCTCGGCTGGGGCCAGCGCAACTTCGGCAGGGCATCGGCCGTCGCCTGGCTGCTGTTCCTGATCATCGTGGTGATCGCGATGGCCAACTTCCTCATCACCCGCCGCATCGCAAGCCAGGGAGGCCGACGATGAGTTCCATCCCCATGATCGAGCAGACCGCGGGCAAGGGGGCCGCGCGCGCCGCCAGGCGGGGCCTCGGCGCACGACGCCGCGGCGCGCCGGGCGGGACCATGCGCCGCCCCGGCTTCCTCACCTACGGATTCCTCGGAGCAGTGATCCTCGGATCGGTCTTCCCGCTCTGGTGGTCCTTCCTGGTCGGGAGCCACGACAGCTCGGTGATCAGCCAGGGCGTCCCCCTGGTGCCCGGCGGCAACTTCCTCGCCAACGCGGCCACCGTGCTGGACAGCATCCCGTTCTGGAAGGCGCTCGGCAACAGCATGATCGTCTCGACGGTCACGGCAGCCTCGGTCGTCCTCTTCTCCACGCTCGCCGGGTTCGCCTTCGCGAAGCTCCGGTTCCGGGGGAGCAAGGGGCTGCTGGTGTTCGTGGTCGCCACGATGGCCGTCCCCACCCAGCTCGGCGTGGTGCCGCTGTTCATCGTGATGGCGAAGCTCGGCTGGACCGGGTCGTTGTGGGCGGTGATCGTGCCCGGCGTCGTCACGGCGTTCGGTGTCTTCTGGATGACGCAGTACCTCCGCGACGCGCTGCCCGATGAGCTGATCGAGGCCGTGCGCATCGACGGGGCCTCGATGATCCAGGCGTTCTGGTACCTCGGGCTGCCCGCGGCGCGCCCGGCGGCCGCTATGCTCGCCCTGTTCACGTTCGTCGCCACCTGGACCAACTTCTTCTGGCCGTTCATCGTGCTGGACCCGTCCAACCCCACCCTCCCGGTGGCACTGCAGCTGCTCCAGGCCGCGCACTTCGTCGACTACTCGATCGTGCTCGCCGGAGCGGTGCTCTCGACCATCCCGCTCCTGCTCCTCTTCGCAGTCGCAGGACGCCAACTCGTTTCCGGAATCATGCAAGGAGCAGTCAAAGGATGAGCAGTACCGAGATCACCTTCCCCGAGGGCTTCCTCTGGGGCGCGGCGACCGCCGCCTACCAGATCGAGGGCGGGGCCCGCGACGGCGGCCGCGGTCCGTCCATCTGGGACACGTTCTCCCGCGTCCCGGGCGCCGTGGCGGACGCCCACACCGGCGACGTCGCCTGCGACCACTACCACCGCTCGGCCGACGACGTCGCGCTGATGAAAAGCCTGAACCTGCAGGCCTACCGCTTCTCGACGTCCTGGTCCCGCTGCATGCCGGACGGCGTCACGCCGAACGTCGAGGGCATCCGCTTCTACTCCCGGCTCGTCGACCAGCTGATCGACGCCGGGATCAAGCCCTGGCTCACCCTGTACCACTGGGACCTCCCGCAGGCCCTCGAGAACACGGGCGGCTGGACCAACCGCGACACGGCCTACCGCTTCGCCGAGTACGCAGCGGTGATGCACGAGGCCCTCGGTGACCGTGTCCGCATCTGGACGACGCTCAACGAGCCCTGGTGCGCGGCCTTCCTCGGCTACGCCGCCGGCGTGCACGCGCCCGGCCGACAGGAGCCGACGGCGGCCCTCGCCGCCGCGCACCACCTCCTGCTGGGGCACGGCCTGGCGACGCAGGAGCTGCGCCGCCGGGACGCGGACGCGACCCTTGGCATCACGCTGAACCTCACGGTCCCGGATCCCGTGGACCCGAGCAGCGAGGCGGACCGCGACGCCGCCCGGCGGATCGACGGGCAGTTCAACCGCATCTTCCTCGACCCCGTGCTGCGGGCCGCCTACCCCGAGGACGTCCTCCGCGACGTCGAGCACCTGGGGATGGCCGACCATATCCGGGCGGGGGACCTGGACGTCATCGGCACCCCCATCGACGTGCTGGGCGTGAACTACTACCATG
Organism: Arthrobacter sp. CAN_A2; assembly: GCF_015752045.1. Lineage (NCBI taxonomy): Bacteria > Bacillati > Actinomycetota > Actinomycetes > Micrococcales > Micrococcaceae > Arthrobacter > Arthrobacter sp. CAN_A2. The sequence continues at coordinate 204,943 of NZ_JADOUS010000003.1, forward strand.
GCGAGGCCGTGACCATGACGCCCGCGGACGAGGCCGCACCGCAGGAGGGCCACGCCCCGCTCGAGCGCCCGGTCTCCTCGCCCTACGTGGCCGCGCACGGTGTCCGCTCGGTCCCGCGGGGGCTGCCCGTGACGGCCATGGACTGGGAGGTCCAGCCCGAGGGGCTCCGCCGCCTGCTCAACCGCCTGCAGGACGAGTACACCGGGCCGGCCGGCATCCCGATCTACGTCACGGAGAACGGCGCCGCCTACGACGACGTCCCGGACGCCGACGGATTCGTGGACGACCAGGACCGCCTCGGCTTCTTCGACGTCCATGTCCGGGCCATGAAGGACGCCATCGACGACGGCGTGGACCTCCGCGGCTATCTCGCGTGGTCCCTCATGGACAACTTCGAGTGGGCCTGGGGCTACCACCAGCGCTTCGGCCTGGTCCGGGTGGACTACGAGACGCTCGAGCGCACCCCGAAGGCGAGTGCCCTCTGGTACGCGCGCCTGGCCGCCACCAACACCGTGCCGGCCATCGCCTCGACGCAGGACGCCGGGACGGCGGGTGTCGTATTGTCGGGATGATGAACACGTCTCCGCCCCGGTCGCTGCGCCGGACCGCAAGCCGCCCTAGCCCCACGCTGGAGGATCTTGCGCTGGCGGCCGGGGTGTCGCGGTCCACGGCGTCGCGCGCCATCAACGGCGGCGACCGCGTCAGCCCCGAGGCCCAGGCCGCGGTGGACCGCGCCGTCGTGGACCTCGGATACATCCCGAACCGGGCGGCCCGCAGCCTCGTGACGCGCCGGACGTCCTCGATCGCCCTGGTCATCCCCGAACCGGACGTCCGCGTCATGATGGATCCCTTCTTCGCCGTCGTCATCACCGGCATCACGGAGGCCCTCCGCGAGACCGACGTGCAGCTGGTGCTGCTGATGTCGCGGACCGACGACGACTCCTCCCGCACCCTGCGCTACCTGCGGGGCGGGCACGTGGACGGCGCCATCGTGGTCTCGCACCACGAGGCCGACTCCTGGGCGAGATCGCTCGCCCAGACGGGCCTCCCCACCATCTTCATCGGCCGGCCGTGGGACACGGCCTCCGAGGTCACCTATGTGGATTCCGACAATGTGGGCGGTGGCCGGCTGGCGGCGCAGCACCTCTTCGGGATCGGACGCCGCCGCCTCGCGACGATCGCCGGCCCCGCCGACATGACGGCCGCCGTCGACCGCCTGCGCGGCTGGAACGAGGGACTCGCCGCGGCGGGGCTCCCCGCCTCGCCCGTGGCGTACGGCGACTTCACCACCGACGGCGGCGCCGACGCGGCCCGCAGGCTGCTCGCCGACCACCCGGACATCGACGGCATCTTCGCGGCGTCGGACCTCATGGCGCTCGGCGTGGTGGAAGCCCTCCGTGCCGCGGGGAAGACCGTCCCCGGGGACATCGCCGTGATGGGCTACGACAACCATGCGGTCGCCGAGACGGCGCCGACGCCCCTCACCACGATCACGCAGCCCATGGTCGAGATGGCCGTGAGGGCGGGGAGGATGCTCCTCGAGGAGATCGAGGCCCCGGGCTCGCACCCGGAGCCCGTCATCTACTCGACGGAGCTCGTCGAGCGGGCCAGCACCGCCGTGGCTCCCACCGCGTCCGCGGCGAACGCGTAGTCCCAGGCGATGTCGCGCCAGCGCGAGTAGCGGCCGCTGGCCCCGCCGTGGCCGCCGTCCATCTCCGTCTTCAGGACGATCGGTTCGGTGCCCGTGGTCGTCTCGCGCAGCTGGGCCACCCATTTCGCGGGCTCCACGTACAGCACCCGCGTGTCATTGAAGCTGGTCACTGCGGCGATGCGCGGGTAGGCGACGGGGCGCACGGTCTCGTAGGGCGTGTACTCCTTCATGTAGCGGTACACCGCCGGGTCCGTGATCGGGTTGCCCCACTCCTCCCACTCGAGCGCCGAGAGCGGCAGTTCCGGGTCGAGGATCGTCGTGAGGGCGTCCACGAAGGGCACCTGCGCCACGATCGCCCGGTACTTCTCCGGGGCCAGGTTCGCGACGGCGCCCATGAGCAGCCCTCCCGCGGACCCGCCCATCGCCGCGATCCGGTGGGCGTCCACCCACCCCGAAGTGCCGAGGTAGGTCGTGGCGTCCACGAAGTCCGTGAACGTGTTCTTCTTGGCGAGCTTCTTGCCCTGTTCGTACCAGCTGCGGCCCATCTCGCCGCCGCCCCGGATGTGCGCGACGACGAAGACGACGCCCCGGTCCAGCAGGGAGAGCCGGGCGATCGAGAACCCCGGATCCATGCTGACCTCGTAGCTGCCGTACGCGTAGATCAGGCCGGGATTGGTGCCGTCCTGGGCGAGGTCCGCGCGGCGGACCACGGAGAGCGGGATCAGCGTCCCGTCCGCGGCCGGGGCCCAGTGCCGTTCGGCGACGTAGTCCGCGGGGTCGTAGCCCCCGCGCACCTCGGTCTCCTTCCGCAGCTCCAGCGACCCGTCCTCGAGCACGTAGTCGTAGACGCGCGGCGGCGTGAGGTAGGAGGAGTAGGAGAGCCGGATGATCGGGGAGTCGAACTCGGCATTGGCGAGGTTGCTCGTGAACAGCTCCTCGTCGAAGTCCGGTTCCGCCGGCGCGCCCTGCCCGGGCGTCCCGAGGCCGGCCAGGGGCAGGACCTGCACGCGCTCGATGGTGTCCTTCCGGACGGACAGGACGAGGTGGGTGCGGGTGACGGTGGCGCCTTCGACGCGGACGGCGTCGTCGTGCGGCAAGACCGTCGTCCACGACTGTTCGGCGAGCGGCCTGGCGAACTCGCCCGCGGCCACGAGGCTCACCATCGAGTTCTTCGCGTCGCGGTCGTGGGTGAGCAGGTAGTGCGGTGCGCCGTCGACGGTGACCGGCTCGACGTCGTACAGGATGCGCTCGTCGCGGGAGAGCAGCGTGGTCAGCCCCCGCTCCGGCGCGGCCAGGTCGAGGACGCGGTACTCGCTGTACTCGGAGCAGCCGATGCTGATGAGCAGCCGCGTGCGGTCGGCAGAGACCTCGAACCCGGTCCACAGTGCGACGTCGTCCTCCTGGTAGACGACGTCGTCGTCCGTCACGGGGGTGCCGAGCGTGTGCGCGCGCACCTGGTAGGGACGCCAGGAGTCGTCGACGACGGTGTAGTAGACCCGCGTGCCGTCCGGGGAGAAGGCCAGGCCGTAGAAGACGTTCGGCACGGCGTCGGGCAGCAGCTCCCCGGTCCCGAGGTCCTTGATGCGCAGGGTGAAGCGCTCGTCGCCGGCGTTGTCCTCGCTGTAGGCGAGCAGCGTGCCGTCCTCGGTGACGGACAGGCCGCCCAGGGAGAAGAACGGCTTGCCCTCAGCGAGCTCGTTGCCGTCGAGCATGACCTGCTCGCCGGGGACGGGCTGCCCGGGGACCACCACGGGCGGCGTCCAGTCGCGGCTGAGGTCGCCGGTGTCCTGGGCGGCCACCCGGCACTGGATGCCGTACTGCTTGCCCTCCTCGGTGCGGGAGTAGTACCACCAGCCCTTCTTCCGGGCGGGGACGGACAGGTCCGTCTCCTGCGTCCGGTCCCTGATCTCGCCGAAGATGGCCTCGCGCAGCGGCTCCTGGCCGCGGGTGACGGCCTCGGTGTAGGCGTTCTCACGCTTGAGGTGCTCGATCAGCTCCGGGCTCTCCTTGTCGCGCATCCACTCGTAGTGGTCGATGAACGTGTCCCCGTGGTGGGTGCGCTCGGAGGGCACCTTCCGGGCGGGTGAGGGGACAGGGAGAGGTACACGAGCGGCGTCAGCGGTCATGGCTTCCATCTTGCCACTGCCTCGTCGCCGCCGGTCCGCCGGCGGTCCGCCGCCGGGCTCGGACGGGCGCCGGCGGGTGTGCCGCCCCGGACGGTTGACCGTGCTGGGCGGCCGTGCAATTCTGGAGCAGGCCTTTACAGAACGAACGTTCGGTAATTCGTTCGACAGGAGCGGGCCGACCACGACGACGAGGGAGACGAACATGGCCGAGGCTTTCCTGGTGGGTGGCGTCCGCACCCCCGTGGGCCGCTACGGCGGAGCCCTCTCGAGCGTCCGGCCGGACGACCTCGCCGCGCTCGTGCTCTCCGCCGTCGTGCAGCGCGCCGGCCTCGACCCGGCCGCCGTCGACGAGGTGATCCTCGGCAACGCCAACGGCGCGGGGGAGGAGAACCGCAACGTCGCACGGCTCGCCTCCCTCCTGGCGGGCTTCCCGGACGGCGTCCCCGGCATCACCGTCAACCGGCTCTGCGCCTCGGGTCTCTCCGCCATCATCATGGCGTCCCACATGGTCAAAGCCGGGGCCGCGGACGTCGTCATCGCCGGCGGGGTCGAGTCCATGAGCCGCGCGCCGTGGGTCATGGAGAAGCCCACCAGGGCGTTCGCGAAGCCGGGCGCCGTGGTCGATACCTCGATCGGGTGGCGCTTCACCAACCCGCTGCTCGCCGCCCGCGACAAGGCCACCTACTCGATGCCCGAGACCGCCGAGGAACTCGCGGCGCTGGACCGCATCACGCGCGACGACGCCGACGCCTTCGCGCTCCGGTCCCACCAGCGGGCGCTCGCGGCCATCGAGGCCGGGCGCTTCGCGGACGAGATCGTCCCCGTGCAGGTGGACCGCGGCAGGACGTCCTTCTCGGTGGACACCGACGAAGGGCCACGCGCCGACACGACCCTCGAGGCGCTCGCGGGGCTCCGCCCCGTGGTCCGGCCGGACGGGATCGTCACCGCTGGCAACTCGAGCTCGCTGAACGACGGCGCGTCCGCCGTCATCGTCGCCTCGGAGGCGGCCATCGCGCGGTACGGCCTGACGCCGCGCGCCCGCATCCTCGACGGTGCGTCCGCGGGCGTCCCGCCGGAGATCATGGGCATCGGCCCGGTACCGGCCACGCAGAAGGTGCTCGAACGCACCGGGCTCACCGTCGCCGAGCTCGGCGCCGTCGAACTCAACGAGGCGTTCGCGACCCAGTCGCTCGCGTGCATCCGCCGGCTCGGGCTCGACGAGTCGATCGTGAACCGGGACGGCGGGGCGATCGCGCTCGGCCACCCCCTCGGCTCCTCGGGCGCCCGGATCGCCGTCACCCTGCTCGGCAGGCTCGAACGCGAACTCGCCGGCCCGGCCCGGCGCCTGGGCCTCGCGACCATGTGCGTCGGCGTCGGCCAGGGCACCGCCATGCTCGTCGAGGCCGTCTGATGCCGTCCTCCCTCAAGCTCACCGACGCACCCGACCGGCTCGTCGTCGAACTGCACCGGCCGGAGGTCCGCAACGCGATCGACCGCCGGATGGTCGACGAGCTGCACGCCGTGTGCGAGGACCTCGAGGGGTCTCCGCGCACGCTCATCCTCACCGGGTCCGACGGCGTCTTCGCCTCGGGCGCCGATATCGCCGAGCTGCGCGAGCGCCGACGCGACGACGCCCTCGCCGGCATCAACTCCACGCTCTTCGCGCGCATCGCCGCACTGCCCATGCCCGTCATCGCGGCCCTCGACGGGTTCGCGCTCGGCGGGGGCGCGGAACTCGCCTTCGCGGCGGACTTCCGCCTCGGGACGCCGCGCCTGAGGATCGGCAATCCGGAGACGGGCCTCGGCATCCTGCCCGCCGCCGGCGCCACCTGGCGGCTGAAGGAGCTGGTGGGGGAGCCCCTCGCCCTGGAGATCCTGCTCGCCGGGCGGATCCTCTCCGCCGAGGAGGCCCTGGATGCCCGGCTCATCACCGAGATCCACGCCCCGGAGGACCTCCTGGCGGCGGCCCACGCGCTCGCCGACCGCATCGGACGGCAGGACCCCCTCGCCGTCCGCATCACCAAGAGCGTCTTCCGTGCGCCCCGGGATGCGCACCCGGTGATCGACCAGCTGGCGCAGGCCGTCCTCTTCGAATCCGATGCGAAGTTCGACCGCATGCAGCGGTTCCTCGACCGGAAGAAGGGCTCATGAGCGGCGACCCCACCAGCACACGTGTCGGCATCCCCGCGCGCGTCGGCGTCCTCGGCGGCGGCCGCATGGGCGCCGGCATCGCCCACGCGTTCTGCCTCGCCGGGTCGAGCGTGGTCGTCGTCGAACGGGACGACGCCGCGGCGGACGCCGGCCTCGTCCGCGCCACCCGGGCGCTCGCGAGCAGTGTCGAGCGCGGGACGACGACGGCCCCGCTCGCGGAGCTCGAGGCCCGGATCTCCGTGTCCACGGACTACGCCTCCTTCGCCGGGTGCGCCCTCGTGGTGGAGGCCGTGCCGGAGGACCCCGCCCTGAAGCGGCAGGCGCTGCGGGCCGTCGAGGACGTGCTCGACGACGGCGCGTGGCTGGCGACGAACACCTCGTCCCTCTCCGTCGATTCCCTCGCGGGCGCCCTGCAGCGCCCCTCCCGGTTCTGCGGACTCCACTTCTTCAACCCCGTCCCGGCGTCGGCCCTGATCGAGGTGGTCCTCGGCACGGAGACCTCCGCCGACCTCGAGGAGGCTGCCCGGTCCTGGGTGGCCGCGCTCGGCAAGACGCCCGTCGTCGTCCGCGACTCTCCCGGGTTCGCGAGCTCGCGGCTCGGCGTGGCCATCGCGCTGGAGGCGATGCGCATGCTCGAGGAGGGCGTCGCCACGGCGGAGGACATCGACGCCGCGATGGTCCTCGGTTATCGGCACCCCGTGGGCCCGCTGCGCACCACGGACCTCGTGGGCCTGGACGTCCGCCTCGGCATCGCCGAATACCTCGAGTCCACCCTCGGACCCCGCTTCAGTCCGCCGGCGATCCTCCGCGACAAGGTGGCGCGCGGTGAGCTCGGCCGCAAGAGCGGCCGCGGCTTCTTCGACTGGGAGGACGCGCCGCCGTCGCCCGCCACCGACCAGGACCCCCAGCGCCCATCCCCGCAGCACCAGTGAAAGGCGAGCGGACCATGACAACCGCCCCGGAACGAGTACAGATCGACGTCGTCCCCAGCTTCCTCGAGGACTCCTGGTGGGCGCCCGAGCGGACGGCCGCTGCGGGAGACGGGATCGTGGTGCGCGACGCCAGCACCGGCGAGGAACTCGCCCTCGTCAGCACCGCCGGCATCGACACCGCCGCCGCGATCCGGTTCGCACGGACCACGGGCCAGGCGGCGCTCGGCCGGTTCACCTTCCACGAGCGCGCCCTGAAGCTCAAGGAGCTCGCGCAGTACCTGAACGCGCAGCGGGAGCCGCTGTACGACCTGTCGGCGAAGACCGGCGCCACCAGGGTCGATTCGATGGTGGACATCGACGGTGGCATCGGCGTGCTCTTCACCTTCGGGTCGAAGGGGCGCCGCGAGCTGCCCAACTCGCACGTGATCGTCGACGGCCCGCCCGAGGTGCTGTCCAAGGACGGCTCCTTCCTCGGCACGCACATCCACACGCGCATCCCCGGCGTCGCGGTGCAGATCAACGCGTTCAACTTCCCGGTGTGGGGCATGCTCGAGAAGCTCGCCCCCGCGTTCCTCGCCGGGGTGCCCACGATCGTGAAGCCGGCAACACCCACCGGGTTCCTGACCGCCGCCGTCGTGAAGCTCATCATCGGCTCCGCGATCCTCCCCGAGGGGTCCCTGCAGCTCATCTCGGGCCCGGCCCGCGACATCCTCGACCACCTCGACTACCGCGACCTCGTGTCCTTCACCGGCTCGGCGTCCACCGCCAACCACCTCAAGTCCCATCCGTCCGTCGAGCGCGGCGGCGTCCGCTTCACCTGCGAGACCGACTCCCTGAACGCGGCCATCCTCGGTCCGGACGCCGTGCCGGGCACCCCCGAGTTCGAGGCCTTCATCAAGTCCCTCGTCACCGAGATGACCGTCAAGGCCGGGCAGAAGTGCACGAGCATCCGGCGGTCCATCGTGCCGGAGGCGCTGGTCGACGACGTCGTGCGCGCCGCCGGTGAGCGGATCCGCTCCCGGGTGACGCTGGGGGACCCGCGGGCCGAGGGCGTCACCATGGGTGCGCTCGCCTCGCTCGCCCAGCTCGAGGGCGTGCAGGACGCCGTCCGCGAACTGCTCGACGGCGGGGCCTCCCTGGCCTTCGGCTCACTGGACGCGCCCGACGTCGTGCTCGCCGACAACACCACCGGCAAGGCCCCCGACGGCGCGTTCATGGAGCCGGTGCTGCTCACCTGGAAGGACGTCGAGGCCGGCGCCCTGCACTCCGTCGAGGCCTTCGGACCGGTCGCGTCCGTCATCGGCTACGACGACCTCGCGCACGCCGTCCGCCTCGCGGCCCTCGGCTCGGGCTCCCTCGTCGCCACGGTATGCACCAACGACCCGGCGGTGGCGCAGGAACTCGTGCTCGGGATCGCAGCCCACCACGGCCGCGTCCTCATCCTCAACCGCGAGGACGCCCGCAGTTCCACGGGCCACGGGTCGCCGGTCCCGCACCTCGTGCACGGAGGGCCGGGGCGCGCAGGCGGCGGCGAGGAGCTGGGCGGCATGCGCTCGGTGCTGCACCACATGCAGCGCACCGCCGTGCAGGGCTCGCCGAACATGCTGACGAGCATCACGGGGGAGTGGCACACGGGCGCGGACCGCCGGTTCGACGACTCCCACCCGTTCCGGAAGGACCTGGCGACGCTGCGCATCGGCGACGCCGTGCGGTCGGGGCTGCGCCGGGTGACGCTCGAGGACATCACGGCCTTCGCGGAGACCACCGGCGACACCTTCTTCGCCCACACCAACGAGGAGGCGGCGGCGGCGAACCCGTTCTTCCCGGGGATCGTGGCCCACGGGTACCTGCTGCTGTCCTGGGCTGCCGGCCTGTTCGTGGACCCCGCACCGGGACCCGTGCTCGCCAACTACGGCCTGGAGAACCTCCGGTTCCTCACGCCGGTCGCCGCGGAGGATTCCATCCGTGTGACACTGACGGCCAAGCGCATCACGCCGCGCGAGACGGACGAGTACGGCGAGGTCGCGTGGGACGCCGTCCTGCACAACCAGGACGACGAGATCGTGGCGACCTACGACGTCCTGACCCTCGTGCGGAAGTAGCGGGCGCCCCGCCTGTCGGGTCCTCGCCGCGGCTGCCCACTGACTGAGGGGTCCCGGTGGGCAGCAGTATTCATGCCCACCGGGACCGCTCAGTCGTCGGGCCGGCGTGAGGCGATGGCAGCCCGCACGAGTATCAGGAAGTGATCCGGGTGCCGAGTCAACAGGGCATGGGTCACCCGGAGGATCGGGATCCCCCGAGTGGTGAGCAGGTTCCAGCGGCGGCGGTCCTCCTCGAACTCGCGGCGGTCGCTGTGGTACTGCCGGCCGTCCGCCTCGATACCGAGGATGCCGTCGACGTACAGATCGAGCCGGCCCACGCCCTGGACGTACACCTGCGACTGTGTGCTGAAGCCTGCGGATCGGAGGTGGTAGCGGGCCACCGTCTCGATGACGGACTCGGAATGCGGATCGACGAGGCCGACAACCCGGCGAAGGGCCGCGTTTCTCTGTCCTCCCACCGCGTCCCGCAGCCGGGCGAGCGGGAGATGGCCCAGCACGACCGCGGATTCGACGATGCACAGCGCTTCGAGTTCGGGGAGGCAGCGCATCGCCTGCAGGCAGATCCGCAAGGGCGTGAGTGGTCCCTCCGATCGGTGCACGCGGAATCTGGCGTCGAGGGGGCGTCCGTGATTCACGCTCGCGTGGATCAGCGAAGGTTCCTGAAAGATCCAGAGACCGAGACCCTGCGCGGCACTGATGCAGGCGAGTTCTGCGTGCGCGCAGGTTGCCGTCAGGAGATCGCTGGTATGACCGGGTAGGCAGTACACGCCACGAACCGGACGGAGCACATCTCCGCGATCCAGGGCAAGCCTGAGCCTATGAGGGCTGACACCGGCCCGCAGAAGCTTCGTGCTGCGGGCTACGCCGCCGAGTGCTTCGAGTGCAGTGCGAGGGTCCATGAGAGGACCCTGCCGGCTTCTCCGCCTTCCGGTTCCACGAGACCGCCCTATGTGCACGGGGTATGCGCCGTCCTGCCCACCGGGTCCGGCTCACGTGGGCGGGGTATGCGCCGTCCTGCCCACCGGGTCCGGCTCACGTGGGCGGGACATGCGCCGTCCTGCCCATGGGGACCGGCGAGTCGGTGGGCATGACCGGTGTTGCCCACCGAGTACCGCACCTCAGCGGGCAGAACCGCGAAGGCGTGGAAGTAGCGGCGGGCAGAATCGCCGCAGAATGGGATCAGAGGCGCCGAGGCAGAGGCGGACGACGACGGCGGACCGGTCAGCGCCGGTGCAGGCCGTCGAACACCATGTGGATGACGTCGTCGGAGAGCTTCCCGGCGGTCAGGGGCCCGCCCGGCTTGTACCACTCGACGATCGAGTTGATGGTGCCGAAGATCAGGCGCGTGGTGGTCCTGGGGTCGATGTCCTTCCGGATGGACCCCTCGTGCCGCGCGGCATCGACGAGTGCCGCCACCTCGCGGTCGAAGGCCCGGCGCCGCTCCAGCGCCTCGCGCTCGATCTCCGTGTTGCCGCGAAGCCGCAGCAGCAGCGTGACGAAGGGGAGCCGTTCGGTCAGGACGGCGATGGTCCCCCGCAGCACGAATTCGAGTCGGGCGTCCGCGCGACCGGCGTGTGCCCCGGGATCCTGCAGCACGGACTCCAGGCCGCCCAGCGCATGATCGAGGGCCAGTCGCAGGAGGTCCCCCTTGGACGGCACGTGGTGGTAGATCGCGGACTTGCTGATGCCCAGTTCCTCGGCGAGCATCCCCATCGACGTCGCCTCGTAGCCGTGCCGGTTGAAGGCCGCGACCGCGACGGCGAGGACCGACTGCTGGTCGTACCCGGGGCGTCCACGCCGGGCGGTGGAGGCAGGGCGGGATCCATCGACGGTCATGCGCTCATTTTTGCACGACCGTTCGGTCGGTAGCCCGAGCGGTGCCCGGACAACCCCGCATCACTCTTAACGGGTGATAGTTAGCTTTCCTAGTAAGTAGTAGGCTTATTACTATCATCTGCTCCGTTCCGAAAGGGCGCTCCCGTGCTAACGACCTCCTGGGATCTCCGCCTGCGGGCACTCATCGCCTTCCGTGACAGCGAGGGCCGTGACCCGTACTTCAGAGCGACCACCCCTGGCGAGCACCGCCTGGCCATGTGGCTCGACGAACAGCGCAAATCCGCCCGCGCCGGCCGGTTGACGGCCGAACACCGCGCGAAGCTCTGCGAGGCGGGGCTGCTCTCCGAGGACGCGATCGAACACCAGCGCACCGGAGCGGCCTGGCTGAAGGTCGAGAGCATCTCCGCGTTCCTCCAGGACGAGGGCCGGCTGCCATCGCTCTCGTCCCCCGCCTCCGCCGGAGAGAAGCGCCTCGCCGCCTGGATGAACGCCCAGCTCTCCTCCCGGGCCGTGGAGAACGGACCCGCCCGTGCCCTGCGGGAGATCCTGGCCGGGAGCAAGGGCAGCCGGGACGCGCCGCTCGCCCGGGTCGGCTGACGTCAGACCCTGCCGCACCGTGACCGGGGGCAGAGAACCACGAACGACAGTGAACCAGACATGCCGCCGGGCTCTTCCCGCCTCGGCGATGATCCAGCCGCACAGCCGCACGACGCGCGGCCCGATGCCGCCTTCCCGGTTCTCCCCGACCGTTGACTGCCCTTGCGCACCCTCCCTATACTGAACGAACGGTCGGTAATTAAACCGGACGTCCGGACGAGCGAGGCAGGCACCATGACGGCTACAGCGATCCCCACCCGCACGGACCACGATGCCGCCCGGGAGAAGGTCTTCAACGACCTCATCGCCCAGGACTCCCGGATCGAACCGCGCGACTGGATGCCGGCCGACTATCGCAAGTCCCTGACCCGCCAGATCTCCCAGCATGCGCACTCCGAGATCATCGGTATGCAGCCGGAGGCGAACTGGATCACGCGGGCGCCGTCCCTCAAGCGCAAGGCCGTCCTCATGGCCAAGGTCCAGGACGAAGCCGGGCACGGGCTCTACCTGTACTCCGCCGCCGAGACCCTCGGGACCCCGCGCGAGCAGATGACCGAGGACCTGATCGCCGGCAAGGCCCGCTACTCGAGCATCTTCAACTACCCCGTCCTGACCTGGGCGGACATCGGGGCCATCGGCTGGCTGGTCGACGGAGCGGCCATCTGCAACCAGGTGCCCCTCTGCCGTGCCTCCTACGGCCCGTACGGTCGGGCGATGGTCCGCGTCTGCAAGGAGGAGTCGTTCCACCAGCGGCAGGGCTTCGAGATCCTGCTCGAACTGGCCAACGGCACCCCCGAGCAGCGCGCCATGGCGCAGGACGCCGTGAACCGCTGGTACGCGCCGTCGCTCATGATGTTCGGTCCGCCGGACGACGATTCACCCAATTCGCAGAAGTCCATGGAGTGGAAGATCAAGCGCTTCTCCAACGATGAACTGCGGTCCCGCTTCGTCGGCATGATGGTCGAGCAGATCAAGGTCCTCGGACTCGACCTGCCGGACAAGGACGTCCGCTTCGACGAGGAGACCGGCCGGTGGCAGTACGGCCCCCTCGACTGGAACGAGTTCAAGGAAGTCCTCGCCGGCCGCGGCCCCTGCAACGCCCAGCGCATGGAACGGCGCCGCGAGGCCCACGAGGACGGCGCCTGGGTCCGCGAAGCGGCGTCGGCCTACGCCGCCCGGCAGGCAGCGAAGCGCACGACGGCGAAGGCGGCCTAGGTGACCGGCGGATCGACCACGGGCGACGACGGCGCGACGGCGCCGTCGTCGGGCCTCCACGAGGAACGCGCGGCCTGGCCGCTCTGGGAGGTCTTCGTGCGGTCCGCACGCGGGCTCTCCCACGTGCACGCGGGATCGCTGCACGCGCCCGACGCCGAGATGGCCCTCCGCAACGCGCGTGACCTGTACACGCGCCGCAACGAGGGCGTGAGCCTGTGGGTCGTCCCGGCGTCGTCGATCATCACGAGCGATCCGGACGTGAAGGATGCGTTCTTCGAATCGCCGCAGGGCAAGGACTACCGCCACGCCACGTACTACACGAAGAGCGAGGGGGTGAAGCACCTGTGAGCGAGGCGAATGCCAGTGCGACGCGCATCACGCCGGGCAACGCGCTGCGGCCCGAGGACATCGCGCTCCAGGAGTCGAGGCCCGGCGACGCCGTCGCCCGGTACGCGCTGGGGCTCGGCGACGACGCCCTGATCCTCGCGCAGCGGCTCGGCTGGTGGATCTCCCGGGCACCCGAACTCGAGGAGGATGTGGCGCTGGCGAACATCGCGCTGGACCAGATCGGGCACGCCCGGTCCTTCCTGACCTACGCCGGCCGCGCCTGGGACAAGACCGAGGACGACCTCGCCTACTTCCGCCGCGAACCCGAGTTCCGCTCGGTGCACCTCGTGGAGCAGCCCAACGGGGACTTCGCCCGCACCATCGCCCGGCAGTTCGTCGTCGCGCTCTATCAGTGGGAGCTCTACTCCCGCCTCGTCCACTCCAGCGACCCCACCCTCGCCGCGATCGCCGCGAAGGCCGTCAAGGAGGTCGACTACCACCGGGACCACGCCACCCAGTGGGTCCTGCGCCTCGCGCTCGGCACCGACGAATCGCGCCGCAGGATGATCGCCGGCCTCCGGCTCACCTGGCCCTACGTGGAGGAGCTCTTCACCGACTACCCGCTCATCGACGAGGTGGGTGACGCCGGCGTGCGCCCGAGCGACCTCCGCGAATCCTTCGACGCGGCCGTACACAAGGTCCTCGCCGAAGCCGAACTCGAGGTCCCTGCGGTGCCCGGCGCCGTCGGCGGCGGACGCCTGGGGCGTCACAGCGAGCACCTCGGATACATGCTAGCCGAGATGCAGGTCCTCGCCCGCGAATTCCCGGGCGCGTCCTGGTGAAGGAGTCGAGGTGAGGACGTCATGGTGACCGGGACGGAGCTGCGGCCCTCGGAGGCGTTCGATGCGGCGGTATGGGACGTCGCGGCGACGGTCTGCGACCCCGAGATCCCGGTCCTGACCATCGCGGACCTCGGCGTGCTGCGCGAGGCGCACGTGGGGCCGTCGGGCCGGGTCGAGGTCGCGATCACCCCGACCTACTCGGGTTGCCCGGCGATGGATGCCATCCGCGACGACGTCACCTCGGCGCTGCATGCGGCGGGGTACGACGACGTCGCCGTCCGGCTCGTGCTCGCGCCCGCCTGGACCACCGATTGGCTCAGCGACGACGGCAAGGCGAAGCTCGCGCAGTACGGCATCGCGCCGCCCACGGGCAAGGCCGCCGCCGGACCGGTGCGCATCGGCCTGAGCGTCAAGTGCCCCCAGTGCTCGTCCCTGAACACCCGCGAACTGACCCGCTTCGGGTCCACCTCCTGCAAGGCGCTCTACGTGTGCAATGACTGCAGGGAACCCTTCGACTACTTCAAGGTGCATTGATGGCCGTTGTCCTCGCCCCCTCCACCAAGCGGCGGAGCGCCTTCCACACGCTCACGGTGCGCAGCGTCCGCCGGCTGACCGAGGACGCCGTCGAGGTCACCCTCGACGTCCCTCCCCGCCTGCAGGACGCGTTCGGGTACCTGCCCGGGCAGTACGTCGCGCTGCGCACCACGCTCGACGTCGACGGCGAACCGAAAGAGGTCCGCCGCAGCTACTCGATCTGCGCGGACCCGCGCCCCGGTGAGCTGCGCGTCGCGGTGAAACGTGACCTCGGCGGCGTCTTCTCCACCTGGGTGAACGAGTCCCTGCAGGCGGGGGACACCCTCGAGGCCATGAGCCCGCTCGGGCAGTTCACCCCGCGCACGACGCCGGGTCAGGACGTCGCCTCCTTCGTGGCCGTCGCCGCCGGATCCGGCATCACCCCGGTGATCGCGATCGCCCGGTCCATGCTGGCCGGCGGGCCGAACGTGCGCTTCGACCTCGTCTACGCGAACCGGGCCGCGATGGACGTCATGTTCCTCGAGGAACTCGCGGACCTCAAGGACCGCTACCCCGCCCGGTTCGCGCTGCACCATGTCCTGTCCCGCGAACAGCGCATCTCGCCCCTGCTCTCGGGCAGGATCGACGCCGACAAGCTGGGGAAACTGCTCGGCACGGTCATCGACACGGACCGCGTGGACGAATGGTTCCTCTGCGGGCCGTTCGAGCTCGTGCAGCTGTGCCGGGACTTCCTCACCGAACGCGGCGTGCCCGCGGAGAAGGTGCGCTTCGAACTGTTCACCACCGGCGAGCCCACCCGGCCGGAGGGCAGCCACGGACGCCCGGTGGCGCCCGCGGACAGCGGCGAGAACTACACCATCGCCTTCAACCTGGACGGCCTGCAGGGATCCGTGCAGAGCCCCACCCACGCCCGCGAATCGATCCTCAACGCCGCCCTCAGGGTGCGTCCCGACGTGCCGTTCGCCTGCGCCGGCGGCGTGTGCGGGACCTGCCGGGCGAAGCTCGTCGAGGGCACGGTGCGGATGGAGGAGAACTACGCGCTCGAACCCGACGAGCTGGCCGCCGGGTACGTCCTCACCTGCCAGGCCCATCCCACGAGCGACGCCGTCGCCGTCGACTACGACGCCTGAGAGGCAGCCATGACCACCCACTCCACGACGACGCCGTCGAGCAGTGAACCGCAGGCCGGCATGATCCGCCTGAGCATCGACGGCGGGATCGCCGAGGTGGTGCTGGACGCGCCGCACCGGCTCAACGCCGTGGACGAGCAGGCGCTCTCCGAGCTCTCCGACGCCTACGACGCCGCCGCGGCCGGGGTGAGCGACGGCACCGTCCGTGCGCTCGTGCTGCGCGGGGAGGGCCGCGCGTTCTGCGCGGGCCGGGACCTCGGCTCGATCGTGCCCGGGGCCGACGACGCCTTCGGGTTCCTCGATGCCACGCTCACGCCGCTGCTGAAGAAGATGGCCGACTTCCCGGCCCCGACGTTCGCGGCGGCGCAGGGCGCCTGCCTCGGCGTCGGACTGGGACTGCTGCTCGCGACGGACGTCGTGTACGTCGCGGAGAACGCGAAGATCGGCTCGCCGTTCGCCGCCCTCGGGCTGGCGCTGGACTCCGGCGGGCACTGGCTGTTCACGGAGCGGCTCGGCCCGCACCGGGCGCTGGACCTGATGTACACGGGCGACCTGATGACCGGAGCGGAGGCGGTGGCCGGCGGACTCTTCAGCCGTGCCGTCCCCGCCGGGGAGCTGCTCGGCTTCACCCGGTCGAAGGCCGCACGGGCGGCGAGCGGTCCGCTGCAGGCCTTGGTCGCCTCGAAGCAGCTCGTCGCACGGATCCGCGACGAGCGGCTCGGACTGTGGCAGGCCATCAGCGGCGAGAACGACGTCCAGGGCGTGCTCGGTGCCTCCGAGGACTACCGCGAGGGGCTCAAGGCGTTCCGGGAGAAGCGGCCGCCGCGCTTCGGGGCCTGACGCCCGCCGCGGCCTTCGGGGCCTATCGGGGGGCCCGGCGCGTGAAGACCAGGTGCACGACCCCCGACGGGGAGGGCGTCGCCTCGATCTCGAACCGTTCCTCCAGTCCTTCGAGTCCGTCCCACAGGCGTTCGCCCCGGCCCAGGACGATCGGCACGACGACGATGTGCAGGTGATCGATCAGGTCGGCCTCGAGGAACTGTCGCACCGTGATGGCGCCGCCGCCGATCCTCACGTCGAGGTCGCCGGCCAGGGCGCGGGCCTGCTCCAGTGCGGCGACGGGGTCGGCGTCGACGAAGTGGAAGGTCGTCCCGCCCTCCATCTTGAGGACCGGCCGGGGATGGTGGGTCAGGACGACGACGGGGGTGTGGAAGACGGGGTTCCCGCCCCACCACCCCTTCCATTCCTCGTCCTCCCAGGGGCCTCGGTGAGGGCCGAACTTGTTGCGCCCCATGATCTCCACGCCGATCCCCGGGCCCCACGCGGCGGCGAACGTATCGTCGACGCCGAAGGAGGGCTCGGACTCCCCGGGGAGTCCCATCGCGCGGAAGGTGCGGGTTCCCATCGCCCACCCCATGAGCCGTGAGCCCGCGTGGCCGAACGGGGCATCGAGGGTCTGGCCCTCACCGGTGGCGAAGCCGTCGAGGGAGACGGAGAAGTTGTGGACGCGGACGAGGGACATGGGAACTCCTTCGGGCTTGTCGCGATCATGGGTGATGACCGGGTTCGGTGACACGGGCCTCAGCGCGTGTCGAGGTCCTCGAAGACCAGGAACGTCTGCGTGTCGAGGACACCGGGCATGGACTGCAGCTGGTCGAAGATGACCTTCCGCAGCCCCACGTTGTCCTCCGCCCGCACCAGGAGGATGACGTCGAAGTCCCCGCCGACCAGTGCGATGTGGTGGATCTCGGGGACGCTGCGGAGCCTGTCGCGGAGCTCGCGCCAGGAGTGCTGCCGCACCTTGAGGGTCACGTAGGCGGAGGAACGGAGGCCGGCCTTCGCCGGGTCGATGATCGCTGTGAACCGCGTCAGCACGCCGTCCTCGGTGAGCTTCGCGATGCGGGAGTAGGCATGGGCCCGCGAGATGTGCACGCGCTCTGCGACGGAGGTCACGGACTGCCGCCCGTCCCGGGTGAGTTCGGCGAGGATCTTCCGATCGACGTCGTCGAGCACTCCGTCCACCACGTGTCCACGCTCCTTTGCGTAATGCAGGTCACACTGCCAATTCGTCCAAAGAATACATCGGTAACAGGGCGAAGATCCACACTTCGGCGACTCCGTGGATACAAAAGATGCCCGCTGGCCATACTGGTCTCACACAGCATCCAGTGCCGGAGCACCGCTCCGTGCCATGAAGGAAAAGCCGTTCCAACGGCTGGGGATGGAGGCGGAATGAGTACGGCAACGAATGAGGGCCGCGGCAGCATGCTGGGCGGGGCATCCGAGCGCGGAGTGCACGACGGCGGCACGACGCCGGACGGCGCCCTGCTCCCGTCGGCGGAGCCCGTGCAACTGGTCGACCCGGACGGTCGCCATCACACGGACGCGCGCTACCTGCTTCCCGACGGCGACGTGCTGCTCGCCGCCTACGGCCGCCTCGTCGCCGGCCGCCGCATCAACGATCAGGCCAACGCGCTCGTCCGCCAGGGCCGGATGGCCGTGTACCCCTCCTCCCACGGGCAGGAGGCCTGCCAGGTCGCCGCCGCCGTGGTCCTCGGCGACGAGGACTGGCTCTTCCCGACCTACCGGGACACGGTCGCGGTCATCACGCGCGGCGTCGACCCGCTCCAGGTCCTCACGCTGCTCCGCGGCGACTGGCACAGCGGCTACGACCCGTACGAGCACCGCGTGGCCACCCAGGCCACGCCGCTGGCCACGCAGCTCCTCCACGCGGTCGGTGTAGCCCACGCGGCCAAGCTGCGCGGCGAACCGACCGTCGTGCTCGCCATGTGCGGTGACGGAGCGACCAGCGAGGGCGACTTCCACGAGGCCCTGAACTTCGCTGCCGTGTTCCATGTCCCCGTCGTGTTCTTCGTCCAGAACAACGAATTCGCCATCTCGGTGCCGCTCAGGAACCAGAGCGTCGCGCCGTCCCTCGCGCACAAGGCCATCGGGTACGGCATGCCCGGTGAGCGTGTGGACGGCAACGACCTCGCCGCGCTCCTCGCCGTGCTTGGAGGCGCCGTGCGCAGGGCCCGCGACGGCGGCGGCCCCACCCTCGTCGAAGCCCACACCTACCGGATGCAGGCCCATACCAACGCGGACGACGCGACGCGCTACCGCTCCGCCGACGACGTCCAGCGCTGGGTGCCGAAGGATCCGATCATCCGCATGCGCACCTACCTGCGGGCGCTGGACCTGCTCACGGACGAGAAGGAGCAGTCCCTGGCCGACGAGGCGGACGCGATTGCCGCCGCCATCCGGAAGGGACTCAACACGGAGGTCCAGGTGAACCCTGCAGAGCTGTTCGAGTACGTATACACGGAGAAGACGACGCAGCTGCGCGAGCAGGCCGAGCAGCTGCGCGAGGAACTGGCGCGCGACGCCGCAGGCACAGGAACCCCCACGTCGGACACGAAGGCGGACCAACCATGACGCAGACCACGGCGGCGCCCACGGGCGGCGTGTCAGCCCGGCCCGACGCCGCGCCGGGAGGACGCATCATGTCCACCTTCGCCAAGGCCCTCAACGCCGCCCTTGCCGACTCCATGGCTGCCGACGCCTCCGTGCTGATGTTCGGCGAGGACGTCGGGACGCTCGGCGGCGTCTTCCGCATCACGGACGGCCTGACGGCCCGCTTCGGGGAGGAACGCTGCTTCGACACCCCGCTCGCGGAGGCCGGCATCATGGGCATGGCCATCGGCATGGCGATGAACGGCATGAAGCCCGTCGTCGAGATGCAGTTCGACGCCTTCGCCTACCCGGCCTTCGAGCAGGTGGTCAGCCACGTCGCGAAGATGCCGAACCGCACGAAGGGCAAGGTCCGCCTCCCCCTCGTCATCAGGATCCCGTACGCCGGCGGCATCGGCGGCGTGGAACACCACTGCGATTCCTCCGAGGCCTACTACGCACACACCCCCGGCCTGACGGTCCTCGCCCCCGCGACCGTCCGCGACGCCTACTTCATGCTGCGTGAGGCGATAGCGTCCCCGGACCCCGTGGTGTTCCTCGAACCGAAGAAGCTGTACTGGTCCAAGGAGGAGGTCGACCTCGCGGAGCTGCGCAGGACCTTCGAGGCCGGACAGGCCCCCCGCCGCATCGGCAAGGCCGTCGTCGCCCGCCCCGGGACGGACGCGACCCTCATCAGCTACGGGCCGTCCGTGCCGACCGCGCTCGCCGCCGCCGCCGCGGCCGCCGAGGAGGGCCGGTCCATCGAGGTCATCGACCTCCGCTCCATCGTGCCGTTCGACGACGAGACCGTGTGCGCGAGCGTCCGCCGGACCGGGCGCGCCGTCGTCGTCGCCGAGGCCCCGGGCTTCGCGTCCGTGGCGTCCGAGATCGTGGCCCGGGTGCAGGAACGCTGCTTCCACTCCCTCGCCGCCCCGGTGCTGCGCGTGACCGGTTTCGACATCCCGTATCCCTCGCCCAAGCTCGAACATTTCTACCTCCCGAGCGTCGACCGCATCCTCGACGCCGTGGACGACCTGCAGTGGGAGGACTGACATGAGTGCACCCGCCGTCGATTCCGGGCTCCAGGTGTTCGCCCTTCCCGATCTCGGAGAGGGGCTGACCGAGGCCGAGCTGGTGTCCTGGCTCGTCGCCGAGGGCGACACCGTGGCCGTCGACCAGCCGATCGCGGAAGTCGAGACCGCCAAGTCGGTCGTCGAGGTCCCCTCGCCCTTCGCGGGGACCGTCGCCGTGCTGCACGGCAGGCCCGGCGAAGTGCTCGAGGTCGGTGCGCCGTTCCTCTCCGTCCGGCCCGACGGCGTGGACGGCGGACCGGCGGGCGAGATCTCGGGGACTGCCGGTCCCGCAGCGGCTGCCCTCCGCGAGGAGTCCGGTGTCCCTGCCGCCGCCACCGGGGACGATGGCGACGCAGCCGCGAACAGCGGCGGCTCGGGGAACGTGCTCATCGGTTACGGCACTCCCGGCGGTCTCACCGGTGGCCGCACCCGGCCGCGCAAGGGAGCGACGCCGGGGGCCGCAGTGTCGGCACCGCCTGCCGCTGCGTCGGACGCCGTTCCGGCCTCGCCATCGACTGCGGCTCCGGCCCTGCCGGCGGCCGCCGCCTCACCGGCACCGACGTCCGCCGCCTCACCGGCACCGACGTCCGCCGCTTCGCCCGACGGCGGGACGGCTCCGACGTGTGTGTCGCCCCTGGTCCGGAAACTCGCGCGTGACCACGGCGTCCGGCTCACCGATCTCCGCGGATCGGGGGAGAAGGGGATGATTCTGCGCCGCGACGTGGAGCAGGCGATCGCCGCGGGGACGGCGTCGTCGGATCTCGAAGTCGCCGTCGAAGCCGCCCCCGGCGCAACGCCGGTGACCCGCGCGCCGGACGGCACCACCGAGCCGGCGGACGCCCCACTCGATTCCCGGTCCGGGCTCGTCGTCCTCGAACGCAGCCCGCTGCGGGGGGTGCGCCGGACCATCGCCGACGCGATGACCCGCAGCCGGCGCGAGATCCCCGAGGCCACGGTCTGGGTCGACGTCGACGCCACCGCCCTCGTGGAACTGCGCGAGGCGATGAAGCGCCGCACGCCGGACGCCGTGCCCGGCCTGCTCGCCTTCGTGGCACGGTTCGTCGTGGCGGGCCTCGCCCGCTACCCGGAGCTGAACAGCCGGATCGCGACGGCCGACGACGGAGCCCAGGAGATCGTGCGGGTGGACGGCGTGAACCTCGGGATCGCCGCGCAGACGGATCGGGGCCTCGTAGTGCCCAGCGTCCGACGGGCCGACACCCTGTCCGCCCGGGGGCTCGACACCGAGATCCGCCGCCTTGCCGTCCTGGCGCGCGAGGGCAAGGCCACGCCGTCGGACCTGTCCTCCGGCACCTTCACCCTGAACAACTACGGGGTGTTCGGCGTGGACGGCAGCGCAGCCATCATCAACTACCCCGAATCGGCGATCCTCGGGATGGGCAGGATCATCGACCGGCCCTGGGTCGTGGACGGTGGGCTCGCGGTGCGCAAGGTGACCGAGCTGACGCTCGCGTTCGACCACCGCGTGTGCGACGGCGGAACCGCCGGGGGCTTCCTGCGGTTCGTCGCGGACGCGATCGAGAACCCGGGCGGGATGCTCGCCGACCTGTAGGCGGACGGGAACGGTCCGCCGGGTCCTTCGAGGGCCCGGCGGAGTAGACTGTGGGTCCCACGATGAATCAGGTGCATGATGAAAATCGGCCGGAATCACAGGAAGCACGACCCGCAGCCCGCACCTCCGTCCACCTGGGCGTCGACGGCCGCCGGCGGGCCGGCGCAGGACCCGCCGCACGCTGGGCCGCACGCCCACAGATCCTTCTTCGACGGACTCGACACCGCCGCTCGGACCTTCCTCGGACCCGCGGCGCGCACCGACGGGGGCACGCCGGTGGTGCATCGTCATGACGCCGCAGAGGATCTCTCCGACAGCACGCTGCTGTCCATGGAGATCCACACGGACTCCCTCGGGCACCACTACGCGGTGCAAAAGCACCCCTCGGCACCGCCCGCGTCCACACAGCCGGAAGAGCGGGAGCAGCCGGACGGGCACGGGGGACCCGAGAGGTCCTAGCCGCCTCCCGCCCCGATCGGCAAGCGGGTCCATCGCGGGGCAGGACGGTCCCATGCGCTCATCGGAAAACCGTAGGGTGGGGTTGGTGATCGAGTCCCCGAACAACGCCCCCACCCACCCCGCCATAACCCGGGACGGCTTCGTCAGCGTCCGTGGTGCCAGCGAGAACAACCTGCGGGGCGTCGACGTCGATGTCCCGCGCGACGCCGTGGTGGCCTTCACCGGCGTCTCCGGTTCGGGCAAGTCGTCGCTGGCGTTCGGGACGATCTACGCCGAGGCGCAGCGCCGCTACCTCGAATCCGTCGCACCCTACGCGCGCAGGCTCATCCAGCAGGGGCACTCTCCGCACGTCGGCTCGATCACCGGGCTCCCTCCCGCCGTGGCGCTCCAGCAACGGCGCGGCACGCCGAGCGTGCGCTCGACCGTGGGGACACTCACCACCCTCTCCAATTCGCTCAGGATGCTGTACTCCCGCGCGGGCACCTACCCGGCGGACGCCGTCGAACGGCTGGAATCCGATGCCTTCTCGCCCAACACCGCCGGGGGAGCGTGTCCGCGGTGCCACGGACTGGGGATCGCGCGGGACGTCACCGAGGAGACGCTCGTCCCCGACCAGGACCTGACCATCCGCGAGGGCGCCATCGCCGCCTGGCCGGGCGCCTGGCAGGGCAAGAACCTCCGCGACATCGTCAGCGAGCTCGGCCACGACATCGACGTCCCCTGGCGGAGGCTCCCGAAGCAGGCGCGGGACTGGCTGCTGTTCACGGAGGAGCAGCCCGTCGTCGAAGTCACGCCGCAGCGGGACCGGGTGGCCAAGCCGTACAAGGGGCGCTTCTGGAGTGCCAAGAGCTACGTGATGCACACCCTCCGCGACTCGAAGAGCCAGCAGATGCGCGACCGCGTGCTGCCCTTCATGGAGTCCGGCCCGTGCGGCGTGTGCGGTGGCAGCGGCCTGCGGCCCGAGGCGCTCGCCGTGACCTTCGCCGGGCTGTCGATCGCGGAGGCGAACGCCCTCCCGCTGGCGGACCTCGCCGCCCACCTCGAGCCGGCGGCCACGCTGGAGCACCCGGTCGCAGCCCACCGGTCGTGGACCTCGGGGGAGGGGACGGAAGTCTCGGTCACCATCAGCCGCGATCTCGTCCAGCGGCTCGGCGTCCTCGTGGACCTCGGCCTGGGCTACCTCAGCCTGAGCCGCTCCACCCCCACGCTCTCGCCCGGCGAGATGCAGCGCCTGCGCATCGCCACGCAGCTCCGGTCCGGCCTGTTCGGCGTCGTCTACGTGCTCGACGAGCCGTCCGCCGGACTGCACCCCGCCGACGTCGAGCCGCTCCTCGCCGTCCTGGAAGCACTGAAGGACGCCGGGAACTCGGTGTTCGTCGTCGAACACAACATGGACGTCGTCCGGCACTCGGACTGGATCGTGGACGTCGGCCCGCTCGCCGGGGAGGGCGGGGGCGGCATCATCTACAGCGGCCCCGCCGGCGGGCTCGTCGACGTCCAGGCCTCCCTCACCGCGCCGTTCCTCGCCCGGACCGCGCCCACGGCGCCGGTCGACGGCGCCCGACGGGAGCCCTCGGCCTGGCTGCGCCTCGAGGGGATCCGCCGCCACAACCTCCAGGGGCTCGACGCCGCCATCCCCGTGGGCGTCCTGACCGCGGTGACGGGTGTGTCCGGATCCGGGAAGTCGACGCTCGTCAGCAAGGTCCTCGCGGAGGCCGTCGGGGCGCACGTCCGCGACGACACCCCCGCCGACGCCGAACCCGTCGACGCCGAGCCGGCCCACGAGGCGGACCCTGGCTCCACGGTGGCGGGCATCAGCGGACTGGAGGCCTTCGACCGCCTGGTCAGCGTGGACCAGAAACCCATCGGGCGGACACCGCGCTCCAATCTCGCGACCTACACGGGACTGTTCGACGCCGTGCGGAAGGCGTTCGCCGCGACACCCGCTGCGAGGTCACGGGGCTTCGGGGCCGGGCGGTTCTCCTTCAACGTGCAGGGTGGACGCTGCGAGACCTGCCAGGGCGAGGGCTTCGTGGCAGTGGAACTCCTGTTCCTGCCCGGGAGCTACGGCCCCTGCCCGGCCTGTGCCGGATCCCGCTACAACGAGGAGACGCTCGAGGTCACGCTGGACGGCCGCACCGTCGCGGACGTCCTCGGGATGACCGTCGACGATGCCGCCTCCTTCCTCGGGGGCATCCCGGCGGCAGCCCGCTCGCTCGCCACGCTGCAGGAGGTGGGCCTGGGCTACCTGCGCCTGGGGCAGCCTGCCACCGAACTCTCCGGAGGGGAGGCCCAGCGCATCAAGCTGGCCACCGAACTGCAACGGGCACGGCGTGGCCATACCCTCTACCTGCTGGACGAGCCGACCACCGGCCTCCATCCCGCGGATGTCGTCCTGCTCCTCGCGCAGCTGGGGAAGCTGGTCGGGGCCGGCAACACGGTGGTCGTCGTCGAACACACGATGGCGGTCGTCGCAGCCGCCGACTGGGTGATCGACCTCGGCCCGGGGGGAGGGTCCGCCGGCGGCAGGATCGTGGCCGCCGGCACGCCCGCTCAGATCGCCGGGCTCGGTCCGGACGTGAGCGCGACGGCGCCGTACCTCGCGGAACACCTCGGAGCACAGGGCGGGGCCTGACCCCGCGGTCCTGTACCGGCGGTGCTGGAATGGTGGCCCTGCACCGGCAGTCCTCCACCGCCGCCGGCGCGGTGTGGTCCACGGCGGGACGAAGCATCCGCCACGGCGGCACGCGCGGCGTCTTGAGGTGAGGCCGTCCGACGGTTCTACTGGGACCATGACGTTCCTCGGCGCCCGACGCGGGCTGCAGCTCCTGATCGGCCTCTTCCTCTACGGTTTCTCGCTCGCCATGATGATCAGGGCTACGCTCGGGGTCTCGCCGTGGGACGTCCTCGGGCAGGGTGGATCGCTCAGGACCGGCATCCCGTTCGGCTTCATGACCAACATCATCGGCGTCATCGTCCTGCTGCTCTGGATCCCGCTCCGGCAGCGTCCCGGCATCGGGACCGTGCTGAACGTCCTGCTCGTAGGGCCCAGTGCCGAGATCGGGCTCGCGCTGCTCGGAGAGCCCAGCCAGCTGTGGGCGCGGATCCTGCTGTTCACCGGCGGACTGGTGCTGCTGGCGGTTGCCAGCGGCCTCTACATCGGCGCTCGGCTCGGCCCGGGCCCGCGCGACGGCCTCATGACAGGGCTCCACGCCCGGTTCGGGCTGCCGATCTGGCTGGTCCGGACGGCCATCGAGGGGACCGTGCTGCTGCTCGGCTGGCTGCTCGGCGGGTCCGTCGGTCTCGGTACCGTCGCCTTCGCCCTGCTCATCGGGCCGATGATCAACATCGCGCTGCCGATCTTCCGCATGCCCGAACGGCGCCAGGGCCCGGCGCCGGCCGCCGTCGCCGCCTGACCGGACCGCCCGGGCACGGCACCTGCCGCCGTCTGGCCGGACCGCCCGAGCCGGGCACCACCGGACGCCTGCCGGGCCGAGCACCGCACCGACGCCGTGCAGTATCCAGCAGCGCGCCGCGCGGCCCGGGTCCGATGCCCGCCGCCCTAGACTGGAACTCCTGCCGTCAGAGAGGACCCCATGACCACCGACGCCCCCAGCGCCGAGACCCGCAGTCCGTGGCGCGAGCTCGGACCGGGCATCTACGTGCTGCGCACCCCGGCTTTCCGGATGAATGTCGGGCTCATCGTCGGCTCCGAGCAGGCGCTGGTCGTCGATACCGGCGCGGGACCGCTTGGTGCGGCCGAGGTGTACTCCCACGTGCGGGCCGTCACCGGCCTGCCGCTCGTCGTCGTGAACACGCACGCCCATGCGGATCACTTCTTTGGGAACAGCTACTTCGCCGCGCATGGCGTCGAGGAGTTCTGGGCCACGTCGCGGTGCGGCGCCGTCCAGGCCGAGAACGGCGAGGACCAGCGGACACTGGTCGCCGCCGTCGAACCCGCCATGGGTGCGGGCGAGGGCGAGCACACGCGGATCCTCGCCGCGAACCGGCTGGTGGAGGGCAAGCCCGTGGACCTCGACCTGGGCGAACAGTCGGTGACGCTGTTCCACCTCGGTCGCGGCCACACCGATCACGATCTGCTCGTGGGTGCCGGGAACGTCCTGTTCACCGGCGACCTCGTGGAGGAGGGTACCGACCCCGCCTTCGAGGATTCGTTCCCTGTGGACTGGGTGCGGACGCTCGGCAAGGTCACGGCGCTGGAGGACCTCTACGACGTGTTCGTTCCCGGCCACGGCGAGCCCGTGGCCGTCGAGGACGTCGTCACGCAGATGAACACGATGCGCAGCGCCATCCGGGTGACCCGGATGGCGATGGACGAGGCCTCGGTGGACATGACGAAGGCCATCCCGATCCTGCCGTACGGCCCCGAGCAGTCCCGCGCGCTCCTCATCCGCCTGCGCACGCTCGCGCACTGGAAGTGGCTGACGCGCAAGCACTGAGGCCGGCGTCCGCCTAGCCGCCGAAGACCGTGCGGTCCAGGAAGGCGTTGCGGAACGTGCCCTCGGGATCCATGCGACGGGCGAGGCTCCGGAAGTCCTCGAAACGGGGATAGAGCGGTGCCAGCTGCGCGGCGTCCGCGGCGAACAGCTTCCCCCAGTGCGGGCGGGCACCCAGCGGGAGCAGTGCCGCCTCGAGGTCCGGCAGCAGCGCCTCGACGTCGGCCTGCATCGGCTTCCAGGTGAAGTGCAGGCCGATCCCGTCGCGGCGGTAGTTGCTGCTGAGCCACAGCTCGTCCGCCGCCATGGAGCGCACCTCCGAGACCAGCAGCAGCGGTGCGATCCTCGGGGCGAGGGCACGCACCGCCTGGATCGCCTCCACCGCGTGGTCGCGGCCCACGAGGTACTCGGTCTGCAGTTCCTGACCGTTGCTGGGGGTGAATGCGAGGCGGAAATGGGCCAGCCGGTCCGACCACGGTCCCGGGACGCCGAGCTGCTGCGTGCAGTGGTCCGCGGCCACACCCGGCACCGGATGGTAGGCGCGGTCCGCCGGTGTGCCGCCGTGGAACGCCCCGGGCACGGGACCGGCGCCGTCGACGCGGCTCTTGAGCCACGCCTGCCCGATGGTGTCGCCCGACCAGTCCGTGAACAGGCTGACGCTGTACGCGGCGGAGGTGGCGGCGTCGTAGTCCGCGAGCACCGCGTCCCACGGGACGTCCGTGAACACGTCCTGGCGCACGTCGAACGAGGGCTCGATGCGCAGGGTCACGCTGTGGACGACGCCGAGGGCGCCGAGGCCCACGACGGCGCCGTCGAAATCGTCGTCGCCCGAGACCAGGACCAGGACGTCGCCGGCCGCGGTCACGAGCTCCAGCCCGACGACCGCGGTGGCGAGGTTGCCGTTCGCATTCCCCGAGCCGTGGGTGGCGGTGGCGATGGCGCCTCCGACCGAGATGTGGGGGAGTGAGGCGAGATTGTGCAGGGCGAAGCCGTGACGCTGCAGGTGTTCCGCGAGCACCCCGTACCGCACGCCCGCGCCGACCGTGACGGTGAGCGCGCCCTCATCGATCCGTACCCCGGGATCGAGCGCATCCAGGCAGACGAGGGTGCCGGGGCTGTCCGCGATGTCATTGAAGGAATGGCGCGAGCCGAGCGTCCGGACCCGGGTGGCTCCCGCGACGGTCCGCTGGAGGTCGGCGAGCGAGGTAGGGTGCTCGATCGTCCGGGCCCGGTACTCGTAGTTGCCCGCCCAGTTGAGCCTGTCCCGTACCTGTTCCTCGATCATGGTCTTCCTCATCTGGCCGGCGTCGCGGCCGCGCACAGCAGGGCTGGGGCGGCACACTCGGAGGGGTGCCCGCCCATCCTAGTCATCCGGCAGGGGCCCTCCGCACCGTCCCGGCGACGCCGCCGGTCCGGGGCTCCCCCGGGTCGCCGCGGAGTCGCTGTACGATACGGACCTATGCCCGGAACACCCTCGAGGAGCCCGACCGCGTGACCATGAGACCGAATACCTCCGTGGAACCCGCCGAGTACAGGATCGAGGGCGGGGGGTACGCGGCTGTCGTCCTCGTCCTCGGCGCCGCAGTCCGCGAACTCACCCATGACGGGCGTCCGCTCGTGGTCGGCTTCGGCGCGGCGGAGGCGATGCCCAACTTCCGCGGCGCCTTCGTCGCCCCGTGGCCCAACCGCATCGAGGACGGTCGCTACTCGTTCGACGGCGCCGATCACCGGCTGCCCATCAACGAACCCGAGCGCGGCACGGCCCTCCACGGTCTCGTCCACGACATCCCCTGGTCGCTCGTGGACCACACCGGGTCCTCCGTCACGCTCGCGTGCACCATCGCGCCGAGCGCGGGCTACCCCTTCGAGGTGGCCCTCGAGGCGCGCTTCGGCGTCGACGTGCAGGGCTTCCGCACCGACATCACGGCGACGAACACCGGCTCGCGGCGCGCCCCCTACGGCGTCTGCCCGCACCCGTACCTCGTCGCCGGGCCCTCGCCCCTCGACGAGTGGGTGCTCGACCTGCCCGCCGCCACGGTCCTGACGGTCACACCCGACCGGCTGCTGCCCGTGGCCAAGGAGCCCGTCGCCGGGACGCCGTTTGACTTCCGGGCGGCCCATGCGCTCGGCGACGTGAAGATCGACCACGCGTTCACCGACCTGCAGCGCGACGCCGACGGCCGGGCCACGGTGCGGGTCATCGACCCGATCCACGGCAGCGGGACGGCGATGGTGTGGGGCGGGAGTTGCCCGTGGGTCCAGATCCACACGGCGGACCTGCCGCTGAAGCCGGAGAGCACGCGCCTCGGTCTCGCCGTCGAGCCCATGACCTGCCCACCCGACGCCTTCAACACCGGCGAGGACCTGATCGTCCTCGAGCCGGGGGAGAC
Organism: Arthrobacter sp. CAN_A2; assembly: GCF_015752045.1. Classification (NCBI taxonomy): domain Bacteria; kingdom Bacillati; phylum Actinomycetota; class Actinomycetes; order Micrococcales; family Micrococcaceae; genus Arthrobacter; species Arthrobacter sp. CAN_A2. Next base: position 233,785 of record NZ_JADOUS010000003.1, read on the forward strand.
GCACCGGACCGGCTGGACCATCTCGGCGCTGTAGCCCCGGTCGGCTCCGGTCGCCCCGGTCGCTCGGGTCGGGAGGGCGGAAATGACCGCTCGCACGGCCTGATCGCCGTTCATTGGGCCCTCTCGCGGCCGCGGGAACCTCTGGTCCCGTCTGCCGTTCGCGGGTACGGTACCCCCAGGAACGGGGAGGAGGCCGGGCATGGACGACCAGGACATCCTGTCCACCATCCGGTCCCTCGTGGAGGAGGAGCACCGTCTCCGCGAGGGAGCGGCCGGTAGCGTCCGCGGTCACGAGAACGAGGGACGCCTGCGCCGCCTCGAGGAGAGCCTGGACCAGTGCTGGGACCTGCTGCGGCAGCGCCGGGCCAAGAAGGAGTACGGGGAGAATCCCGACTCGGCGTCCGTCCGTCCGGTCAGCCAGGTGGAGGGCTACTGGCCCCGGTCGAGGAGCCGGTCCTAGGGTCTCGCTGGAGCGGAACTCCCTCAACCGCCCACGAGCTGGTCGAGGGTGACGAAGCCGTAGCCGGCGCTGCTGATCTGATCGATGACCTGGCCCAGGGCGTCGGCGTCGAGGGTGCTGCCGTCGTCCGGGTTGGACCCGATATGCATGAGGACGATCTCGCCCGGCTGGAGCCCGCCGAGAACCCGGTCCGTGACCGTCTGCGTGCTGATGCCGCCACTGGTGCCCTTCCATCCCAGGGTGTCCACGGTCCACCGGACGGCGACATAGCCGAGGTCGTTCACGGTGGCGATCGTCCGTGCATCCCGTTCACCGAAGGGGAAGCGGAAGAACGGGCGGGGATCGGCGCCGGCCGCCAGGATCGTCTGCTCGGCGCCGAGCACTTCCTGGGCGATGAGCGGATCCGAGAGGCTCGTGAAGCCGGGGTGCGTCATGGAATGGTTCGCGACGCGGTGACCCGCCGCGGTGATCTGCCCGGCACCTCCGGGATTCGCCGTGGCCCAGGTCCCGGTCAGGAAGAAGGTGGCGGGAACTCCCTTGGCGGACAGGGTCGACAGGATCTTCGGCAGGCCGGCGGAATTGGCGCCGGCGTCGAAGGTGAGTGCCACCACGTTCCCTGCGCCGGGGATGACCGTGAGGTCCTGACCGCGCAGTGACGGTGGGAAGGGTGTGGAGGGTGGTGGGGGCGTCGGCTCCGGCACGGGCGCCGTCGGGCCGGGGGAGGTCGTGACCGGCCCCGGCGAGGTCTGCACGGGCTCGGCCGACGGCGGTGGGCCGCCGGCGCGGCCCGCGATCACCACAGCGATCACCACGGTGAGCACCACGGTGAGCACCAGGAGGACGAGCGTGAGGACGATAGCGGCCGAGCGCCGCCGTCCGGTTCCGGCTGGTGTCGCCGTCATGGTTTCTCCCCCCGGACGGCGTCCGCGAGAGTCGCCTCGATGCACCCGGATCCGGGGCGGCCGTCCTTGCGCCACCGTCATGCCCATGGTCGGTCGCGCTCGGGCGCAGCGGCAGAGGCTTTGGTCACCGGGCGCGCCGGCAGCGTCAGGGCTGGTGCTGCCGCGGTCCCGTCGCGTCGAGGACCCGCGCTGCGAGATCGCGCGCCTCACGCAGGCGCTCGGGCGAGCAGCCCTCCACGGGGGGCATGGAGAACCGTCCATGGGGAGAGGGATCGGCCTTCTCGCGACCCATGGCAGCCGGCGGGGTCCGGGGGCCGCCCGGGCGGATGCACAGCCGGGCGAGGAGGACGCCGCCCGTGACGATGAGGAGGAGGGGGTAGTACCGGGACCCCGCGGCGAGCGCGAAGATCCCGAGGGAGATGCTGAGGGTGGCAAGGGGAAGGAGCAGCCTGGTGGTCATCACACGTCCGTCGTCGTTGACTGGTGGTGTGGGACCGATGGTACCCCCGGCCGGCGACGCGATCCAGAGGGCGCGGCATCGACCGAAGGGCCGGCCCTACTCCTTCACGGCACCCGCCGACGCGTTCATGATCCGCTTCTGGAAGACGAAGAAGACGATGGCCACCGGGACGGTCATCAGGGCCGCTGCCGCGAGTTTCAGCGGGTACTGCGTGCCTTGGCTCAGCTGGCCCGACGAGAGCTGGGCGACGCCCTTCGTCAGGGTGGTGAGCGCCGGATCCTGCGTGGACACGATGAAGTGGTTCAGCTCGTTCCAGGACCCCTGGAAGGACAGGATGACGATGGTCATGACGGCGGGGCGGGCCATGGGGAGGACCACGGACCAGAAGGTCCGGAACGTCCCGGCGCCGTCGATCCTCGCCTGCTCCTCGACGCTGGCCGGGATGGACTCGAAGAAGTTCTTCATGATGAAGACCCCTGCGGCGTCCGCGAGCAGCGGCAATACCATTCCGGCGTAGGAATCGTAGATGCCGAGTTGGTTGATGACGAGGAACTTCGGGATGAGCAGCACCACGCCGGGCACGGCCATGATCGCCACCAGGAGGGCGAAGACCAGGCCCCGCCCGCGGAACGGGATGCGAGCCAGGGCGTAGCCGGCGAGGGAGTTGAAGAACACGCGGCCCGCCGTCACGAAGAGGGTGACGATGAAGGAGTTCTGCGCCCACGTGGGGAAGTCCGACGCTGCGAAGAGCTGGGTGTAGGCCGCGGTGGTCCAGTTCTGGGGGATCAGCCCGAGCGGGTTCTGGGCCGCCTCCGGCTCCGTCTTGAACGAGCTCGACACCTGGACGAGGAACGGGAAGATGTAGATCAGGGCCAGGACGGCCAGCAGCACGTAGAGGGTCAGCGCCCTGCGCCCCACGCCCGGGGACTTCCGGCGCCGGGCGGCGGACGGGGTCGGTTGCGGGGGAGGCGTCGATGCGGCGGGACGGGTGGCGAGCTGGCTCATGGCTTCGGCTCCTTGACGGGCAGGGCGCTGCTGGAGGCGGTGCGCGCGCCGGTGGATGACACCGTCACCGGCACGATGCGGCGGCGCCGGGGGATGTCGCGCTCGCGGAGCGCGAGGCGCTGCAGCAGCGTGAGGACCACGATGATGGCGAACAGGATGAATGCGATTGCGGCACCCTCACCCCATCGCTGGTTGTTGAAGGCGGTGCTGAAGGACAGGTAGGCCGGGGTCAGCGTGGTTTTCGCGGGACCGCCCTGCGTGCCGGTGTAGATCTGGTCGAACACCTGCCAGGAACCGATCAGCCCGAGCGTGAGCACGGTGAACAGGGTGGGCCGCAGCATGGGCAGGGTCACCTGCCAGAAACGCTGCCAGCCGTTGGCGCCGTCGACCATAGCCGCCTCCTGCACCTCGCCACTGATGTTCTGCAACGCGGCGATGAACAGCAGCATGAAGGTGCCCGACGTCGTGAAGATCGCCATCAGGATGAACGCGCTCATCGCCACGGACGGGCCCGCGAGCCACTCCCACCCTGAGATGCCGAGGAAGGCGGGCTCGTTCAGGGATTCCGGGGCGGTCCCGATGCCGGCTGCCGCGAGGATCAGGTGGATCACACCGCGCGGATCCTGGAACCAGTTGGGCCCGGTCACCGAGATGAAGGAGAGCACGCGGTTCACGACGCCGGTGGAGCTGAACAGGAACAGCCAGAGGACCGTGATCGCCACCGAGCTCGTGACCGAGGGGAAGTAGAACGCCGTGCGGAAGAATCCCCGCCCGCGGAGCACTTCCCGATTTACGAGGACCGCCAGGAACATGCTCAGCCCGGTCTGCAGGGGCACCACGAGCAGGACGTAGTACAGGTTGTTCCGGATGGACGTCCCGAAATCGCGGGAGGCCAGTCCGTCGCCGTCGAGGATCGCGGTGTAGTTCTCCCCGCCCACGAAGGAGACCGACTCCCCGAGCGGGCTGCCGCGCCCGGTCCAGTCGGACATGCTCACCCACGCCGCCATCAGGACCGGGATGACGAGGAAGAGGTCGAGGATCAGCACGACCGGCGAGATGAACAGCCAGCCGGTGAGGCCCTGCTGCCCTCGCGAGGTTCGACGACGGGCGCTGCCTGTGCGTCGGGGGGAGGTACTCGATCGTGCCACCGGGGTGCTCCTTTGCAGCGGTGCGGCCGGCCATGAGGGCCTGGCCAGGGGTGGACCGCGGCAACGCCCGTCCTGCGGGTCGGGCGCTGCCGCGGGTCTTGATGCCCTACTGGGTGTCGGCGATCACGGCCTCGAGGTCCGGCTGGATGCCGTCGAGGAGCTGCTGCGGATCGGCAGTCTTCAGGCTCTCGAGCTGCGCGTTGAGCTCGGCGACGACGTCCACGGCGCCGGGCTGGGCCGGGACGTTCTGGGCGTAGTCGCCGCCCGCGATGAACGGAGCGAGATCCGGGTACTGCTCCGACCACTGATCTGCTGCGGACTGGACGGACGGCATCACGCCGAAGGCCTCCGCAAAGGCCAGCTGGCTGTCGACCGAGGTCAGCTGCTCCACGAGCTGCCGTGCGCCCTCGACGTTGTCGCTGTCCGCGGCGATGCCCCAGCAGTTGGTGAACTGCAGGGTGCCCTTGCCGCCCGGACCCTCGGGGAGTTCCGCGACGGTGTAGCCGAGGTCCGGGTAGTCCGCACTCATGGCGCCGGCGATCCAGTTGCCCTCGATGACCATGGCGGCCTGCCCCTTGCCGAAGGCTTCGCCGCCCCAGCCTGCGCCGAGGTCCGAGGAGTAGCTGGCCACGCCGTCGTTCAGCAACTGCTGCACGTAGGTGAGCGCTTCGACGTTCTCGGGGCTGTTGGCGGTCGCTTCGCCGCCGGTGACCAGGCCGCCACCGGCCGCGGCTGCGAACGCGCCGACGCGCTGGAATTCGGGGCTGAAGGCCAGTCCGACAGTGCCTTCCTTCGTCAGCGTCTTCGCGGTCTCCGCGAGTTCGTCCCAGGTGGTCGGGATGTCCTCCTCCGAGAGGCCGGCTGCGGCCCAGAGCTCGTCGTTGATCACGAGCGCCAGCGTCGAGAAGTCCTTCGGCGCACAGTAGAGCGTGTCCTCGTACGTGAACGCCTCGCGCAGCGCCGGGTAGAAGTCGTCCTTGGCGGGGAGGTCCTCCGCGTAGGGTTCGAGCGAACCGTTGGCCGCGTAGCCGGCGAAGGAGTCCGCGGAGACGTAGAAGACGTCGGCGGGCTTGCCGGAGGCGAAGCCCTGGCTGAGCTGCTGCGGGAGGTCCGAGGCGACGTTCACGGTCGCGTCGGTGCCGGACTCTGCGGACCACGAGGACACTGCCTCGGTCACGGCGTCCGTCTCGGCGGTGCCCGAGGATCCGATCAGGACGGTCAGGGGAGCGTCCGTGGCCTCGGTCTGGTCGCCCGAGCCCTCGCCGGCGTTGGAGAAGCCCGACCCGCCGCAGGCGGTCAGTGCCAGTGCGCCTACGGCCACCAGGGTTGCGGCGGCAAGGCGTCGGGAGCTTCGTGGAGTGCCAGTCATCATTGTCTGTGTCCTTCTTCGGTGGGGTGCTGTCAGGTGGTGCCGGCGGTGGGGATGCCGGTGTCGATGGGATAGGGGATGCGCCGGACGAGCGTCGCCGGGAGCAGCAGGTGCTGCTCCGGCGCCAGGCCGCCCGCGCCTCCCGTGGTCGTTTCCGCAAGCTGGTGGGTGAGGACGGCGATCGCGTGGCGGGCGGCGTCCTCGATGGGTTGGGCGACGCTCGACAGCCCGACGGCAGCGGCCACCGGGGTGTCGTCGAAGCCCGTCACGGCCGCCGGTATGCCGGGGAAGGCCAGGCGCAGCTGCATGGCGGCGCCCAGTGCGAGGGAGTCGCTCACGCAGACGATCGCCGTCGCGCCTGCTGCCAGGAGGTGGCGGGCCGCCACTGCCCCCGTCTGTACGCCGTCGTCGATGGACGCCGTCAGTTCCTGGATGCGGCCGGGTCCGACGCCGGCGGCCGCGAGGGTGCGCTGCCAGCCCGCACGGCGATCGTCGCCGGCCCCCGACCCGGTCGGCCAGCCGAGGAACCCGATGGACTCGTGGCCCTCACCGAGGAAGGCGGCGGTGGCCTCGGCCGTCCCGGCCCCGCCGTCGACGTCGACCCACGCGTGCCTGCTCCGGAGGGGATCCTCGGCGTCGTCCCAGGGCCGGCCGAAGGCGGCGAAGGGGACGTCGTGGTCGAGGAGCCAGGCGGTCCGGCGGTCGCCGTGGTGGGTGCCGGTGAGGACGAACCCGTCGATGTCGGAGACCTGGAGCAGTTCCTCGTACTGGCGGATCTCGTCGGTGTCGGAGTCGGCGCAGAACAGCGTCAGCCGGTAGCCCTCGCGCTGCGCGGTCTCCGTCAGGGAGTGCAGGAAGCGGTCGAGGATGGAGCCGTTGATGCCGTCGTGAACCGGCATGAGTCGCAGGCCGAGGTTCATGGAGCGGCGGGTCCGCAACTGCCGGGCTGCCGCGCTGGGGCGGTAGCCGCTGGCCGCGATCGCCGCCTCGACCCGGGCGCGGGTCTCCGGCTTCACCCGGTGCGGGGCGTTGATGACGTTCGAGATGGTCTGCCGTGATACGCCGAGGGAGTCAGCGAGGGAAACCAGGGTGGTCTTCGTCATGGGTTCGTCCTCCTCGTCATCGGGTCGGGCGCCGGCGGTCGGTGCGTGTTTACAACCATATGAACGTTCAAATAGGCTGTCAGCGACTAATTTGAACGATCCAACAGTGTGAATCCCCTGCGAGGGTGGACGACTGGACCAACCACAAGGAGCTCCGATGGCGCACCTCCAGCCTTTCCTGCACGATCTGACCGGCGTGTTCAGCGCACCCATCCAGGCGTGGTCGGATCCCCACGGCCAAATCCGTGCCACAGGTGCGCAGGGCATCCATTGCGGGGACGACCGAGTGATCAGCCGGGCCGTGCTGACGGTGGACGGTACGGAACCGGAGTGGGTCAGCGCCCAGGTGAGGTCGGCTCGCCGGGTGGACTTCCTGGCAATGGTCCGGATCGAGAATGCCGGCGCGGATCCGCTCGTGCAGCTCACACGCACCCGGACGGCGTCCGCGGAGGGTGTCCGCGAGGTCCTGCGGATCGAGTCCGCTCTCGATGAACCGTTGACCGTGGCGCTCGCCTGCAGCCTCACGGCGGACAGCACGCCGATGGAGAAGGTGAAGTCCGGCCAGGGGCCCGGCGCGCCGCTCCGGGTCGACGGGCTGCAGTGGAACTGGCGTAACGACGACACCTCCGCCGTGCTCGATCCCGGCACGGCGTCCGTCTCCTTCGACGGCGGCGTGATCGACCTCCGGTGGCTGGTCACCGTCGACCCGGGATCGGCGGCAGAAGTGGTCTGGTCGCTGGCGCTGCGGGACGCGGGTGCCCCGATGATCGCTCCCACCACCGGACCCCTGCAGGTGCCGGCGGTGGGGGATCGCCGCCTCGATCACCTGCTGCGCCGCTCCATCTCGGACCTCAACGGCCTCCGCATGGCCTCGGCGGATGAGCCTGCAGCGACGTTCCTCGCTGCAGGCGCGCCCTGGTTCTTCACGATGTTCGGCCGTGACTCCCTTATCGCCGCGCGCATGCTGCTCCCGGTGTCCACGGAGCTCGCCGGCTCGACGCTCGCCGCCCTCGCCTCCCGGCAGGGCGCCGTCAGTGATGCCTCCACGGCCGAGCAGCCGGGCAAGATCCTCCACGAGGTGCGCCGCGGCACGCTCCAGTTCGAGGAGGGCGGCACCGGGATCGCGCTGCCGCCGGTCTACTACGGCACCATCGACGCCACGCCGCTGTGGATCATGCTGCTCCACGACGCCTGGCGCGCGGGCCTCGACGACGACGTCGTCGAGCACCTCCTCGATCCGCTCGAGAAGGCGCTGGCCTGGCTGCGCGACTTCGGGGACTCGGACGGCGACGGCTTCCTCGAGTATCTCGACACGAGCGGACACGGCCTGGCCAATCAGGGCTGGAAGGACTCCGGTGATTCGATCCGCTGGCACGACGGCTCCCTCGCCGAGGGGCCGATCGCGCTGAGCGAGGTCCAGGGCTACGCCTACGAGGCGGCCCTCGGGGGAGCGGCCCTGCTCGAGGCCTTCGGCCGCCCTGGCGCGGACGGCTGGCGCAGCTACGCGGGCTCGCTGGCGGAGCGCTTCAGGGACTCGTTCTGGTGCTCGGATGACACCGGCCGCTACCCGGCGATTGCCCTCGATGCGCAGAAGCGCGCCGTCGACGGCGTGACGAGCAACATGGGCCACCTCCTCGGTACGGGGATCCTCACGGCCGAGGAGGAAGCCGTGGTGGTCGCTCGGCTGCTGGACCCGACGATGTTCTCGGGCTTCGGCATCCGGACGGTCTCGACGACGAATGGGGGCTTCTGGCCCACGCGGTACCATGCCGGGTCCGTGTGGAGCCACGATACCGGCATGATCATCAGCGGGATGCTGCGGGCGGGCTTCGCGGACGAGGCCGCGGTCCTCGCGCTCGGGCTGCTCGATGCCGCCGAGGGCTTCGACTGGCGGCTGCCCGAACTCTTCTCGGGGCATGCGGCCGACGACGTCGAGCGGCCGGTGCCCTACCCGGCGTCGTGCCGTCCGCAGGCGTGGGCCGCAGCCTCCGCCGTGCCGATCGCGCAGGCGCTCGGCGCGCTCTGATGCCCGGCGTCTCCGGGGGTCGACGGGTCGGCGCCTCAGTGCAGGAGGCGCTGGTACAGCAGGTGGTCCTGCCAGGTCCCGGCGATGCGGAGGTAGGACGGCGCCGTCCCGATGAGGCCGAATCCCGCCCGGTGCAGGACCGCGGTCGACGCAGCGTTGCGCGGCAGGACGGACGCCTCGACGCGATGCAGTCCCAGCTCGTCCCGGGCATGCTGCAACGCTGCCTGCAGGGCGGCCGAGCAGACGCCCCGGCCCTGCATCCGCGCGTCGACCCAGTAGCCCACATGGGCGCTGAGGAACGGGCCGCGGACGATGCCGGACAGGGTCATCGTGCCGACGATCCGCTCGTCCGCCACCAGGACCCACAGCACGTCGGTGCCGGCCGCCAGGCCCTCGAGTCGCCGCGTGATCTGCTCGGCCTGGCCCGCCTCGGCGAAGAAGGCGTCGTCCCGCAGCGGCTCCCACGGTGCGAGGTGCTCCCGGTTGTCCCGGTATGCCCGGGCGAGGGCGGCGGCGTCGACCGCCGACAGCCCGCGCATGGTCACGCCGGATGGCAAGGTGGGGGAGGGCACCCGGCAACTGTAGTCCGGGGTGTCCGGCGCCCTCGGTCACGGTGGTGGGTGCAGGCTCCCTCGGCCCTTCCTGCTGCTTCCCCCGCTGGCAGACTGTGCACATGGCCGGAGCCCCTGACGCCCGTATCGACGACTACATCGCCGCCCTGCCCGCCTGGCAGCAGGAGATCTGCCGCACCGTCCGCCGGGTGGCGCACGAGGCCGATCCTGACGTCGAGGAGACGATCAAGCGCACCCGTCAGCCCCACTTCGTGCTCCACGGCAACGTGTGCGCTCTTCTCGCCACCAGGGACCACGTCGATGTCTTCCTCTACGACGGCGGCCTGGCCCCCGACCCGCACGGCATCATCACCGGGGGCCACGGCAACGCGACAGGCCGGACGATCGCCGTCTACGAGGACCATCCGGTCGCCGAGGACGCGCTCCGGGAGATCTTCCGGGCCGTCATCGCCGACAATCGCGCCGGCGGTTGGCGCAGCATCACCAAGCATGCCAACCCAGGCCGATGAGCCCGTCCCCATCCATGAGGGGTGGGGCTCGCCCCCCCCACTCCTGAGGTCCGCCCAGCCATGGACATGAAGGGTCTGCTGATCCACGCGGCGGGACGGCGGAACCGGGCTTGTTGGGCAGCGCCTTGCGCAGTGCCGCCAATACTCGACGTGACCTGTACCTGGACCAGCTCCCTCTAACGTCCGGCGCGCGGTGCTGTCCATTGCCGGACAGCGCAAAGGCGGCAGCATGGTCGGGGGCAGAGCGATGGCGGCGGCCGGGTCCACCGTGCCGCCGCCATGGCCTGTGTCCAGGGAGACCTGTTCAGTTGGCGGACACGGTTTCCCGTGCCTGCTGCGAGGCGGTCCAGGCCGCGTAGCTGCCGTCGAGTTCGACGACGTCGTAGCCGGCCCGGCGGAGGGCGCTTGCGGCGACCGAGTTCCTGAGTCCGCTCTGGCAGTAGCTGACGATGGTGCCGTCGGCGGGGAGTTCGTCGAGGTGCCACATGACGCGTCCGCCATTGAGCTGGTGGGCGCCCGGGATGTGTCCTGCGGTGTGTTCGGTGCGGTTCCGGACATCCAGCACCATGGCGGTGTCGAAACCCTCGAGCTCGGCGGGCTGGATCAGCTTCGGGGTGGTGGCGGGTAGTCCGTCGAGGCTGGTGACGTACCCGGCGACGTTATCGATACCGACGCGGACCAGGTGGTCCCACAGCTCCTGGGCCTGGTCCTGGCCGGAGGCGAGCAGGACCAGCGGGTTGTTGTCGGTCTCGGGGTTGACGACCCAGGCACCGTGTGTGGCGGGCGTGGGGCGTGCGGGGATGTTCAGGGACCCCGCCACGGTCCCGGTGTGCACCTCGTCGGCGGTGCGGGTGTCGATGAACGTGACCGTGTCCGCGGCAATACCCTTGGCGACGTCGTCCTGGTCGAGTTCGGTCAGGGGTGCGCGCTCGCCCATGATGGCGGGGCCGTCGCGGTTCTCGCGCTTCATCCGGCCGAAATAGGCGTGGGCGTCGGGCTGGCCGTCGAGGAGTTCGTCGATGAAGCCCTGCTCGTCGTTCGCCGCGAGGTAGGGGCCCCACCAGGAGTAGAGCCGCTCGTAGCCGACGGTGGAGGACGGGATCGCGCCCAGGGCCTTGCCGCAGGCGCTGCCGGCGCCGTGGGCGGGGTGGACCTGCACGTAGTCGGGCAGGGTCAGGAACTTCTCCTGCAGGCTCCGGAACAGCTGCTTCGCCCCCTCGAAGCGGGTATCGACGCCGCCCGCGGCTTCATCGAGGAGGTCGGGGCGGCCGAGGTCCCCGGAGAACACGAAGTCCCCTGAGAGCAGGTAGCCGGGCTGGTCGCTGAACGCGCCGTCGGTGACGAGGAAGGACAGGTGCTCGGGGGTGTGCCCGGGCGTATGGACGGCCTGGATGCTGATGTTGCCGACGGTGATCGCGTCGCCGTCGAACAGGCGGGTCCCGTCGAAGGCGTACTGCCAGTCCGGTCCGCCTTCGCCGGAGACGTAGATCGTCGCACCGGTGGCGGCGGCCAGTTCGCGGGTGCCCGAGAGGTAGTCCGCGTGGATGTGGGTCTCGGTGACGGCCACGATCCTCATGTTGTTCTTCGCGGCGAGGTCCTGGTAGACGGCGATGTCGCGGCGGCCGTCGACGACGACCGCCGTCCCGTTGGCCTGGCAGCCGATCAGGTAGCTGGCCTGGGCGAGGTCCTCGTCGTAAATGCGTTCGATCAGCATCGGGTACTCCTTCGGTCGGGGCGGTGCTCGATACCCCCTGGGGTATCTAGCTCTCCTTCAGCGTAATACCCCTAGGGGTATACCGCAAGTGGGCTGCGGCAGGTCGGGAACTGCTCGTGGGCCGGCGGCGGAGCCGGTCCACGATGGATGAGGGGGCGTGCCGCCGCCGCGCGTGCGGTCGATTCTCCGGCGGCGGCGTGCAGGTGACGCGGTGGCCGCAGCGGTACCACTCGGTGACCCCGCTCCGGACGTCCGCCGGTGCGGCGCCGGGCCGGAGGACCGCGAGTCCGTCGTCCGTGATGATGCGCAACGGTTCGGGCGGGTATCCCGCCTCAGGCCTGGTGCCGGGCTGCATCCGTGCGGAGTTTGTCCAGGTCCAGGTTCTTCACGCCCTGGACGACCTCCTCCAGCCCCGCGGCGTTCAGGGCCCCGGGCTGGGAGAAGACCAGTGTCTTGTCCTTGAAGGCCATCAGGGTCGGGATGGAGGTGATGCTCGCCGCTGCGGCGAGGGCCTGCTCGGTTTCGGTGTCCACCTTGGCGAAGACGATATCCGGGTGCCTTTCCGCGGCGGCTCCGTAGGTGGGGGCGAACATGCGGCAGGGGCCGCACCATGCTGCCCAGAAGTCGACGAAGACGATGTCGTTCTTCTCCAGGGTCTCAGCGAGGCTTTGTTCCGTGACGTCGATGGTTGTCATGGTCTTTTGTGTCCTTCCGGGTGTGGGACGGGGTGTCGTGGTGGTCCTGAGGGCTCAGGTGGTGGGGAAGCCCGCGCGGGTCCAGGCGGTCATGCCGCCGGCCATGGTGTCCGCGGTGAAGCCGGCACCGTTGAGGGCGTCGGCGACGCTGGCGGAGCGGTTTCCACTGCGGCAGACGGCGATGATCGGGATCGAGGGGTCCAGCTCGGGCAGGCGTGCCTGCAACTGGCCCATGGGGATGTGCAGGGCACCGGGAATCATGCCCTCCACGACCTCGAAGTCCTCGCGGACGTCGAGGATGCGGGCGGTAGGGCGTCGTTGTTCGGTTTCCGTGATGGTGATTTCAGCCATTGGATTCTCCTTCGAGGGTGGTGTTCTCAGCGGACGGTTTCGCCGGCTTGCCGCCAGGCTGTCATCCCGCCGCGGAGGGAGAAGGCTTCGTAGCCCTTGGCTGCCAGCAGTTGTGCCGCCGATGCGGAGCGGACTCCGGACTGGCACATGGCGATCACCGGCCGGCCCTGCGGGATTCCGGCAGTGCTTGCCTGGAGTCGGTCCAGGGGGACGTGCTTGGGCTTCGGTGCCCGACCGGAGCGCCATTCCTGGACTGACCGGACATCGACGAGGGTGGCGCCCGAGGACAGGAGCTCCTTGGCTTCGGCGACCGAGATCGTCCTGTAGGGCTTGGCGAAGGCTTTCTTCAGGGAATTCAAGAGGCCCATGGTGTTCTCCTATCGGTGAGGGGTCAGGCGGTGACAGTGCTGGCGGTGACCCACGCCGCCACGGCGAAGATGAGTGCCGCGAACGAGACGCGGATGTGTTTGTCCTTCAGTCGTCGGGCGAACCGGGCGGCGACCATCGAGCCGAGGATGGCCGGGACGGCGAAGGTCAGCGTGGTCGGCCAATCGATCGTGTATCCGGCGGCGTGGGCGCTGAAACCTGCGGCGGAGTTGATGACGATGATCGCCAGGGACGTGCCGACTGCCTGTTTCATGCGCAGGCCGAGGAAGATCGTCAGGGCCGGGGTGATGAGGAAGCCGCCGCCTACACCCAGCATGCCGGTGAGGAAGCCTACGAGCAGGCCCACTGCCACCGCCTTGGGTGCGCAGGTCCGGAAAGCCCGGGTGGGACCGGTGCTGCAGGAGCCCTCGCTCTCGCGGGTCGCGACGAGCATCCGGATGCCGGCGACCACCATGATCAGTGCGAATGCCAGCATCAGGATGTCGGGGTCCACGAGCCGGCCCACGGCCGCCCCACCCCAGGCCGCAGGGATGCCCGCTGCTCCGACCAGGGCGATCACGGGCCAGTTCAGGCCTTCGCGGATACGGGGCAGCAACGCGGCCAGGGAGGAGAGCCCCACGACCAGGAGCGAGGTCGGGATCGCCTGGGCCGGGCTCATGCCTATCCCGTACACCAGGGCCGGAACGGCGATGATCGACCCGCCGCCGCCCACTACGCCCAGGACGATACCGACGAGGAGCCCCAGGAGCAGGGCCGCAATCATGCCGCTGCGGCTCCGTCGGTCGCGGGAACGGGGAGCTGAAGGATGGCGCTCTCGCGGGTGGGTTCCGTCGTCGCCCTGTTCCAGGGCATCACCGAGAGGGCCTTGCCCATGGCGCAGGTGTTGGTTGCTGCGGAGAACGTCAGACCGGTACCGATGGCGCCGGCCAGGACGCGGACCTTCGGCGAGATGAACCGGCCTCCTGTCAGGCCCAGCATCACCAGCGAGCCCGCGGCCAGACGGACCTGGCGCTCCAGGTCCCAGCGGTCCCTGCCCTGGACGACGTCGCCGCCGGCGGCCGCGAAGCCGGGGGCCCCGCCCGTGAGGACGTAGGTGCTGTCCATGCCGGCCTTGCCGAGGCGTTGGCGTGCCTGCTCGGCGCGGACTCCGGATTGGCATACCAGGACCACGCGGGAGCCCAGCCGTGCGGCGAGTTCATCGGTGTGCTCGGACAGCAGCGGCAGGGGCACGTTGTAGGAGCCCTTGATGTGCATGGACTCGTACTCGGCGGCGGATCGAACGTCGATCACGATGAGGTCCTCGTGCTCGGTGATCCAGGTGCGCAGGGTCTCGGGAGCAAGGGCGGTGACGGCTGTGGCCGCGGTGGGGGAAGTCATTGCTGGCCTCTCGGTAGGGGGAAGATGAATACCCCCCCGAGTATCGCAGATACCCCCGGGGGTAGTCAAAATACCCCCTGGGGTATAAGGTACGGAGTCCCTCGACCTCGGAGAAAGGGTTCGCCATCATCGCCACGGGCCTGGAGCAGTGCCGCCTCCGGAAGGACGCGAGCATGGACAGGAAGGACCTCGAGAAGCTCTTCCTGTCCCTCGCCTGACAGCGCCCCGTCCGAGGATGCCCGGAGAGATCCTGAAAGGCACACGTCGCACGATCCTCCCTCGTTCACGGGCCGGGTCTCCGGGAGATCTTCCGGCCCGTCACCGCTGACCACCGCGCGGGCGGTTGGCGCCGCATCACCAAGCGTGCAAACCTAGGCGGATGAGCCCGCTCCAGGACATACCGACCACCACCGGCCCACTCTCCGCCTACGTGGCGCGACCCGACGGACCGGTGCGGGGCGGCCTCGTCCTCATCCATGAGGTGTGGGGACTCGTCTCCCACACCCGCGATGTCGCCGACCGCTTCGCCCGTGAAGGCTACGTCGTCGTCGCCCCCGATCTCCTGGCCGACCAGGGCATCACCGAGGAGACCACCGCAGGGCTCGGCGAGGCCCTCTTCGGGCCGGACGAGGCGGCCCGCAACGAGGCGCAGCCGAAGCTCCGGGCGCTTCTCGCGCCGCTGCAGAATCCCGAGTTCGGCGTGCTCACCACGGAGCGTGTCCGGGCCTGCTTCACCTTCCTGCACGACGACGCCGAGGTGGCAGGACGCGTGGGCATCACCGGTTTCTGCTTCGGCGGGACCTACAGCTTCTCGCTCGCCGTCCACGAGCCGCGCCTGCTCGCCTGCGCGCCGTTCTACGGCCATGCCGATTTCTCGGGCGAGGAACTCTCCCGGATCACGGCGCCCGTCCTCGCCTTCTACGGGGACGAGGACGGGGGCCTGATCGCCGGCCTGCCGGCGCTCGAGACGGCGATGGCGGAAGCGGGCGTGGATTTCACCGCCGTGGTGTACCCGGGGGCGGGCCACGCGTTCTTCAACGACTCGAACCGCTTCGCCTACCGCGCCGAGGCGGCCGAGGACGCCTGGACCCGGACCCTGGACTTCCTCGCACGGTACGTTGCCTGATCCGCAGAGTCTGAGCCGACGCGCTCGGCGTGAGGCGCCACCGCACCTCCGGCCCGAGTACCTCGGGCTGGTGTTCCTCGGCGGCATGGGCGGGACCCTCGCGCGGTTCGGGCTGTCCGAGGTTCTCCCGGAGACGGCGGGCCTCCCGGTCGACACCTTCCTGACCAACATCGCGGGGGCGTTCGCCCTCGGCCTGCTCCTCGAGGCACTGGCGCGGCGGGGGCCGGATGCGGGCCGGCGTCGCGCGGTCCGGCTCCTCTTCGGCACGGGCTTCCTGGGCGGCTTCACCACCTACAGTGCGCTCGCCGTCGACTCCGCGCTCCTCCTGGGCGGCGGGCGGGCCGCCGCGGGCCTCGCCTACCTCGCGCTGTCCGTCCTGGTGGGGCTCGGGGCGACGGCGCTCGGGGTCGTCGCGGGACACCTGGTCCGCCGCCGGTCCTCGGGACTCCCGGGAGGACGGCCGTGAGCCTCGCCGTGGTGCTCGCGCTCGGTGCCGCGGGCGGGCTGGGCGCGGTGGCGCGCTTCGTGCTCGACGGCGTCATCCGCGCTCCCCTCCGGGGTGTGGTCCCCATCGGCACCATGACCGTCAACATCAGCGGCTCGTTCCTGCTCGGTCTCCTCACTGCGCTGGGCATGATCTCCGTCCTCCCACCCGAGTGGACACTGATCTGGGGCGTGGGCTTCCTCGGCGGGTACACCACCTTCAGCACGGCGAGCAGCGAGACGGTGCGCCTGCTCCAGGCGGACCGCGTCGGTGCCGCCGTGCTCTCGGGAGCGGGCACGGCGCTCGCGGCGCTCGCGGCGGCCGCGCTGGGCCTGTCCGCCGGGCTGCTGCTCGCCTAGGCTGCAGCCATGAGCGCTCCCACCGGCCCGGTACCGCCCGTCCGTCAGCTGCGGCTCGTCGTGGAGGCAGAGGACTACGACGACGCCGTCGCCTTCTACCGGGACGTCCTCGGCATGCCCGAAGAGGCAGCGTTCCAGGGCGGGGGTGGTGCCCTGGTGACCATTCTCGATGCCGGCCGGGCCACCCTCGAGATCGCCAATCCCGCCCAGAAGCGCCTGATCGACGCCGTCGAAGCAGACGGTCGGCCCAGCCGCCGGATCCGCGTGGCCCTCGAAGTGGACGATGCCTCCGCGTCGACGGACCGGGCACGGAACGGCGGTGCGCAGGTCATCGCCGAACCGGTGGAGACACCCTGGCGCTCCCTGAACGCGCGGCTGGACGGGCCGGCAGGGCTTCAGCTGACCCTCTTCGAAAAGCTCGGCCCCGTCGCCGGCGGCGGGGACGCGGAGTCCACCGGCCGCGGGCCCGACGGCGCCGAATAGCCCCGGGCCTGCCGCCTGCCCGGCCCGACGTCCGCGGACTAGGCTGGAAGGGTGCCCAAGGAAACCTTCGACCTCCGTGCGATCGCCGTGGGCGCCTACGGTCCGTCGCTGCTGTACGGGGTGGCCACCGGCGCCATCCTGCCGGTCATCGCGCTCACCGCGCGCGACCTCGGTGCGGACGTGGCGACGGCGGCGCTGGTCATCACGCTCTCGGGCATCGGTTCCCTCGTCACGAACGTCCCGGCGACCCTGATCGCCACGCGGTTCGGCGAACGCACGGCGCTCGTGGGGGCGGCCCTCTGGTGCGCGGCGGCCATGTTCCTCGCGCTCGCGGCCCCGACTCTCCCCCTCTTCGCCGCCGCCGTCTTCATGGTGGGTATGGCGGGGGCGGTGTTCGGGCTGGCGCGCCAGAGCTACCTCACGGAGGCCGTGCCCGCGTACTTCCGCGCCCGCGCGCTGTCCACGCTCGGGGGCGTCACGCGCATCGGGGTCTTCGTCGGGCCCTTCGCGGCGGCCCTCGCGATGAGCGCCGTCGGTCTCGA
Organism: Arthrobacter sp. CAN_A2; assembly: GCF_015752045.1. Taxonomy (NCBI): domain Bacteria; kingdom Bacillati; phylum Actinomycetota; class Actinomycetes; order Micrococcales; family Micrococcaceae; genus Arthrobacter; species Arthrobacter sp. CAN_A2. The sequence goes on from NZ_JADOUS010000003.1 coordinate 250,857, forward strand.
CGGCGCGTACTGGGTGGGCGGAGTGGCGAGCCTCGCCGCTGCGGCCCTGAGCTGGCGTGTCCCCGAACTCGACGCCCCGGGCCGGGTTGCGATGACGGCCCTGACCCCGATCGGGGCTGCGCTCGCGTCTCCGCCGACGGTGCGCTCCCTGATGCGCAGCCACGCCCGGGTCTTCCTCACCGTCGGGATCGGGGTCCTGCTGATCGCGGCGGTGCGGGCCACCCGGCAGGCGGTCCTGCCGCTGTGGGCCGAGAACATCGGCCTGGACGCGTCGGCCACGGCGCTGATCTACGGATTGTCGGGCGCGATCGACATGCTGATCTTCTATCCGTCCGGCAAGGTCATGGACGTCCGGGGCCGCCGCTGGATCGCGGTCCCGTGCATGCTCATCATGGGTGCGGCGCTCACGCTGCTGCCCCTGACCGTGGACGCGACCGGTCTGCTCCTGGTCGCCCTGCTCATCGGGTTCGGTAACGGCATCGGCTCCGGCATCGTCATGACGCTCGGAGCAGACTTCTCGCCGTCGCCCGGCCGGCCGCAGTTCCTCGGGATCTGGCGCCTGCTCACGGACTTCGGGACCATGGGCGGCCCCGGGCTGCTCGCCCTCGTGACTGCCCTCGCCACCCTGTCGGCCGGCATCTGGGCGACGGCGGTGCTCGGCTTCCTCGGGGCCGGGGTCCTCTGGTACTGGATCCCGCGGGCGGCCCCGGGATCGGCCGAACCGGCGCGTTCCCGGGGCTGACACGCAGGCCCACCGGGTGACCCCGTGGAGTGGGAGTGTTCGACCATGCCCACTCGGTGAAGCAGTTGAGTGGGATCAACGCGGCGGCTCGAAGGGTCAGCGGCTGCGCGGGGGAGCGGTCACGCGGGCCTGCGCGGAGAAGAGCCACCCCGCGGCGGCCGCGAGGGTGAAGCCGACGCCGATGATCCAGGTGAGCCCCCACCAGAAGAACAGCGGGACGTTCGCGGTGCCGGGCTCCGGGGCCGGCCCGATGGCCAGGACGGAGAGGTAGAGCACCAGGGAGACCAACAGGCCACCGATCCCCAGCACCCAGCACAGCACCAGCCAGCCGCGCCGGGACGCCCAGTGCGCGCCGAATCCGTGCCAGTTGTTCCAGTGGTCGCCGGTCCGCATGATGATGAGCCCGCCGATGAGCGTCCAGGTCCCGACGGCGAGGAGCGCTGCGACGACGTCCGCCGGACGGTGCCAGAGGTTGATGAACGTGGCCGCGCCCGCGAGGACGGAGTAGGCGCCGCCGGCGGCCGCGGCGAACGGCCTCCACCGGGGCGTCACGATGATGAAGACGGCGGCCGCGGCAGAGGCCGCGAGCGTCGTATGCCCTGAGGGTAATGAATTGAAGGCGAGCGTCTCCACGCCCCGGTCCGGGCGGTCGAACACGATGTTCTTGAGCAGCTGCGTCGTCAGGTTCGCGGCGAGGATGACGCCGACGGCGGTCACCGCGGCCGCGATACGCCTGCGCACCACGGCGACGAACAGGATCGCGGCCGCCGCGACGACCACCGAGACGAGCGGCAGGGTGTCGAGGAAGCGGAGGAACGGGAGCTGGGTGTCGGGCGCGGCGACGCCCGCCTCGCGCCACGCCGACTCGTCCGCGAACTGGCCCCTGGTGGTCCGGACGAAGGCCCAGTAGGTCCATCCGAGGGCCGAGGCGCAGAAGACAGCGGCCAGGACGAACAACAGCGGCGAGCGTGCTGCCCGCGCCGGTCCGGTGGAGGTTCGCTGGGACGTCATCCCGTCCATCGTTCCACACGATCCGTCCCGACCCGTCACCCTCCCGCGACCTCCCCGCGGGCGGGCGGCTCCCGTAGCCTGAGGGCGTGCGAACCTCGGACCAGCCCCTGCCGGACGCCCTCTCCCTGCCGCCCCTCGAGGAGGTGGCGGCCTCGGCGCGGGTCGTCTCGGTGCCCATGCGCGTGAAGTTCCGAGGTGTCCTCGTCCGTGAGGCCCTGCTGGTCCGGGGGCCGTCCGGCTGGGGGGAGTTCTGCCCGTTCCTGGAGTACGACGACGCCGAATCCGCCCCGTGGCTCGCCTGCGCCCTCGAAGCTGCCTGGCACGGCTTCCCGGACCCGGTCCGGTCCGCGATCCCGGTGAATGCGACGGTCCCGGCCGTCGGGGCCGCCGACGTCGAGGGGGTGCTGTCCCGTTTCGGCGAGGTGGGCGCGGTCAAGGTGAAGGTGGCCGAGCGGGGGCAGTCGCTCGCGGACGACGTCGCCCGGGTGGCCGAGGTGCGCCGCCTCCTGCCCGACGCCGGCATCAAGATCGACGCCAACGGCGGCTGGGAGGTGGCGGAGGCGCTGCGGGCCCTCGACGCCCTCGGACGGTTCGACCTGCAGTACGTTGAGCAGCCGGTCGCGGACATCCCCGGCCTCCGTGCCGTCCGGCTCGAACTGCGCCGCCGGGGGGAGGCGGTCCTCGTCGCGGCCGACGAGAGTGTGCGGCGCCAGGACGATCCGCTGCGGGTGGCACGCGAGGACGCCGCCGACGTCCTCGTCATCAAGGCACCACCGCTCGGCGGAGTGCGGCGGGCGCTGGACATCATCGACCGCGCCGGGCTGCCCGCCGTCGTGAGCTCCGCCCTCGACACCTCCGTGGGCATCCGCGCCGGGGTGGCCCTCGCCGCCGCTCTGCCGGCACTCCCGTATGCGTGCGGCCTGGCCACGGTCTCGCTCATGGCCGGCGACGTCGCCGAGCCGTCCCTCGTGGCCGAGCACGGGTACCTCCCGGTGCGCGACGTCGAGGTCCGGGAGGAGCGGCTGGAACGCTACGCCGCCGCGGGGGAGCGGCAGCGCTGGTGGCTGGACCGCCTGGCTCGGTGCTACGCCGTGCTCGCCGCGGCGCAGCAGCACTGACGTGTGTTCCGGTCCCGTTCACCCGGGGTTCACCGGCGTGCACCGCGGTTGTTCAGCTGCCCTCGACAGGGTGAGGACGAACGCTGTTCATCCTGTCGAGAGGTACCACCCCCATGACTGACACCACGCGCCGCCTGCTGCCCATGCTCGGCCACACCAAGGGAAAGCGCAGCGCCGTCACCTGCGCGCTGAAGTGCGACAACGCGTGCTCGGACGCTGTCTGCAACACCTCCGGCAACAACTACTTCCGCGACATCGTCTCGCGCGAGTTCTCCCGCCGCAGCGCCCTCGGCACGGGGGCGGCGGGTGCGCTGACGCTCCTCGTCGGTTCGCAGACCGGGGCCGGGTCCGCCGTCGCCGCGCCCGGTGGGTCGAGGGCGTCGAACGCGCTGGCCTTCAACGCCATCGCACCCGTGGACGCGCTGGTCGACGACATGACCGTGCCACAGGGCTACGGCTGGAAGCCCGTCATCCGGTGGGGCGATCCGCTCTTCCGCACGTCGCCGGCCTTCGACGCGAACAACCAGACCGCCGCCGCGCAGGCGCTGCAGTTCGGCTACAACTGCGACTACACCGACGTCCTCGAGATCGCCGGGAGCAAGGGCCGCCGCGCGGTCCTGTTCGCCAATCACGAGTACACGAACGAGAACATCATGGTGCCCCCGACGACGCCCGCGGCGGAGGTCCGTGGCATCGGCAAGGCGGCCCACGGGTTGTCCGTCGTCGAGCTCGAGCGCAAGAACAGGAACAAGCCCTGGTCCTACGTCCAGGGTGCCCCGCTCAACCGCCGCTACCTGACCACCACCCCCTACGAGGTGACCGGCCCGGCTGCGGGGTCGGACCTGCTCAAGACCAAGGACGATGCGGCCGGCCGCACCATCCTCGGCACCCTCGGCAACTGCGCCGGTGGAACCACCCCGTGGGGCACCATCCTCTCCGGCGAGGAGAACTTCAACGGCTACTTCGTGGCCGCCGGCACCAGCGACGGCGACCGCCGCTACGGCATCACCAGCAAGCCGACGGTGCGCGGCTGGGAGATCGACGAGCCGCGCTTCGACACCCGCAACGCGGGCTACGAGAACGAGAAGCACCGTTTCGGCTACATCGTCGAGGTGGACCCCTTCGACCCCACGTCGACGCCGAGGAAGCACTCCGCGCTGGGCCGCTTCAAGCACGAGGGCGCGAACGTGACCGTCGCCGCCGACGGGCGCGTCGTGGCCTACATGGGCGACGACGAGCGTTTCGACTACCTCTACAAGTTCGTGTCCACGAAGAAGGTCCAGCCGGGCGCGAGCCCCGCTGCACGCAAGGCCAACATGACCCTGCTGAGCGAGGGCTCGCTGTACGTGGCCCGCTTCCAGGGCAACTCCGTGGCCGAGATCAACGGCACCGGCACGCTCCCCTCCGACGGGGCGTTCGACGGCGTCGGCGAGTGGCTGCCGCTGCTCATCGACAACAAGTCCGTGGTCGCCGGCATGACCGCCGCCGAGGTCTCCGTCTTCACGCGCCTGGCCGCGGACAAGATGGGCGCGACCAAGATGGACCGGTGCGAGGACGTCGAACCGAATCCGCGGACCGGCAAGGTGTACGTGGCGTGCACCAACAACACGAACCGCGGCGTGGGCACCAACGCCGTCGCCGACGAGGCCAACCCCCGCACCGCGAACCGCGACGGACACGTCGTCGAGCTCACGGAAGCGGGCGGCAATGCCACCGGCACGCGCTTCACGTGGAACCTGCTGCTCGTTTGCGGCGATCCGGCCCGCAACCCCTCCACCTACTTCGCCGGCTACCCGACGGACAAGGTCTCCCCGATCTCCTGCCCCGACAACGTGGCCTTCGACTCGGCGGGCAACCTCTGGATCTCCACGGACGGCCAGCCGAGCACCGTGGGCTTCGCCGACGGCCTGTTCAAGGTGGGACTCGAGGGCGCCGAGCGCGGTCGCGTGCAGCAGTTCCTCGCCGTGCCCCGCGACGCCGAGACGTGCGGTCCGGTCATCCACGACCAGGACGGCACGGTGTTCGTCGCGGTGCAGCACCCCGGTGAGGACGGCAGCTGGGCCGCGCAGGCGTCGCTGTTCCCCGACTACGTGCCCCTGGGTGGCACCCCGCGGGCGGGCGAAGCCGCGCTGCCGCGCCCGTCGGTCGTCCAGGTCTACAAGGCGTCCGAGGGTCGCCGCGACGAGGACCACTCGGGCCGCGGCCGCGCACGCCAGGGCAAGCCGCGCCGCTAGGCGTCCGGCATGAGGGCTGAGGCGGCGGACAGCCGCTGATGCCACGATCCGACGCGACCCCACCCCCGGGTGGGGTCGCGTCCGTGTCGGGGTGGAAGGATGGAACGGTGACAGACATAGCGGCCGGACCCGCAGCGACGCCCCCCGTACCCCTCGACTCCGCGGCGTCGGCCGGGCACGCCGTCCGGGCCCTCGTGGCGGGCGGCGTGAGGGACGTCGTCGTCGCTCCCGGCTCGCGCAGCGCCCCCCTCGCCTACGCTCTGTCCGAGGCGGAGGACGCCGGCCTGGTGAGGCTGCATGTGCGGATCGACGAGAGGTCCGGTGCCTTCACCGCCCTCGGGCTGGCGCTCGGCGCCCAGCGTCCGGCGGCGGTGGTGACGACGTCGGGCACGGCCGTGGGTGAGCTCCTGCCCGCGATCATGGAGGCGAACCACGCCGCGGTGCCGCTCGTCGTCGTCTCCGCCGACCGGCCCGGCGAGCTGCGGGGCACCGGGGCCAACCAGACCACGGTGCAGCCGGATCTGTTCGGCGTGCACGTGCGCGCGGGCGCGGACGTCGGAGCGGGGGAGGACCCGAGCGGTGCGATCGGGGACGCCCTGCGCGCCGCGCTCGGCCACCCCGTGGAGGGCGTGCCCACCCGGCCGGCGGGCCCCGTGCACCTGAACCTCGCCTTCCGCGACCCGCTGGTCCCCGGTGGACGCGCGGATGAGCGCGCCCAGCACATCCGACCTCCCACCGCCGACCCCGCACCACGGGAGGAGCCGCGCGCCGCCCGCCCTGCGGACCCTCGGCAGTCCGGCAGCAGGACCGTCGTCGTCGCCGGTCACGGTGCGGGGGAGCTCGCCGCGGTCTTCGCCGCGCACCTCGACCTCCCGCTGCTCGCGGAGCCGTCCTCCAACGCCCGGTTCGGCAGCAGCGCCGTCGCCCCCTACCGGCTGCTCCTGGAGCACCTCGGCTCCGCCATCACGCGCGTGGTGGTCTTCGGGCGCCCCACGCTGTCCCGCCCGGTCACCGCACTGCTGGCCCGGCCCGACGTCGAGCACGCGCTGTACCTGCCGGTGCCCGTCGCCTGGTTCGAGGAGGGTCGGCGCCCCGAGCGCATCATCGACACCCTGCCGGAGCTGCTCGAGTTCGCGGGGCGCGGCGAGGAGGCCTGGCTGCAATCCTGGCGGGCGGCCGGGGCGGCGGCGGAGGCCGCGATCCAGTCGCTGCTGGAGGACGAGCAGTCCATCACCGGGCTGCAGGTGGCCGACGCCGTCTGGGAGCACACGGACGGCAACCTGGTGCTCGGCTCCTCCAATCCGATCCGGGACGTGGACCTCGTCGCCGCGACGGACTGGCACCCCCTGGAGGTCTTCGCCAACCGCGGGCTCGCCGGGATCGACGGCACCATCTCCACCGCGTCCGGTGTGGCCCTCGCCGCGGGCATCCCCACGCGCGCCCTCCTGGGGGACCTCACGTTCCTGCACGACGTCGGGGGCCTGCTGCTCGGCAGCGGCGAACCGCAGCCCGACCTGCAGCTCGTGGTCCTCAACGACGGCGGCGGCGGGATCTTCGGCCTGCTCGAGCACGGGGCGGAGAGCACGACGGCGCGCTACGGGACCGCCGTCGAGCGACTGTTCGGGACGCCGCACACCGTGGACATCGCCGCGCTCGCCGCCGCCTACGGGCTGCGCTACGAGCGGGCGACGACGCTGGCGGAGCTGGATACGGCGATGGAGCGGCCCATCAGGGGCCGCTCCATCCTGGAGGTCCGCACGGAGCGTTCGACGCTCCGTGACCTCCACGCCCGCGTCCGCCGGGCGGTGGCGTCCGCGGTGGGTCCTGCCTAGAGCACCTTCGAGAGGAACAGCTTCGTGCGCTCGTTCTGCGGGTTCCCGAGCACGTCCTCGGGCTTGCCCTGCTCCACGACGACGCCGCCGTCCATGAAGACCACGCGGTCGCCGACCTCGCGGGCGAAGCCCATCTCGTGCGTGACCACCATCATGGTCATGCCCTCCCTGGCCAGCTGCTTCATGACCTCGAGGACGTCACCGACGAGCTCCGGGTCCAGGGCACTGGTGGGCTCGTCGAACAGCATCATGTCCGGGTCCATCGACAGGGCGCGGGCGATCGCGACGCGCTGCTGCTGGCCGCCGGAGAGCTGCGCGGGGAAGGCGTCCGCCTTCTCCGCCAGACCCACCTTCTCGAGGTTCCGGTGGGCGACCTCGATCGCCTCGGCCTTGCCGCGCTTCTTGGCACGCTGCTGTGCGAGCGTCAGGTTCTTCAGGACGCTCAGGTGCGGGAAGAGGTTGAACTGCTGGAAGACCATGCCGATGCGCGTGCGCACGTCGTCGAGGTCCGTCTCGCCGTCCGTGATGTCGACGCCCTCCACCATGACCGTGCCGCTGGTGGGCTCCTCGAGCCGGTTGACGCAGCGGAGCAGCGTGGACTTGCCGGAGCCGGAAGGCCCGATGACGCACACCACCTCGCCGTGGTCCACGTGGAAGTCGATGCCCTTGAGCACCTCGTTGGTGCCGAAGTTCTTGCACAGCGCGCGGACCTCGATCGCGGGGACCGCCGTGGAATGCGCAGGAGCCGATGCTGGGTGGGACACCGGAATCACCGGCCTCTCTTGTTGTGTCGTTCGAGCTTCGCGACGAGCTGCGTCAGCGGCAGCGTGATCACCAGGTACAGCAGCGCGGCGACCACGAGCGGTGTCGCGTTGGCCTGGCTGGTGAGGGCGTCGCGCGAGAACGTGGTCAGCTCGCGGTCGCCGATGGCCATGCCCGCGATGAAGAGGAGCGACGTGTCCTTGATGAGGATGACCAGCTCGTTCGTCAGCGGGGGCGTGATGATGCGGAAGGCCTGGGGGAGGATGACGGTGACCATGGTCCACGGCCCGTTCATGCCGAGCGAGCGCGCCGCCTCGACCTGCCCCTTGGGCACGGCCTCGATGCCGGCCCGGATGGTCTCCGCGATGTAGGCGGACGAGACGATGATGAGCGCGATCAGGCCCGCACCGGCATTGCCGCCGGGTGCCCGCCACTGGAAGGCGATGGGGATGGCGTAGGCGAACCCGAAGATGACCAGCAGCGCCGGCAGCCCGCGGAACAGTTCGATGTAGCCGGTCGCGAACCAGCGGTACGGGAGCACCGGGGAGAGTTTCATGAGCGCCAGCAGGAGGCCGAGCAGCAGCCCTCCGACGAAGGCGATGGCCGTGTACACGACCGTGTTCTTCGCCGCGATCGTGACGATCTCGGGGAAGACATCCAGGGCGACGTCGAGGTCGAAGAAGTACGCCCGGATCGTCGCCCAGTCGGCGGCGAGGAGCACGAAGACGACGACGGCGGCGAAGACCGCGTAGAGGACGCCTTGGGTGAGGCGTCTGCGGGTTGAACGTTTCACGCGGGGGTCTACCTTCCTTCGGGAGGTGGCACCCGTGCGGCCCCGGAGTCGTCGGACATCCGGGGCCGCACAGGCAGGGCTGGGCTACTCCGCGAAGTAGGTGTCGTAGATTTCCTGGTACTTGCCGTTGTCGCGCAGCGTGCCCAGCTGCTCGTTGACGGCGGCGACAAGCTCCTCGCTGCCGGTCTTGGCCATGATGAAGCCGTACTGCTCGTCGGTCGGCAGCTCCTCGGCGATCGTGAACGCGCCGTCCTCGGTGTGGCCGATGTTCACGGGCAGGTCCTGCAGCAGGGCGTCGACGTTCCCGGCCTGGATGGCGGCATACATCTCGGCGTCGGAGGGGAACTGGACCAGTTCCGCTTCGGGTGCGTTCTCCGCGGCGTAGGTGGCGCCGGTGGTGCCCTGCTGGACACCGACCTGCTTGCCGGCGAGATCGTCGATCGAGGCGATGTCCGAGTCGGTCGGCACGAGGATGGACTGCAGGGAGTCGTAGTACGGGTCCGAGAACGTGAGGTTCGCCTTGCGCTCCTCGGTGATGGTCACGGCGCTGGCGCCGATGTCGCACTGGCGGGCTCCGAGGACGGCGCCGCTCTGGAGGCCGTCGAAGCCGACGTCCTGCACGGAGAGCTCGAGGCCCATGCCCGAGGCGATCTCCTTCATCAGGTCCATGTCGAAGCCGGTGTACTCGCCGTTCTCCTCGAACTCGAAGGGCGGGTAGGGGATGTCCGAGCAGACGGTGAGCGAGCCCTCGGAGACGAGGTTCAGGCCGCTCGCCTCCTCGGAGGAGGCGTCGTCGGAGCCTCCGCCGCAGGCGCTCAGCGCGAGTGCGCCGGCGGCCATGGCGGCGAGCAGTGCTGATTTCTTGGAAAGCATGGGTACCTCACTTGGGCGGACGGGGGTGGGACGGGGAACGGTCCTGCTGATTCTAGCGTCAGGGAGAGGTGCATCACAGGCTACAGGGATTGCCTATCGGTAACCTGGGCCCGGTTATCGGGACAGCCCGAGGGCCTCGATCATCGGCCGGAACTTGCTCCACGTCTCCGCGAGTTCCGCCTCGGGCTGCGACCCCTCGACGATCCCACACCCGGCGTAGAGCCGCACGCGCGTGGGCGTCTCGACGACGGCGCCGCGGAGGGCGATGCCCCACTCGCCGTTGCCCCCGGCGTCGATCCAGCCCACCGGCCCGGCGTAGGGGCCGCGCTGCAGGTGCTCGAGTTCGCGGATGAGCGCCCCGGCGACCGTCGTGGGGGTGCCGCAGACCGCGGCGGTGGGATGGAGGGCCTGGACGAGGGCCAGCGACGTCGGCACGCGGCCGTCGTCGTCCACAGCCAGCTGCGCCGTGACGTCCGAGGCGAGGTGCCACACGTTGGGCAGCTGCAGCACGAACGGCTCGCTGTGGGAGGTCATGGAACTCGTGAACGGCTGGAGCGTCTCGGTGAGCGAGTCGATCGCGATCTGGTGCTCGTGCAGCTGCTTCTCGGACCCCGCGAGCACGCGGTCGGCGTAGCCGGGGTCGTCGGCGGGGGCGTTGGCCCGGTCCAGCGTCCCGGCGAGCACGCGGGCGCGGGCCGTGTTGTTCTCCACCTTGATGAGCATCTCCGGCGTCGACCCGATCAGGCCGTCCACGGCGTACGTCCAGCAGTCCTCGTACCGCACCGCCAGTTCACGCAGGACCTGCGCCGTGGCCATCGGCGTCTCGAGGTGCGCGACGACGTCCCGCGCCAGCACCAGCTTGCTCAGCTCGCCGGCCTGCACGTGCTTCACGCCCTCGGCGACCGCGCGTTCGTACTGGTCCTCGCTGAGCACGCCCGGGCCGAGGTGATCGCCCGGGCTGGGGGAGCGCCCGGGATCGGGTTCCACGAGGTAGGCGGCGAGCGCCGCTTCCGCGGCCTCCGCACTCAGCTCGGCCTCGGCGTCGTCGGTGATCAGGGTCAGCCAGGTCCGGCCCTCGCTGCAGCCCACCACCACTTCGGGGACGATCAGGCGTGACTCGTGCTGCGAGGTCTTGGAGAAGGCGAAGGAGCCGAAGGCGATCAGGCCCGTGCCGGGGACCCCGAGATCGTCCAGCACCTCCGCGCCGGCGAGTTCGCTACGCCACCATTCCTGGGCCAGCGTGAAGCGGTCCGGGCCGGTGACGGTGAACCGGGCGGTCTCGCCGTAGGCCACGAGTCCGCCTCCACGGCGGATCCAGGTATGGACGTCGTTGCGGACCACGTGGTCGAGGAGGCCCGTCTGCGGGTCCATGTCCGCCCGTGCCACGGTGATGCTGCGGAGTCCGCGGGACTGTCCGGGCGCAGGGGGCAGCGCAGTGAGGGACGGAGTGCTCATGATGCCTCAAGCGTACTCCGCGGCGTCGGGCCGCATTCGTGCGGGTCCGTGAGGTTCGGCACGTCGGGCGGACACCGGTCCGGCGATGGGAGTTTGTTTGAGACAATGGGCGAGTGAATCGTGCATCGCTGGAGAAGCGGCCTGACGAAGTAGCAGCCATGTTCGACGACGTGGCGCCCAAGTACGACGTCGTCAACGACGTCCTGTCGATGGGGCAGACGCGCCGGTGGCGCCGCATCGTCGTGGACGCCGTCGGCGCGGAGCCGGGCCAGCGCGTCCTGGACCTCGCGGCCGGCACCGGCACCTCGAGCGAGCCGTACGCGGACGCGGGCATCGACGTCGTCGCCTGCGATTTCTCGCTCGGCATGCTGAAGGTGGGCAAGCGACGCCGCCCGGACATCGACTTCGTGGCAGGGGACGCCACCAACCTCCCCTTCGCGGACAACTCCTTCGACGCGTGCACCATCTCCTTCGGCCTGCGCAACGTGAACGAGCCGAAGAAGGCGCTCGCGGAGATGCTGCGGGTGACGCGGCCGGGCGGACGCCTGGTCATCGCCGAGTTCTCCCAGCCCACCGTCGCGCTCTGGCGCACCACCTACACCGAGTACCTCATGCGCGCGCTCCCCGCGATCGCCCGCAAGGTCAGCTCCAATCCCGACGCCTACGTGTACCTCGCCGAGTCCATCCGGGCCTGGCCGGACCAGGACCAGCTCGCCGCCTGGATCGCCGACAGCGGCTGGAACGACGTCGCGTACCGGAACCTCAATGGCGGCATCGTCGCCGTGCACCGCGCCACGAAGGCCCCCGCGGCACCGGGCGAGGAACCGCTCCTGCCCGGCCAGGTGCGGTTGAGCCGCCGGACGTCGGCGGTCGGCTAGATGTCGGTCCTCATCGTCGGGGCCGGCCCCGCGGGTTCCACGGCCGCCTACTACCTCGCGAGTGCCGGGATCGAGGTGACCGTCCTCGAGAAGACCTTCTTCCCCCGGGAGAAGGTCTGCGGCGACGGCCTGACGCCCCGCGCCACGCGGGAACTGCAGCTCCTCGGCCTGCCGCATGATGAGAGCGAGGGCTGGCGTCGCAACCGCGGGCTCCGCCTGATCGCCGGCAAGCGCACCGTCGAGGTGCCCTGGCCCGAGCTCAGCGACTTCCCCGACTACGGCCTGGTCCGCACGCGCCTCGGGTTCGACGAGGCCCTCGCCCGGCACGCCCGCTCCGCCGGCGCCACGATCCTCGAGGGCCACTCCGTGTCCTCCGCCGTCCGGGACGAGACCGGACGCGTCACGGGCGTCACCGTGAACCTGCTCGACGCCGACGGCCGCAAGACGGGCGAGACCCGCACCTTCACGGCCGACGTCGTCCTCGCCGCCGACGGCAACTCGACCCGGACCGCCGTCAGCCTCGGGATGCAGAAGCGCGACGACCGCCCGCTCGGCGTCGCCGTCCGCACCTACTTCACGAGCCCCCGCACGGACGACGACTGGATGGAGGGCTGGCTCGAGCTGCCGGACGCCACCGGGAAGCCTCTGCCCGGGTACGGCTGGGTGTTCGGCGTCGGCGACGGCACCTCCAACGTAGGCCTCGGCATCCTGAACTCCTCCGCCGAGTTCGGCAAGCTGGACTACAAGCAGGTGCTGCGGGACTGGACCGCCGGGATGCCCCCCGAGTGGGGGTTCACGCCGTCGAACATGGTGGGCGGGATCCGCGGCGCGGCGCTGCCCATGGGCTTCAACCGGACCCCTCACTACAGCCCGGGGCTCCTGCTCCTCGGCGACGCCGGCGGCATGGTGTCCCCGTTCAACGGCGAGGGCATCTCCTACGCGATGGAGTCCGCCCGCTACGCCGCGGAGTTCATCGAACGTGCGCAGGGCGTGGCATCGCCACTCGGCCGCGACCAGGTGATGTCCGGGTACGCGCCCTACATCCGGGAGCAGTGGGGGAGCCACTTCACGCTCGGCCGCATCTTCGCGCAGCTGATCGGTAAGCCCGCCATCCTCTCCCTGGCCCTGCGCACGGGCATGCCCGTCCCCATCCTCATGCGCTTCGTGGTGCGCATGCTCGCGAACCTGACGGATGCCGGCGGCCGGGGCTTCGAGGACCGCGTCATCCACCTGCTCGAGTCGCTCGTGCCGGCCACCTCCAACCAGCCTTCCGTGGCCGTTCACCTGCGTGCGCAAAGCGCCGCTTCACTTCGTTAGTCTTAGACCGTGACACACTCCTTCGACTCCGGGTGGACCAGCGTGGGCCTGAACAGCGCGCTGGATACGGCGGACACCCCCGGCGACGCCCTGCGCCTGCCTCCCGGCTTCGCCCTCATCGCCGAGGATCCGGAGCTCGGACCGTCCGTCTCGTCCTGCCTGGCCGAGGTGGAGAAGCAGCTCCGCAGCGCCATCGCCAACTCGGACCCGCTGGCCGACGCGACGAGCCGCCACCTCGTGGAGGCCGGCGGCAAGCGCATCCGCCCGCTCCTGACGATCCTCGCCTCGCACCTCGGCAACCCGACCCGGGCCAAGGTGGTCCAGGCCGCCGTCGTCGTCGAACTGACCCACCTCGCCACGCTCTACCACGACGACGTCATGGACTCCGCCCCGTACCGCCGCGGAGCCCCGACCGCACACGAGGTGTGGGGCAACTCGGTCGCCATCCTCACCGGGGACCTGATCTTCGCCCGGGCGTCGATCCTCGTCTCCGAACTCGGCGGCGAGGCCCTCGGTATCCAGGCCCGCACCTTCGAGCGGTTGTGCCTCGGCCAGCTCCACGAGACCGTGGGCCCGCGCGACGGCCAGGACGCCCTCGAGCACTACCTCTCGGTGATCGCCGACAAGACCGGCTCGCTCGTGGCCGCGTCGGGGCAGCTCGGCGCCCTCTTCGCGGACACCCCGCGGGAGGTCATCGACATCATGGTCTCCTACGGCGAGAAGGTCGGCGTCGCGTTCCAACTGGCCGACGACGTCATCGACGTGACCGGCCGCAAGGTGAAGTCCGGCAAGGCGCCCGGGACGGATCTCCGCGAGGGCGTCCCGACCCTGCCGGTCATCCTGCTGCGCCGCGCCGCGGCCGCGGGCGACCCGTCGGCGGCCGACGTCGTCGCGCTCGTCGACAGTGACCTGTCCTCCGACGAGGCCCTCGCCGCCGCAGTCACCGCGGTGCGCGAGCACCCGCAGACGCAGGAGGCGTGGGCCGTGGCCCAGCAGTGGGCGGACGACGCCGTGGAGGCGCTCGACCCCCTCCCGGACAGCGTGGTCAAGCAGGCGCTGGCGAGCTTCGCGCAGGCCGTCGTCAGCCGGGACGTCTAGCCCGGACCGGCTGTCGTTCCCGGCTTCGCCGAATCCCGCGGCGGTTCAGCGGCGTGTCGTAACGGGACACGCTCCGTAATCCTCGAAGGAGCACCTGCGTCCCTGGGTGGGGTGGCGCCGACCCCCGGCAGATCACAGGTGTGTCGCGGGACGACACACCGTGGTGGACCAGAGGGCAGGAACGACGGCAGGCTAGCGGGGCAGGAACGCCCTCAGCTCGTCGGCCTTCCGCGCCCTGATCTCCGGGTCCACGATCGGCCGCTTCGGCGTGAAGTAGAAACCGTCGTCGTGCCAGCGCGGCAGGACGTGCTGGTGGTAGTGCCACACGTGCTGGCTGCCGGCCGGCTCGTTGTGCTGCCGGGTCGAGATGCCGTCGGGCTCCCACGCGAGCTTGATGGCGATCGCGATGTCGCGGGTCAGCGTCATGATGCGGGCGGCGGCGGCATCCGGCAGTTCGTACAGCAGCTCGACGTGCTCCCGCGGGGTGACCAGGACGTGGCCGGGATTCGGGTCGAAGCCGTGCGAGGCGATGAACGCGAGGGCGAGGTCGTCGGCGTAGATGACGTCACCCGGGCGGCAGAGGTTCCTGACGTTACCGAAGTCCGACCGTGCGAGGTCGCAGAACGGGCACCGGTACCCCTCCGGGGCGTGGTGGGCGAACTGCATCAGTCCTCGTCGCCCTCCTCGAAGACCCACTCGAACAGATCGAGCACGTACTCGCTGAAGGTGCCCTCCTCGCTCTGCCATTCGCCGCGGACGTTGTTGCGCCGCCAGACGATCGGGTCGGGGACGTCCAGCTGGTCCGCCCGCATACCCCAGGTGTACTCCTCGTTCTCGTCCTCGAGGAACAGCAGGAAGCCGTCCTCGATCTCGAGCTCGTCGGGATCCCAGAAGAAGTGGAAGGCCTCCATGATGTCCTCGGTGGCACCCACGGCACGGTAGAAGTCGCGCAGGGCCAGGGGCAGGTCGAAGTCCTTGCCCTCGAGCATCTCGGCCAGCTCGTCGTCGGACAGGCCGTCTTCCTCGGCCCACTCGTCCTCGAAGTACTGGGGCACCAGGGCGCGGAATTTGTCGGAAAACAGCTCAGTCACAAGTACTCCAGGAGTGGGGTGGGGGGATACCCCCATCCTAGCCGCCGCGTCCGGCGCCCGGGCTACCTCTGCGCGTGCCACGTGCGTGCGGCGAGCGGCGCGTGCCAGCCGTAGCGCCAGGCGAGGACCCGCAGGGAGAACACCACCGACGCGGCGACCGTCCCCGTGACGAGGGTGAAGGTCCCGGTCAGGTACAGCACGGTGACGACGACGGCGCCCAGCATGGCGGGGAGCGCGTAGATGTCCCGTGGGTCGAAGAGCTGCGGGACCTCGTTCGCGACGACGTCGCGCATCAGGCCGCCGCCGACGGCCGTGGTGACGCCCAGCAGGGCGGCCGAGACGGGGTGGAGGCCGGCGTCGAGCGCCTTGAGGGTGCCGGTGATGCAGAACAGGGCCAGCCCGGCGGCGTCGAAGACCACCAGGACGCGCATGCCGCGTTCCACGCCGGAGAACACGAAGTACACCACCACGGTGGCGAACAGGGGAGGCAGCAGGTAGGCCGGGTTCGTGAAGGCAGCGGGCGGGACGTTGATGATGAGGTCCCGGGCCACGCCGCCGCCGAGCGAAGCGAGGGACGCGAGCAGGAGCGACCCGACGAGGTCGAAGCCCTTGCGGGCCGCCAGCAGCGATCCGGAGACGGCGAAGAAGAACACGCCGAGGAGGTCGGCGCCGAGCGCGACATGTGAAGCGGTATCCATCTCTTCCTTCGGCGTTCCGGCAGGGGTGCCCGGCAGGATCCGCCCGGTCGACGGGGGCCAGGAGGGCCAGTCCAGCATGACAGACGGGACCGGCCGTGTGCTCGGCACTAGGCTGGGCCCATGACGAGCAGATACGCGGGCGGCACGGAGACGGTGGAGCCGAGTGCGAAGGACGGCTCGCGCGCGATGCGTCTGGCGGCCCGCCTGATCGGCGTCCTGCCGACGAAGAGGAACCTGAGCGGCACCGATTGGGTGAACGCGAAGTACCCGGGCCGCAGCTATCCGGCGATGGCCGCGATCCCCTGGACGCTGAAGCAGACGCACACCATCCAGGAGAAGCGGATCGACGGCATCAGGACCATCACGGTCCGCCCGCTGCTCGGCGCCACCCGCTCGCACATCATCTACACGCACGGCGGGATCTACATCAACGAGCTCGCCCGGCCGCACTGGTGGATCATCGCCGAGCTGACGAAGCGGACGGGCGCGGCCGTCACGGTGCCCCTGTACCGGCTGGCGCCCGAGAGCAGCTACCGGGAGGCCTTCCCCTACCTCGTGTCGGTGTTCCGCGAGGTCCTCAGGACCACGGAGCCCGACGACGTCACGCTGATGGGGGACTCGGCCGGTGCCGGGCTCGCCGTCGCGCAGACCTGGGCGTTCCGTGAGGCAGGGCTTCCCGCGCCCGGCCGCGTCGTCGCTGTCTCGCCGTGGCTCGACGTCACCGCCACGAACCCCGACATCCCCGCCTACGACGCCGTCGACCCGATGCTCTCCGCGGCGGGCGGGGTGCAGGCCGGGCTGTGGTGGGCGGACGGCGACGACCCCCGGACGCCGCTGGTCAGCCCGGCCTGCGCTCCGGCAGACATGCTGGCGACCCTCCCGCCCACGCGGATCTACCAGGGCACGCGCGACGTCTGCATGGCGGACGCGGCGGTCTTCCGGAACCGTGCGGTCGCGGCCGGTGCCGCCGTGGAGCTGAAGGTCTACCCGGGCGGTTTCCACGTGTTCCCGGCGTTCCCCCGCCTCCCGGAGTCACGGGAGGTCTATGCGGACATCGCCGCGTTCCTGGGCAGGCCGGCGCTCCCGTGACCGGCCGCCGGGTCCAGGGGGCCGCGCCGGTTCCCGACGGGGAGGTCAGCCCTGGCCGGAGTCCCGGGACAGGACCCAGACGTTGGTGTCGCCCTCGCGCTCGACCGTCACGGTGGTGACGAGGGCACGGATCATCGAGAGCCCGCGCCCGGACTCGTCGTAGTCCTCCAGCAGCGCGTCGTCGTCGGGCCCGGGGATCCCGAGGTGCCCCTCGAGATCGGGGACCGGGTCCAGCGGCTCGGCGCCGATCTCGCTGATCACGGCGCGCAGCCGCTCGACGGCAACGGTGAGCTCGACGCCGAGGAGGAGCGTGGCGCCCTCCGCGGGGACGCTGTGCTGCACGACGTTGCTCGCGGCCTCGATCACCGCCGTGGTGAAGGCCATCTGGTCCGGCGCCGGCACGAAGGCGGCGTCCAGCCACAACTGCTCCAGGAGGACGTGCAGATCCTCGATGGCCTGCTCCGCAGCGGGCTCCTCGAGGGTGCGCCGCGCCAGGATGTCAGTCATTGCGGAAGGCTTCGTCGGGCGTCGCGTGGGGGGTGAGCACCCGGTTCATGCTGGTGAGTTCGAGCACCATGGTGACCTGCGGCTGGACCGCGGCGATCCGCAGGTCACCGCCGGACTGCCTGGCCAGCTTCAGGCACCCGATGAGCGCGCCGAGGCCCGAGGAGTCCATGAAACTGGTGTCCGCGAGGTTCACGACGATCCGCTTCCCGCCGCCGCTCACGACCTCGTCGACGACCTTGCGCAGCTTCGGTGCCGCGACCATGTTCAGGCGTCCGTTCGCCGTGACCTCGGTATAACGCCCTTTGTCCTGGACCGTGAATTCCATCTGCTCTTCCCTCTTCAGCTGCCTGTCGGTGTGTCGTGCATCGTTGTGGGCCGGCCGCGCGAGTCTCCCCGCAGAACCGGCCCTGCTCCGGCCCTGCTCCGGCGCGGCGGACGCCTCAGCCGCGCGAGTGGCGCAGGATGACGACCGTGACGTCGTCGGCGACCTCGGGCACGTCGGCCAGGTCCAGCAGCACCGCACAAGCCTCCTCGGCGCTGGCCGCCCCGGAGACCACGCCCGCCACCGCCTCGGTGAACTCGTCCACCGTCTCGTAGATGTCGAGCAGGCCGTCGCTCACGATGGCGAGCGTATCGCCCGGTTCAAGGCGCAGGGTGGCGGCGGGCCAGACCTGGTCAGGCCACGCACCGACAGGCGGGCCCGCGGAGGGCAGGCGGGTCACGGTGCCGTCCGCCGCGACATGCAGCGCGAGGCCGTGCCCGGCGTCCACATAGCCGACGACGCCGCTGGCGGCGTCTAGGCGGCCATGGAACAGCGTGACGAAGGAGCTGGTGTGGTCGAGGTCCGCCTCCGTGGCCCGTGCCGCCGTCGCGAACGCGGTCTCGAGGCTCGGCTGGGAGGCGACGGAGCGCATGATCGCGCGCACGGTCGCGGCGACCAGTGCGGCGCCCATGCCCTTGCCCATGGCATCGGCGACGGTGAAGTGCAGTCCGTCCGGCGTCGGGTACCAGTCGTAGAAGTCGCCGCCGACGCTCCTCGACGGCCTGAAGCGGCCGGCCAGTTCGAAGCCGTCGAGGGCGAGCCGGTCGCGGGGGAGGAGGTTCTGCTGCACCTCAGCGGCGCGCCGCCGCTCGTCGGCGTTGGCGACGTCGACGGCGGACTGGTGGCTCTGGCGGCGGAACAGGGAATTGATGCGCGCCACGAGTTCGCGGGGGCTGAAGGGCTTGCTGATGTATTCGTCCGCGCCCGTCTCGAGCCCCGTGAGGCGTTCGATCTCGTCCGTCCTGGCCGTGATCATCAGGATGTAGGCGTCGGAGAACGTGCGGACCTCGCGGCAGATCTCCACGCCGTCGCCGTCCGGGAGGTTGAGGTCGAGGGTGATCAGATCGGCGCCGGCGCGTGCCTTCTGGAGCCCCTCACGCGCGGTCGCGGCTTCGGTGACCTCGAATCCCTCGCGCTTCAGGATCTGGACGAGCAGGCCCCGGATGTCGACGTCGTCCTCGACGACGAGGGCACGGCGGATCTCCGGAGGGGCAGTCATGGACCTCATTAAACGCTACGGTGCGCCGTTCCCCGGACGAGGCACACGGCTTCGCCCGATTCATCGGCTTGTTGCGGTGAACTTGATGCGATCTTGAGGGGCGGGCCGCCTTTCGGCACCCGGAATCAAGGGCCTGCCGCGTTATTCTTTCGCAGGCGGGCCGAGAATCGCCCCACCCGTCACTTCCGACGAACGAGTTCGACCACTACCAGGGGGGGGCACGGCCAGCAGATGGACAGAGTGCTCTCCCACCTGACGCTCAACACGAGGCAGTTCCACGAACTCACGATGCGATGGCGCGTGATCCTCAGCCAGTTGCCACTGTCGCTCACCGTCCTGCTGCTCCTCGTCGGAGGCCTGCTGTTCCACCCGGACCTCTTCGCCAGCCCGTCCTTCATGATCGGCCTCTGGATGCAGGCTGCGCTGCTGGTGCTGTGCGTGGTCGTCCCGTGGGACAGGCTTCCCTACGCGAGCTTCCTGGTCATCCCGCTGCTCGACTTCATCCCCATCGGCTTCATGCGCTACGGGGCGGGCACCGTCATCACCGGCGTGGGCCTGCTCGCCGTGTTCCCCATCATCTGGCTCGCCGCGTCCGGGCTGTATCCGCGGGCCCTCCTGGCTGCGGGTTTCCTCTCCTCGCTGGCCATCGTCTGGGTGCCCGTCTTCGTCACGGACACCGCAGTCACCTCGCAGTCGCTCACGCAGTCCTTCCTCCTGCCCTTCATCATGCTGGCCATCGGCGTCACGATCCGCGTGATGACGGCGAGCATGATGGCGCAGCAGGCCGTCGTGGAGGAGAAGGACCGCGCCCTGCTGGGGATGCTCGAGGAGAGCGCCCGCCGTGAACGGCTGCTGGACACCGTGGTCAACAGCGTGGACATCGGGGTGACGGCCGTCGACGAAGCCGGGCGGACGCTCCTCGCGAACCGCAAGCTGGACCAGTTCCGTGCGCTCGCCGGTGGGGCCGGCGACTCCGACGAGGCCGCCCTGCGCATCTTCCAGCAGGACGGCGAGACGGACCTGCCGGCGGCCCGGCGGCCGACACGGCGCGCCGCGGAGGGCCACGTCTTCTCCGACTATCTCCTCTGGTGGGGCGAGCGCCCCGGCCAGCGGGTGCTCTCGGCGTCGTCCCGGCTGATGACCAACCAGGACGGGCACCGCGAGGGTTCCGTCGTGACGTTCAACGACGTCACGGAGCTCGTCACGGCCCTGAATGCGAAGGACGAGTTCGTGGCGACCGTCTCGCACGAACTGCGCACCCCGCTGACCGCTATCCGGGGATACCTCGAACTGCTGCTGGGGACGCCGGATCTCGACCCCGAGGTCGCCTCCGGCCTCGAAGTGGTGTCCCGCAACTCCGAACGGCTGCACAAGCTCGTGGTGGACCTGCTGTCCACCGCGGAGGGCTCCCCCGAGGTCAGGCCTGTGCCCACGGATTTCTCCGACCTCGTCGGCCGGCGCGTGGCCACGGCCGAACAGGGCAACACGAACCCGCTGGTGCGTTTCGAGGACCTCACCGATCCGGGGCTGGTCGCGCTGTGCGACGCCTCCCGGATCGGCCAGGTGCTGGACAACCTGCTCTCGAACGCGATCAAGTACTCGCCGGCCGGTGGGCGCGTGACCATCCGTGCCCGCGAGATCGAGGGCGAGGTGGAGTGCAGCGTGACCGACCAGGGCAGCGGCATGACCGCGGAGGAGCAGAAGGGCGTCTTCTCCAAGTTCTTCCGCACCGCCGGGGCCCGCAACGCGGCGATCCCCGGCGTGGGTCTCGGGCTGGCCATCTCCAAGGCGATCGTCCAGCGCCACGGCGGCAGCATCACGTGCCGGAGCGCCGTCGGTGAAGGTTCCACCTTCACCTTCCTCCTGCCGCTCGCCCATGCGGAGCAGGTCCAGGAACTGCAGGCCCGGGGCTAGCTCCCGATGACCCGGGAGGCCCTGTCGGGCGGACCGGGAGGCCCCGCGACGACGGACCCGGGAGGCCCTGTCAGGCGGGCCCGAGATCCACGGTCACCGTGATGCCACCGCCGGGCGTCTCCGTGAGGCCGATCGACCCTCCGTGCGCAGCCGCGATCCGCGCGCACGTCGCCAGGCCGATCCCGCTCCCGGCGGGGTCGCCGTCCCGGTGCAGCCGCACGAGGGGTTCCAGGACCCGCTGCCGGTCCGCCGGGGCGATGCCCTTGCCGTGGTCGATGACGCGCAGCACCTGCGTCTCCCCGACGCTCGCGATCACCTCGACGCGAGGAGGACAGCCGGGCATCGTGTATTTCATCCCGTTCGCCACCAGATTCTGCAGCAGCGCGGTGACCTGCGCCTGGTCGACGGTGAGCTCGGCGTCCTGCACGGTCACCACGGCGTCGCAGGCGCTGCTCAGCGGAAGGACGTCCTGCAGCACGGCGTTCATCATCGTGTTCAGCCGGACCGTCCGGCGGCTGATCGTGCCGCCGATGCGTGAGAACTCGAGGACCTCCTCCACGGTGGACAGCATGCGGCTGGCACTGCCCCGGATGATGCTGAAGTAGCGCGCCGCCTGCCCGGCAGGCGCGACGTCGTCGTCCTGTTCGCTGAGTTCCGTGTAGCCGAGGATCGCCGTCAGCGGGTTCTTGAGATCGTGGCTCACGCGCGCCGCGAACCCGGCCAGGTCCTCGTTGCTGCGCCGCACCACCTCGAGGGCCTCGACGAGTTGACGCGTCTTGAACTGCAGTTCGAGGACCTCCACGACCTGGCGTGCGAGGATCTCCAGCCCTTCCCGCTGTTCGGCGTCGAACGCCCTGACCGCCGGCGAGAACACGCAGAGGGTGCCGAGGGCGGCGCCGCCCCCGGTCACGAGCGGGACGGACGCGTAGGAGCGCACCTGGGCGATACCGCCGTTGACGAAGGGGTTGTCGGCGAACCGCGGGTCGAGGGAGGCGTCCGCCAGCGCGGTGATCGCGCCGCCGGTGAAGACCTTGGAGCACATCGAGTCGTCCCGCGAGCACACCGCGGCGTCCACCCCGACGGCCGCGATCTGGTGCTGCTGGTCCGCCGTGATGATGTTGATGACACCGGCATCCATGCCGCTCACACGCACCGCGAGCTTCACGAGGTTGAGCAGCTCCGGCGGCGTCTCGTAGTCGGGCTTCTCCACCGGTGTGCCGCCGGCTTCGCCGTAGGGCAGCCGGTATTCCTGCAGGACCGCCTGGCGGGCGAGCTCCCGGAGGTCGAACTCGTCGGTGGAAGGCTCGGTGGAAGGATCGGTAGAAAGCAGAGACACGAATACCCCCGAGGGACTGAGACCGGTGTAGGTGGGTCAACTATCCCACGCCGACGGGCCGTGCCGTGGCAGGAGCGGCCCGCGTCAGCCGAGGGCCCGGACGCGCAGGGCCAGGTACAGGTGGACGCGGTCCGCGGTGACCGCCGGATCGTAGCCCGTGAGCGCCACGACCTGCTGGAGCCGGTAGCGGATGGTGTTGCGGTGCAGGTCGAGGTCCGCGGCGACGGCAGCCACCGAGCCGTCGAGGTCGAGGTAGCGCTGCAGCGTGGTCATCAGTCCCGCGCCGTGGGCGCTGTCGAACGCCTCGAGCGGCCGCAGGGTCTCCGCGGCGAGGTCGGCGAGCGGCACGTCCGCGCTGGACATCAGCAGGGACGTCAGGCTCAGGCGGTCCGCGAAGTTCAGGGGCTGCCCCCGCTGGAGCGCCTCGCGCGCTTCGAAGTAGCTCCACCGCAGGCCGTTCGGCTGGGCGTAGGTGCCGCCGACGCCGACGCGCGCCGTGAGCCCGGCGCCGTGCAGGTACCGGCTCAACTCGGCGGGGTCGCGCGCGACGCCGGCGGGGAGGACGAGCACGAGCCGTTCGTCGACGAGTCCCGTGGCGCCGCCGTTCCAGCCGTCCGGCAGCGGGAGCGTCCGCAGCGCGCGTCGCTGACCGGAGGCGACGTCGACGATCAGGACGCTGTGCCGGTGTGTCGTGTCGATGCCGGAACTGGCGAGCCGGGCCGCCGCCTCGGCGCCGGCGAGCGAGCCGCGCACCACGTCCTCGAGCAGCTGGCCCATCGCGGTGCGGGCGCCGGTCCGGTTGCGGGCCTGGTTGGTGAGCTCGACCGAGATCAGGCTCTGCGCGTAGTCGACGACGGCGGTTCGGCCATAGGGTTCGGCGATCGCGAGCGTGCAGCGGTCCTTCAGGCCGGTGGCGACCGGCAGCCGATGCCACGTCGTCGGCTCCGGATCCGCAGCGTCGGTCCCGGGGGCGGGGGCGACGCCGGGCGCGCGGCCGGCCGTGCCGGGACCGGAGGCACGTGCGATGCACGCGCCGTACTGGAACAGTGCGACGTCGGTGCCGAGCATCCGGGCGAGCTCGCCGAGGAGGGCGGCAAGGCCCCCCGGGCCCAGCAGCGCCGAGGCGAGGACGGCGTGGCCCTCGAGGAGGTCCTCGAGCCCGGCGTAGCGATCGGCGGACAGGGCGTCGGCCACCCTCTTGCCGATGGCGATGAAGGGGACCTCGTAGGGGACCCGGAAGGCGGGGAGGCCGACGGCGTCCGCCTCCGCGAGCACGGCAGCGGGGATCCTCCGGTGGGTGAGGCCGACACCGAACCCGATGGCCAGGGCCCCGGCGTCGTGCGCCCGCCGGACGAAGGCCCGCTGGGCGGCGCCCGTCTTCAGCCGCACGCCCGTCGTGAGGACCACCTCCGCCCCGTTGAGGAAGGGTCGCGGGTCCTCGAGCTCGGTCACGGCGACCCATTGGATGGGCTGGGCGGGCGGTTCCGAGCGGCCCTCCGTGACCAGGCCCAGGGCAGGATCGGAGAGCAGGTCGGCGAGCGTGATGGCCATGGAGCCAGCTTAGGCGGCACTGTGCCATTGCACGGCAGGTCCGGTCATGCGCTGTGCAGATCACTCTGGCACGCCGTGCGGTGCCCCGGTACGGTCATGTCGATACCCCGTGGCCGGATGCACCCCGTACGCGCCGCGGACTCCACCCTCGTGAAAGGCACTGCAGCGTGGCTGAGACCCTTCAGAACTACATCGACGGAGCGTTCGTGACGCCCGCCGGCACTGAGCTCCTGGACATCGTCAACCCGACCAACGGCGAGGTGGTCGCGCAGTCGCCTGTCTCCACCCCGGCGGACGTCGACGACGCCATGCAGGCCGCGGCACGTGCCTTCACCACCTGGAAGCGGACCACCCCGAGCCAGCGCCAGCTCATGCTGCTGAAGCTCGCGGACGCCGTCGAGGGCGCCAGCGACGAGCTCGTCGAGGCGCAGCACCGCAACACCGGCCAGGTGCGTGCGATGATCGCCGCCGAGGAGGTCGCCGTCGGCGCCGACCAGCTGCGGTTCTTCGCCGGCGCCGCACGGCTCATGGAGGGGAAGTCCGCGGGCGAGTACATGGAGGGCCACACCTCCTACGTCCGCCGCGAGCCCATCGGCGTCGTCGCCCAGGTGGCCCCGTGGAACTACCCGCTCCTCATGGCCATCTGGAAGATCGGCCCCGCCCTCGCCGCCGGCAACACGGTGGTCCTGAAGCCGAGCGACACGACCCCGGAATCGACCCTCGTCCTGGCGCGCCTCACCCAGGGCATCCTGCCCGACGGCGTCCTGAACGTCGTGCTCGGCACGGGTGAGACCGGTGCCGCCATGACCGAACACCCCGTGCCCGGACTGGTGTCCATCACGGGATCCGTGCGTGCCGGCATCGCCGTCGCGACCAGCGCCGCGAAGGGCCTCAAGCGGGCCCACCTCGAGCTCGGCGGCAAGGCCCCCGCCGTCGTCTTCGCGGACGCCGACCTCACGAAGAGCGCCGAGGCCATCGCCGAGTTCGCCTTCTTCAACGCCGGCCAGGACTGCACCGCCATCACCCGGGTCCTCGTGCAGGAGCAGGCGCACGACGAGTTCGTCGCCGCGATGGTCGCGCACACCGCCACCCTGAAGACCGGCAGTACCGAGGACTCGGAGAACTACTTCGGGCCGCTGAACAACATCAACCACTTCAACGCCGTCAATGCCGTCATCGACGCGCTGCCCGCCCACTGCACGATCGCGACGGGCGGCAGGCGTGCCGGGGACAAGGGTTACTTCTTCGAGCCGACGATCGTCACCGGTGCCCTGCAGGACGACCCCGTGGTGCAGCAGGAGACGTTCGGCCCCGTCGTGACGGTGCAGACGTTCACCACCGAGGAGGAGGCCGTCGAGCTCGCCAACGGTGTGGACTACGCGCTGGCCTCCAGCATCTGGACCTCGAACCACGGCACCGCGATGCGCGTCTCCCGCGACCTCGACTTCGGCGCCGTCTGGATCAACACGCACATCATGCTCACCGCCGAGATGCCCCACGGCGGCTTCAAGCACTCCGGCTACGGCAAGGACCTCTCCATGTACGGCGTGGAGGACTACACCCGCATCAAGCACGTCATGAGCGTGCTGGACGTCTGACAGATCCGTTCTAGATAGGAACTCCTTATGACCACCTTCGCAACCACTCCCGGTGCGGTCGCCCCCCGTTTCAGGCTCGAGCAGAAGCGCCGCATCACCGGTGACTTCCCCGGCCCGAAGTCCACCGAGCTGGCCGCGCGCCGCTCCGCCGTCGTCGCCAAGGGCGTCGCCTCGGGTGTTCCCGTGTACGTGGCGGACGCCGACGGCGGGATCCTCCAGGACGTCGACGGCAACTCCTTCATCGACCTCGGCTCCGGCATCGCCGTGACGAGCGTCGGGGCCTCGGACCCCGCCGTGGTCGGCGCGGTCAAGGAGCAGGTGGAGCACTTCACGCACACGTGCTTCATGGTCACTCCCTACGAGGGCTACATCGCCGTCGCGGAGCAGCTCGCCGAGCTGACGCCGGGCGACTTCGAGAAGCGGACGGTCCTGTTCAACTCGGGCGCCGAGGCGGTCGAGAACGCCGTCAAGGTGGCACGGCTGGCCACGGGCCGGGACGCCGTCGTCGCGTTCGACCACGCCTACCACGGCCGCACCAACCTGACCATGGCGCTGACCGCGAAGTCGATGCCGTACAAGGCGAACTTCGGTCCGTTCGCACCGGAGATCTACCGCGTCCCCATGAGCTACCCGTTCCGCGAGGAGAACCCGTCCATCACGGGCCCCGCGGCGGCGCAGCGTGCCATCACCATGATCGAGAAGCAGATCGGCGCCCAGTCGGTCGCCGCGATCATCATCGAACCCGTCCAGGGCGAGGGCGGCTTCATCGTGCCGGCCGAGGGCTTCCTCCCCGCGCTCGCGGAATGGGCCAAGGCCAACGGCGTCGTGTTCATCGCCGACGAGGTGCAGTCCGGGTTCTGCCGCACCGGCGAGTGGTTCGCCGTGAACCACGAGGGTGTCGTGCCCGACATCATCACCATGGCCAAGGGCATCGCCGGTGGCATGCCGCTCTCGGCCATCACGGGGCGCGCGGACCTGCTCGACGCCGTGCACGCCGGGGGGCTCGGCGGCACCTACGGTGGCAACCCGGTGGCCTGCGCCGCGGCGCTCGCCGCGATCGGCACCATGAAGGACCAGGACCTCGCGGGCCGTGCCCGCAGCATCGAGGCCCGGGTCTCCGAGCGCATGGCCGCACTGCAGGCCGAGCTCGGCGAGCGGAGCATCGTGGGGGAGCTCCGCGGACGCGGCGCCATGCTGGCCATCGAGTTCGTGGAGCCGGGCGGCAGGACGCCCAATGCCGAGGCCACCAAGGCGATCGCCGCACGATGCCTCCGCGAGGGCGTCATCATCCTCACCTGCGGCACCTACGGCAACGTGGTCCGGCTGCTGCCGCCGCTCGTGATCACCGAGGACCTGCTGGAGGACGGCCTCGACGTCCTTGAGGCCGCGATCCGCGCGGTCAGCGCCGGCTGATCACCGACGCACGGAAAAGGCCCTGCAGCGGTGCTGCAGGGCCTTTTCCGTGCGTTCCCGGGGTCAGCCGACCGGGATGAGGGCCCTGAAATGGGGGTTCTCGACCAGGAAGGCCTGGGCATGTTCGCAGTAGGGGACGGGCGCGAGGCGGCGTCGATGCGCGTTCAGGAGCGATTTGCGGACCAGCACCGACTCCAGGCCCAGCCGAAGGTAGGCGGACCCGACGACGGTCTGCAGCAGGCGGAGGCGGCCGGCCCGCAGGTCGTACTTCACATAGCCGACCATGACGCCGTCGTGGAACAGCTCGAAGCGCGAGGCGGCCTGGTTGTCGCGGAACTTCTCGCGGAGCTGCTCGGTCTCCGAGCGCTCGGCCGCACGGGACTCGCGGTCGGTGATGGCCTGGACGACCGCCTCGTAGTCGTCCAGCACGCCGTAGGGCGGGTACGCGGTGTCCAGGGCCTGGTAGAGCTCGTTGCACAGGATGCGCAGCTCACGGGTGGAGACGGCGGACAGGTCGCGGGGGACATCCGGGGTCTCTGCACCGGACGCCGCCGGAGCATCCGGATCGGCGAAGGGGACGAGGTCGGCGTCGGACAGGGTGTCGGGCGCACGGCGGTCCGCGGGACGGGAACCGGAGGTGGGGGGAAGGGGGGCAACGGACATGATGTACCTCTGATGATCAGGGAGTAGTTGGGCCGTTGCTTGACCTTTGACAGAAAGGTAACACCCGACGGGGGATCCGTAAAGCTAGGCGCTTTAGCAATCGGGGGTGTTCGCTCCCGACCGGCGCTCCGGCGGGTCCATGGACCCGCCGGAGGTCCCGCGGGGATCAGGAGGAGCCGGCGGCCAACTGCTGGCGGAGGCCGGCGATCATGCCCTCGAGCCCGGCCCGGAAGGCGGCATCCGCGGATCGTCCGGCTCCTGCCGCCTCCGAGGCGCTGCGCACCGCGGACGTGAACACCGGGAACTCGTCCGCGAGCGTGCCGGAGTCGAAGATGTCGCCGGGTGCGGCCACGTCGAGTGCCGAGCCGTAGATGAAGGACTCGAGGGCGACGATCGCGGGCACGATCCGGTCCTCGAGCCAGCCCGCCGAGGCGAAGCCGCGGGCCACCTCCTCGTACATGCGCAGCGTCTCCGCCGCGTCGGTCACCGGCATGACGGCGATCACCGGGACCAGGGGGGCGTGCCGCGCGAAGACCTCACGGTAGGACCAGGCCCACTGCCGCACGGCCTCGTCCCACGGCTCCACGGCGAATGCGCTGAAGTCCACCATGGTCATGACGTGGTCCTGGACCCAGCGGAGCACCTCCTGCTTCGAGGCGGCGTGGTTGTAGAGGGCGGAGGGTGCCACCCGGAGCCGGCGGGCGAGCGCGGACATCGTCAGACCCTCGTAGCCCTCCGCGGCGATGAGGTCGAGCGCCGCGGCCGTGATGCGATCCCTGGACAGGACGCTGCGCGGAGGGCGCCCGGCGCGCCGGGGGGTCGGTGTTGCTGAGGTCATCGATCCTGCTCCCTGTTGCGATGGCGTTAACTCTACGGGCGGGCCCTTCCCTCCCCGGGTGCCTGTGGCTATAGTAGGGCGCAATAATGAATCCCATTCATTTTGTGGCCTGCGTCATGCAGCCCTAGGAGGATCACGTGAAAACCATCGAACGCGACGTCGTCATCATCGGAGCCGGCCCCTCGGGCCTCACCGCCGCACGCGAGCTGAGGAAGGCCGGTCACTCGGTCGCCGTGCTCGAGGCGCGCGACCGCGTCGGCGGGCGTACCCACACGGACGTGATCGACGGCGCCGTCTTCGAGGTCGGGGGGCAGTGGGTGTCGCCGGACCAGACCGCGCTCATCGGTCTCCTCGGCGAACTGGGCCTGAAGACGTTCTCCCGGTACCGGGAGGGTGACTCCGTGTACATCGGCCCCGACGGCGAACCGATCCGCTACAGCGGGGAGATGTTCCCCGTCAGCGAGTACACGCGTGAGGAGATGGAGCGCCTCATCGTGATCCTCGACCGGCTCGTCGCCGAGGCCGGGCCGGAATCGCCGTGGAACCACCCGGACGCGCGGGCCCTGGACACCATCTCCTTCCACCACTGGCTCCGGCAGCAGTCCGACGACGAGGAGGCCTGCGACAACATCGGCCTGTTCATCGCGGGCGGCATGCTGACGAAGCCGGCGCACTCGTTCTCGACCCTCCAGGCGGTCCTGATGGCGGCGACCGCCGGGTCCTTCTCGAACCTGGTGGACGAGGACTTCATCCTCGACAAGCGCGTGATCGGCGGCATGCAGTCCGTGTCGGAGCGCATGGCGGCCGAGCTGGGGGAGGACGTCATCCTCTCGAGCCCCGTGCGCACGCTCCGCTGGAGCGGCATGGAAGGCCCGGACAGCACCGAGGGGGTCACGGTCGTCTCGGACACGACGACGGTGCGGGCCCGGTTCGCGGTCGTCGCCGTCCCACCGAACCTCTATTCGCGCATCAGCTACGACCCGCCGCTGCCGCGCCGCCAGCACCAGATGCACCAGCACCAGTCGCTCGGCCTGGTGATCAAGGTCCACGCCGTCTACACCACGCCGTTCTGGCGCGAGGACGGGCTCTCGGGGACGGGCTTCAGCGCGGGGTCGATCGTCCAGGAGGTCTACGACAACACGAACTTCGAGGACCCCCGCGGCACCCTGGTGGGCTTCGTCTCCGACGAGAAGGCGGACGCCATGTTCGAGCTGCCTCCGCACGAGCGCCGCGAGCGGATCCTCTCCGCGATCGCGAACTTCCTCGGGCCGCAGGCGCTGGAGCCGGAGGTGTACTACGAATCGGACTGGGCCTCGGAGGAGTGGACGCGGGGCGCCTACGCCTCGAGCTACGACCTCGGCGGGCTGCACCGCTACGGCCGCGACCAGCGCACGCCTGTGGGCCCCATCCACTGGTCCTGCTCCGACATCGCGGCCGAGGGATACCAGCATGTCGACGGCGCCATCCGGATGGGGCAGCGCACCGCGGTCGAGATCCACCGTGCGCTGTCGGCCGGTGTGCAGGCCGCCGCGACCGGTCGGGGGGCGTAGTCATGCGCTACGTCGTCGGGTACACCGCCGATGAGCGCGGGCACGACGCCGTCTGCCTCGCCGTCGCCCTCGCGCGCCGCCAGGACGCGAGCCTCGACCTCGTCCTCGTCACCCCCGAGCACTCCCCCTACTCGGGGATCTACCTGCCGGGCAAGCCCTTCGAGAGCCTCCTGACGGACCAGCTGCAGGAGTGGATGGACCAGGGTCTCGCCCTCGTGCCGGACGGCGTCTCCGCACGCGGCGTGGTGGTGCGCGCGGAGTCCAATGCGGAGGGCCTCATCCGGGCGGCCGAGGACACCGAGGCGTCCCTGATCGTGATCGGCGCCAGCTCCCGCGGCCTCGCCAACCGGTTCAACGTCGGCAACGTGGCCCGGGGCCTCCTGCACGCGTCGCCCGTCCCGGTGGCGCTGGCGCCCAAGTCCTACCGCCGCACCGATCCCGTCACCCGCCTGACCTGCGCGGTCGGCAACCGCGCGGGAGCGGACGACGTCGTCTCCGTCGCCGTGGCCTCGGCGCTGCGCCGCGGCCTCCCGCTGCGCCTCGTGTCCCTCGTCGCGCTCGACGCGGGACACTCCGACCCGGAGGGCGTGGAGGACGAGGCGAACCGTCGGCTCGCGGAGGCCGCTTCCGCCCTCGCCGCCGGCGGGCGGGTGAGCGTCGAGACGGCACACGGCTCCTCCATCGAGGACGCCATCGAAGCCCTGGCCTGGGACGAGGGGGAGGTGCTGCTGGTCGGCTCCAGCCGCCTCGCGCAGCACATGCGCATCTTCCTCGGCTCCACCGCGAACAAGATCCTGCGTACGCTGACCATTCCCATGATCGTCGTCCCGCGTACGTACGCCGTGCCCGGCACCACCACCGGCCCGGGCGCCCTGACCAAAGAGGCGGACGCATGAGTATCGAGGAGACAACACAGAAAGGCACAGGGCTCAGCAAGAAGGGCCTTGACGCCGGAACCGTCGGCCTGCTGGGCGCCGTCGTCATCGGGGTGTCCTGCGTGGCCCCCGCGTACACGCTGACCGCGGCCCTCGGGCCCACGGTCGCGGAGGTCGGGGTGAACCTGCCGGCCATCTTCCTGGTGGGCTTCGTCCCCATGCTGCTCGTGGCCCTCGGCTACCGGGAGCTCAACAGCGCCATGCCCGACTCCGGCACCACCTTCACCTGGGCCACCCGTGCATTCGGGCCCTGGGTCGGCTGGATGGGCGGGTGGGGGCTCATCGCCGCCACCGTGATCGTGCTCTCCAACCTGGCCGCCGTCGCCGTCGACTTCTTCTACCTGATGCTCGCGCAGGTGTTCGGCAACCCGGGCATCGCCGACCTCACGCTCAACCTGCCGGTGAACATCGCGACGACGCTCGTCTTCATCGCGCTCGCCTGTTACGTCTCCTACCGCGGGATGGAGACCACCAAGGCGGTCCAGTACGTGCTCGTGACCTTCCAGGTCGTCGTCCTCGCCTGGTTCGCGATCGCCGCGTTCGTCCATGTGGCCAACGGCACGGCCTTCGACGCCACACCGATCAGCGCGGAGTGGTTCAACCCGTTCGCCGTCGGCTCCTTCTCCGCCTTCGCCGCGGGTGTCTCGCTGTCCATCTTCATCTACTGGGGCTGGGACGTGACGCTCACGATGAACGAGGAGACCAGGAACCCGGAGAAGACCCCGGGCCGTGCCGGCGCCCTCACCGTCGTCGTCATCGTGATCATCTACCTCACCGTCGCACTCGCGACCCTCTCCTTCGCGGGCGTGGGCGAGGGTGAACTCGGAGCGGGCAACCCGGACAACCAGGAGAGCATCTTCGCGACGCTGGCCGGTCCCGTGATGGGCCCGTTCGCCATCCTGATGTCGATCGCCGTCCTCAGCTCCTCGGCCGCATCGCTGCAGTCCACCTTCGTCTCCCCGGCCCGCACCCTGCTCGCCATGGGCCACTACAAGGCCCTGCCGAAGGGCTACGGCCGCATCAGCCCGCAGTACAAGTCGCCGAGCTACGCCACGATCGCCGCCGCCGTCGCGGCCGCCGCCTTCTACGTGTTCACGCGGCTGGTGTCGGAGAACGCGCTGTGGGACACCATCACGGCGCTCGGCATGATGATCTGCTTCTACTACGGCATCACCGCGCTCGCGTGCGTCTGGTATTTCCGGGCCCAGGCGTTCAGCAGTGCCAGGAACGTGCTGTTCCGCTTCCTCGCGCCGCTGCTCGGCGGGGTCATCCTGCTCGTCATGTTCTTCAAGACCGCCACGGATTCGATGGATCCCGCCTACGGCTCCGGCTCCGAGCTGTTCGGCATCGGCATGGTGTTCATCCTCGGGGTCGGCGTGATCCTGCTCGGCGCCGTGCTCATGCTCGTCTGGTGGCGGATCAACCCGGCGTTCTTCCGCCAGGAGGTGATCATCCGGGGGTCGGCTCCGAAGGAATAGCGGGCCGGACGGGGGCGCTGCGCTAGAGTGGATCGACTCCGCGGCGCTCCCGAAGGCCGCATCGCCTTCGCACCGATCGAAGAAGAGGAACCGCCGTGCGCTACGTCGTTGGCTATACCGGGAATGACCGCGGGCAGGACGCCCTCGAGCTGGCCACATCGATGGCCCTCACGCAGTCGGCGGCCATCGATCTGGTCACCGTCCTCGACTGGCCCCAGGACGGCAGTGTCGCACCGGGACGCCAGCGCGCGCAGGACGCCCTCGACCGCGCGGCCGAGCATGTTCCCGACGGCGTCGAGGTCGCCACGCACGTGCGCCTCGCCGACTCGTTCGCGCAGGGACTCCTCGAGGTGGCGGCCGAAGTCGACGCCGGCCTGATCGTGGTCGGCGCGTCCAGCAACGGCCTCCTCCGTCGTTTCACCGTCGGCAGCGTCGCGAACGCCGTGCTCCACAGTTCCAGCGTCCCGGTGGCGCTCGCCCCGCGCGGGTACCGGCACCGGTCCGCCTTCACCCGGATGACGAGCGCTGTCGGCACCCGGGCCGGGGCGGACGGCGTGCTCGACGTCGCCGTCGAGTCCGCGGCTCGGCGTGGCCTCCCGCTGCGGCTGATCTCCCTCGTCGCCCTGGACGTCTACGAGGCGTCCGACTCCGGCGAGGCCATCAACAAGGCCCACCAGCATGCCCACTCGGTGCTGGCCCGCGCCGTCGGGCAGCTGCCCGCGGGCCATGAGGCGTCGATCGCCGTCGCCCACGGCCGGACGATCGAGCAGGCCATCGACGAGATCGAGTGGGATCCCGGAGAGCTCGTGATCGTGGGGTCGAGCCGTCTCGCCCAGCGCCGCCAGATCTTCCTCGGTACCACCGCCAACCAGATGCTCCGCGCGCTGCCGGTGCCCATGGTCGTGGTCCCCCGGGACTGGGTGCGCGCTCCGCACTGATCCCCGCTCCCGCCCCGGCCCCGCGTCATGGCGCGTAATGCTGGGGATTCCGGGTCGGAACGGGCCCACTCCGGCCTACGATGCGGCGATGGACGCACTCCACGACGGCGCGGGCGCGAACCCGCTCCCCGCTGATCCCCGCGAAGACGGCCGCCGCGCCGTGCTCGACGTCGTGGAGGGCACGGCCGCCGCCATGTGCCGCAGTGAGCAGCTCGTGTGCTGGACGCTCGCCCGCCGGATCGACCCGGCGATGGAACCGGCGGCCTACAGCCTGCTGTGCGCCGTGCGCATGGCCGGGTCCTGCCGGGTGACCGACCTCGCCGCGACCCTCGGGATGAGCACCTCGGCCGTGAGCGGGCATGTGGCAGCCCTGCGGCGGCTCGGGCTGGTGGAGCGCGGGGCCACCCTCGACGACGAGCGGTCCCACCCCGTGCGACTGACGCCCGAGGGCCTCCGGCGCATCGACGAGGCGCGCGCCGGCCGGCGCCGGAGCTTCCTGCGGCAGCTCGAGGGCTGGAGCCGGACCGACGTCGTCGACCTGGCGGATCTGCTGACCCGCTTCAATGCGTCCTATCTCCGCGGGGCCGACGCTCCCCCCGCCTGAGGTGCCGCCACGACCGCGAGGGCTCAGTACCGGATGGTCCCCACCAGCGCGATGATGCGGTCGATCGTCGCCGGGTCCGTCTCCGCGGGCATCGCGCCCGTGCCGGTGAGGGATGCGTTGAAGTAGATGCCGTCGCCCAGCAGCATGACGAGGTGCACCATGTCCTCGTGTCCCATGGCCTCCATCAGGACCTCGAACCACCGCGTCCGGCACTGGGCCAGCAGCTCGTTCGCCTCCGGATGGGAGCCCTGCGCCAGTCGCGTCACGGCGACGTTGCACCGCTCCAGGGGGCTGCGGACGTCGAGCGAACTCGTGACGTAGTAGGTGGCCGCCGTCGCCGGATCGGCGCGCATGATGGCCACGTCCTCGTCCACGAGGAGGCGGAGGCGGTCGAACAGCGCTGCTGCCAGCTCGTCCTTGGACTTGAAGTGGTAGGTGAGGCCGCCCTTGGACACCCCCGCCCTCATGGCGATCGCATCGAGGGTCGCGGCCCGCTCGCCGTCCGTGAGGAGGATGTCCTCGTAGGCGTCGATCAGGCGCTGGACGGTGGTCGGAGGCGTGGCCATGATCCGCAGTCTAGGACCCTTTTCAGAAAACCGACTGGTCGGTATAGTGACCTGTGCCACGGCGTGTGGCGGAAACAGTCCCTTCCAGAGTCGAGGCGCCCCATGAATTCGATCCCGTCCGAGACGAGGGCCTCCGGTGGTGGATCGGCGCGGCCCGGCAAGGGCCTGGCGACCGGCACGCTGGGGCTCTGGGCGTCCGTGGTCATCGGCCTGGCATCCACGGCGCCCGTCTATTCCCTGGTGGCCACCCTCGGCTTCGTGGTCCTCGCCGTGGGGGCCCAGACACCGATCGCGTTCATCCTCGCGTTCATCCCGATGCTGTTCGTCGCCTTCGCCTACCGGGAACTCAACGAGGCCATCCCCGACTGCGGGACCTCCTTCACCTGGGCCACCAAGGCGTTCGGCCCCTGGGCGGGCTGGATGGCCGGCTGGGGCGTCGCCGTCGCCGGCATCGTCGTCCTCGCCAATCTCGCACAGATCAGCGGCCTCTATCTCTGGCTGCTCGTGGGCGACGGGTCCCTCGCCGAGAACCCGCTGCTGGTCACGGTCACGGGGGTCGTCTTCATCGCCCTGATGACCCTGGTGAGCTATCGCGGGGTCGAGATCGGTGCCCGGCTGCAGAACGTCCTGCTCGGCATCCAGTACCTGGCGCTGGCCCTGTTCGTGATCGCCGCTCTCGTCTCCGTGGCGAACGGGACCGCTGAGAACGCCACCCCGGTGTCCCTCGAATGGTTCAACCCCTTCGCCTTCGAGAGCGTCGAGGGCTTCACCGAGTCCATCCTCCTCGCCCTGTTCATCTACTGGGGCTGGGATGCGTGCCTGGCCCTCAACGAGGAGACGAAGGACCCGCGGCACACCCCGGGTCGCGCCGCCCTCGTGTCGACGGTCCTGCTCCTCGTCACCTACGTGGGGGTCAGCGTCGCCGCGATGATGTACGCGGGCGTGGGGGACGAAGGGATCGGTCTCGGGAACGAGGCCAACTCCGAGGACGTGTTCCTCGCACTGAAGGACGCCGTCCTGGGGCCGTGGTCGTGGCTGCTGGTCGTCGCGGTCCTCGTGTCCGCGGTCTCCTCCACCCAGACGACCATCCTCCCCACCGCACGCGGCACGCTCTCCATGGCCGTCTACCGGGCGCTGCCGGCCCGCTTCGGCGTGGTGCACCCCCGCTTCAGGACACCCTCCTTCTCGACCCTGGTGATGGGGATCTCCGCGATCGCCTACTACGTGGTCATGACCATCATCAGCGAGAACATCCTGGCCGACTCCATCCTCTCGCTCGGCCTGGCCATCGCCTTCTACTACGCCATCACCGGGTACGCCTGCGTCTGGTACTTCCGGCGCGAGCTGTTCACCTCACGCCACAACGTGGTCTTCCGGTTCCTGCTGCCGCTGCTCGGTGCGCTGATGCTCACGGCGGCATTCATCAGGTCCGCCGTGGACATGGCCGACGTCGACTACGGCTACAGCGTGCTGCTGGGCATCGGCGGCACCTTCGTGACCGGCGTCGGGTCGCTGGCGCTGGGGCTCGTCGTCATGGTGCTCTGGCGGACCCGCTCCGCGTCGCTTCCCTTCTTCCGGGGGGAGAGCCTCAACGAGGACACCCCGGTCCTGGTGCCGGACTCGCCGGACACCCGCAGACGTTCGATCGACGGAGGTCTTTCCTGATGCGCATACTCATCGTCGGCACCGGCGGGGTCGGCTCCGCCGCCGCCCGGATCGCGGTGCGCCGGTCGTTCTTCGAACTGCTGGTGGTCTCCGACTACGACCCCGCCCGCCCGCAGCGCCTCGTGGAGGAGCTGGGCGACCCGCGGCTGCTCGCGGCGCAGATCGACGCCTCGTCCGCGGAGGCCGTGGCCGCCGTCGTGCGCGAACACGGGATCACCCACGTGCTGAACGCCGTCGACCCGCGCTTCGTGATGCCGGTGTTCAACGGCTGCTTCGACGCCGGAGCCACCTACCTCGACATGGCGATGAGCCTCTCCGCGCGGCACCCCGACCATCCGTACGAGAAGACGGGGGTGATGCTCGGCGACGAGCAGTTCGAGGCGGCCGGGCGCTGGTCGGATGCGGGGCGGCTCGCCGTGGTGGGCATCGGTGTGGAGCCGGGACTGTCGGATGTCTTCGCCCGCTACGCGGAGGACGAGCTGTTCTCCTCCATCGACGAACTCGGGGTCCGCGACGGGGCCAACCTGACCGTGGAGGGATACGACTTCGCGCCGTCGTTCTCCATCTGGACCACCATCGAGGAGTGCCTGAACCCGCCGGTGGTCTTCGAACGGGAGCGCGGCTGGTACACGACGGAGCCGTTCAGCGAGCCGGAGGTGTTCCACTTCCCGGAGGGCATCGGCCCCGTGGAGTGCGTGAACGTGGAGCACGAGGAGGTGATCCTGATGCCGCGGTGGACCGACGCCAGCAAGGTGACCTTCAAGTACGGGCTCGGTGAGGAGTTCATCGGGGTCCTCCGGACCCTGCACAAACTGGGCCTGGACTCCACCGAGGCGGTGTCCGTGAAAGGCGTGTCCGTGGCGCCACGGGACGTGGTGGCCGCCGTCCTGCCGGATCCCGCCACCCTGGGCGACAGGATGACGGGCAAGACCTGCGCCGGGCTCCTCGTCACGGGCGTGGGCAGGGACGGGGAGCCCCGCTCGGTCTACCTCTACCACGTGGTTGACAACGAGTGGTCCATGGCCGAGTACAACTCCCAGGCGGTGGTGTGGCAGACCGCCGTCAACCCGGTGATCGCCCTCGAGCTACTGGCCGCCGGCACCTGGCGGGGCTCCGGGGTCCTCGGGCCGGAAGCCTTCGACGCCCGGCCCTTCCTGGACCTGCTGGCCGCGGATGCGCCGCTGGGTTACGGATCCCCCTGGGGGATGGAGGAGCGCTGACCCCCGGGTGCGGAGGAGGGGCTGAGACCGGTCTCAGACGGCGGTCGCCGCAGGTTCCTGCACCCGTGCCGGCTTCGGCCGGCGGCGTACGGTGCGGAGCATGTCCACGGTCAGGAGGATGAGCCCCACCCACACGAGGCTGAAGCCGACCCACCGCTCGAACGGCATCTCCTCATGGAGGACGAGGAGCGCGAGCAGGAACTGGAGCACGGGGGCGAGGTACTGCAGCAGCCCGATGGTGGTCAGGGGCAGGCGGCGCGCCGCAGCGCCGAAGAAGATGAGGGGGATCGCCGTGATGACGCCCGACGCCGCCATGATCCAGAAGTGCCCCGTACCCTCGGTCGTCAGGGTCGCGGCGCCCGTCGAGCCGAGCCACAGCATGACCGCGAGGGCGATCGGTGCCAGGACCACCGTCTCGATGCTGAGGCTGGTGATCGCGTCCACGCGGGAGCCGACCTTCTTCTTCGCGAACCCGTAGAGGCCGAAGGAGAAGGCGAGGGTCAGGGCGATCCAGGGCACGCCGCCGTGCCCGACCGCCAGGACGATCACGGCGAAGATGCCCATGCCGATCGCCGTCCACTGCAGCGGACGGAGTTTCTCGCGGAGCACCACCACGCCCAGCAGGACCGAGACGATCGGATTGATGAAGTACCCGAGAGCGGCCTCGATCGCCTGCCCGGTGGTCACCCCATAGGTGTAGACCAGCCAGTTGACCGCGATCAGCAGCGCCGCGACGGTCAGGGTCCCGACGATCCGCGGCGTGCGCAGGGCCGTCAGGACGGGCCGCCACGAGCGCAGGACCGTGAGGAGCAGGGCGCAGAAGGCCAGCGACCAGAGCACGCGGTTGGCCACGATCTCCACGGGGCCGGCGGGCGCCAGGATGAGGAAGTACAGCGGGAGCAGGCCCCACAGGCCGTACGCTCCGATGCCGAAGAGGATGCCCGTGGAGTTCTCGCTCCGCGCCGGCCTCGGTGTCTTTCCGCCCGTTGAAGTCACGAGGGCGTGAACGGGGCCCGTAAGCCCTTTATTCCCCTCCCCGCCCGATCCGGTACGCTCCCGGTGACGAATCCCGGGGGAGATGCGCGCCACTGTTTTCGTCGGTGCCGCCCTGGGGCATTTAGAATAGGGAACTGTGCGCTTAATCGCACCGCGGTAACCATCGGGAGCATTCCACCGGGAAGAAGGATCATCAGTGTCTACCTCAGCTGCGGCTCGACCGCTGCGGGTCGCGATCATCGGCGCCGGTCCGGCGGGCGTCTATGCCGCCGACATCCTCACGAAGTCGAACGAGGTCCAGGGGGGCGATTTCGCCGTCAGCATCGATCTCTTCGACCAGTACCCGGCACCCTACGGCCTGATCCGCTACGGGGTCGCGCCGGACCACCCGCGTATCAAGGGCATCGTCAACGCGCTGCACAAGGTGCTGGACCGCGGTGACATCCGCTTCCTCGGGAACGTGAACTACGGACGCGACCTCACCCTCTCCGATTTCCGGCGTTTCTACGACGCCGTCATCTTCGCGACGGGCGCCATCAGGGATGCGGACCTGGACATCCCGGGCATCGGGCTCGAGGGCTCCTTCGGTGGCGCCGACTTCGTGTCCTGGTACGACGGGCACCCCGACGTGAGCCGGGACTGGCCGCTCGAGGCCCGCGAGATCGCCGTGATCGGCAACGGGAACGTGGCGCTCGACGTCGCCCGTGTCCTGTCCAAGCACGCGGACGACCTCCTGTCCACCGAGATCCCGGAAAACGTCTACCAGGGACTCAAGGCCTCGCCCGTGACCGATGTCCACGTCTTCGGCCGTCGCGGACCCGCGCAGGTGAAGTTCACTCCCCTGGAACTGCGGGAGCTCTCGCACTCGCGCGACGTCGACATCGTCCTCTACCCCGAGGACTTCGACTTCGACGCGGGTTCCGAGGCGCAGATCGCATCGAACAACCAGACCAAGACCATGGTGAAGACGCTCACCAACTGGCTGGTCGAGGACGAGCCGACGGGGGCGTCGCGTCGCCTCCACCTGCACTTCCTCCACTCGCCGGTCGAGGTCCACGATTCTCCCGAGACCCCCGGCCGGGTCGCGGGCATGCGCTTCGAGCGCACGGAGCTGACCGGAGACGGCAGCGTCCGGGGGACCGGCGAGATCATCGACTACCCCGTCCAGGCCGTCTACCGGGCCATCGGCTACTTCGGGTCGGAACTGCCCGAGGTCGGCTTCGACGAGAAGCGCGGCGTCATCCCCAACGAGGGCGGGCGCGTCATCGACGAGGACGGCAGGCCCGTGCCGGGCATCTACGCCACCGGCTGGATCAAGCGCGGACCCGTGGGGCTGATCGGCCACACCAAGGGAGACGCGCTCGAGACCATCGGCTACCTCCTCGAGGACCGGCTGAATCTCCCGCCGGCCGAGGACGGGTCGGCGGACGCCATCATCGACCTCCTCGAGGAGCGCGGGGTCCGCTACACCACGTGGGAGGGGTGGCTCAAACTCGACGCCCATGAGATGAAATCAGGCGCCAACTTCGTCAACACGTCCGGCAACGCGGAACTCGTCAGGGAGCGCGTGAAGCTCGTGCCCCGCGAAGACATGGTGGCCATTTCCCGAGGTGAGTAGTCCGGCTACACTGTGACCTGTCCCACGCCACCCATGGGACAGGTCACGAAGCGGAGTGCCGATGTCGCCGTCCCGTTCACTAGCCGAAGCCGAGCTCTCTTCCGATGCGCTGCAACGAAGAGCATTCGCGGCGCACGAGGCGCTGGGGCGGGGCGCGGTGGTCGACGGTGACCTCCGCGGCGTCGTCCTGGAGTCGTGGCGCAGGTCGCTCGGTTTCCTCCGCGATCCGGCCGCCGCCGAGGCCCGCCTGTTCTGCTCCGAGGAGGAGCTCGAGTCCTACCGGCAAGGCCACCCCCTGGCCGCGGTCATGCCCGTGATCCATCGCCTGCTCGTCCAGCCCAGCCTCGAGGCGGGGATGCTCGTGGCCGTCGGCGACGAGAACGGGCGGCTCCTCTGGGTCGACGGCGATCGCGAGCTACGGCGCCGGGCCGAGGGCATGCTCTTCGTCGCCGGCGCAGACTGGTCCGAATCGACCGTCGGTACGAGCGCTCCCGGAACGGCGCTCGCCCTCGACCGCAGCGTGCAGATCGCCGGGGCGGAGCATTTCAGCCACAAGGCACACCCCTGGAGTTGCACGGCGGTGCCGGTGCACGATCCCGATTCGAGGACGGTGCTCGGTGTCGTCGACATCACGGGAACCGCCGACGCCGTCGCCACCCACACGCTGGCGCTCGTCGAAGCCGCGGTCGCCGCCGCGGAGGCGCAGCTGAGCATCCATCGGCTGCAGGACCGGCTGCCGCGGACCAAGCGCCGCCGGCAGGGGCGCCCCCAGACGGCGCTCTACCGGAACAGCCTGCAGATCCTGGGCATCGACCACGGGGTGGTCCACACCGGAGGGGCCTCGCTCGAGCTGAGCCTCCGCCATGCGGAGCTGCTGACCATCCTCGCCCTGCACCCGGAAGGGCTCACCGCGGACCAGCTGGCCACCATGGCCTATCCGGAGGAAGCATCCGGGACGACGGTCCGCGCGGAGATCCTGCGGCTGCGGAAGGTCCTGGCGCAGCACGGGGACGCGACGGTGCCGCAGTCGCGTCCCTACCGGTTGCCGGGACAGCTGGTCGTCGATGCGGTACAGGTCCTGAGCTACCTGCACCGCGGAGCCCACCGCATGGCACTCGGGATCTACCGAGGGCCCGTCCTCCCGCGGTCGCAGGCTCCCGCGATCGTGAGACTGCGCAACGAGGTGTCGGTGCTCCTGCGTGATGCCGTCCTGAACGACGGCGCACCGGAGACCGTGCTGCAGTACCTCGCGCTCGCCGAGGCGGAGTACGACGCCGAGGCATGGCAGCTCGCCCTGCGCGTGCTGCCGCGGCGCTCCCCACGGCGGGCCGCGGTCGTGGCCCACGCGGAATGGTTGGACGCCGAATTGGCGGCACCCTCGACGTCCCCCTCAATTTCTTCTAAAGTTTGTTAGCCAATCGCAATAAACCGTCGTCATACGGGCAGGGGCCGGGTTAACGTTAGGCCTGGTGGCTGATGATTCCGCCGGACAACAGTTCCCGGCGGCTGTACTGACGCAGCAGACGGGCAAGGGGGGGTACTCATGACGCAATCCACAAGGCATCCGGCCGGACCGGCCCGGAGCGCACGGACATCGCGAACCACCATGCATGCCAGTCTGGCGATCGTGGTCTGCTTCGTCGGCTTCCAGGGCTTCGTGCCGCAGTCATGGGAGGCCGCCTCCACGGTCTCACCCGGGCCGGTGTCGGCCTCGACCCTCGTCCTGTCGGGGAACGACGCCCTGTCGGCGTCGGGCATCGTGGGCCCGTCACTGCTGGTACCCCTTGATGCCATCGACCCGCTGGACGCCCTCACCCCCGGGCGACCGTCCGCCGACGTTCCGCCGACCACAGGCAGTGAAGCTGACGGTCCTGAGGTCCTGACGGCGTCCGCCACGCGACGACCGACGGCGGGCACCCTCTTCGCACCCCTCGACGCACTCGTGGCCAGTTCGTCCTTCGGCCACCGGACCAGCCCCATCTCCGGGGAGGACGGCGAGTTCCACACGGGCCAGGACTACGCCGCTCCCTGCGGCACACTCGTGTACGCGGCCGACGCCGGCACGGTGCGTGCCGTGGGCTGGCATCCCTGGGGTGGCGGTAACCGGGTGGAGATCGACCACGGCAACGGCCTGATCACGAGCTACAACCACCTGCAGGGCATCTCCGTGCTGAAGGGCGACGCCGTCAATGGCGGGGACCCCATCGCCGAGGTCGGCACCACGGGATCCTCGACCGGCTGCCACCTGCACTTCGAGACGATCCTCGACGGTGAGCACGCAGACCCCCTCGACTGGAAGATGGCACCGACGCACCACGGAAAGCGCATCGGGGCACTCAGGGACTACAACCCCGAGGGCCGCAGTACGGCCGACATCCCTGCGTGGGCGCAGTCCACCACCCCGTCGGGCCAGCGCGGGCAGGGCGACCCTCGGTTCGATGCTGC
This sequence comes from Arthrobacter sp. CAN_A2, assembly GCF_015752045.1. Taxonomy (NCBI): domain Bacteria; kingdom Bacillati; phylum Actinomycetota; class Actinomycetes; order Micrococcales; family Micrococcaceae; genus Arthrobacter; species Arthrobacter sp. CAN_A2. Next base: position 293,224 of record NZ_JADOUS010000003.1, read on the forward strand.
TCCATGGGGCGCGAGCATTGTGGCCGGTGCGGATGAGGCGACCGGGGCTGCCGGTGTCACCGTGTCGGGGCGTGAGACGCCGGCGTCGCCGAAGCGTCCCGACCTCCCCGCGGCATCTTCGGGCAGCACGCCCGCCCCCGCCGGGACGGGGAAGCCTGCTGAGAAGCCGGTTCAGAAGCCGGCCGACAAGCCGCTGGACAAGCCTGCGGAAAAGCCTGCTGAGAAGCCGGTCGAGGAGCAGACGAACAAGCCTGCCGAGAAGCCTGCCGAGCCAGCTGAGAAGCCGGTCGAGGAGCAGACGAACAAGCCTGCCGAGAAGCCTGCCGAGCCAGCAGGGAAGCCGGTCGAGGAGCAGACGAACAAGCCTGCCGAGAAGCCTGCCGAGCCAGCAGGGAAGCCGGTCGAGGAGCAGACGAACAAGCCTGTCGGGGAGCCTGCCAAGCCAGGAGAAAAGCCCGCCGAGAAGCCGGTAGAGCCCGCCGAGCCTGCCACGGCTGACGAGACGCCCGCGCCAGCCCCGGCACCGGCACCGGCCCCGGCACCGGCCCCCGCACCGGCACCAGCCCCGGCACCGGCTCCCGCGCCGGCACCGACCCCAGATCCCACGACCCCCGAGGAGCCGTGCGCAACGGATCCGTCGGCGCCGGACGACGCCGAGTCGGAGACGCCCGCCGATGGTGCTGATCCCGCGGCGCAGCCGCCGACGCCCGCCGGAACGGCGGACCCAGCGGCTGCAGCCCCGGAGGACGGCACCGTGACTGATGCCGAGACCGGCACCGGGCCGAAGCCCGGCGACGCGTCCGACCTGGCCCATCCGTCATGCGACGGGCCGGAGGCACCGGCCGAGCCCGGCCCGGCGCCTGCCCCAGCTAGCGCCGACCCCGCCGTACCTGCGCCCGCCAAGCCGACCGAGGACGAGGCGGCACCCGCAGCCGGGAAGGGCTGACGCGACAGCGCGGCGACACGACGGAGCCTCGGCGGCGTCGGGCGGTGTGCAACGTCGATGCAACGTTCGGGCTCCTACTGTGTGATCAAGGGACGACGACGTCCTGCACCCATGGAGTTCAAGGAGTTCGACGATGACTGTTTACGCCCAGCCTGGCCAGGATGGATCGAAGGTCACTTTCAAGCCGCGGTACGAGAACTGGATCGGCGGGGAGTGGGTTCCCCCCATCAAGGGCCAGTACTTCGAGAACATCTCCCCGGTCACGGGTAAGGCCTTCTGCGAAGTGGCCCGCGGCACCGCCGAGGACATCGAGCTGGCACTGGACGCAGCCCACAAGGCCGCCCCGTCCTGGGGCAAGACCTCCGCAGCAGAGAGGGCCATGGTGCTCAACCGCATCGCGGACCGCATGGAGGAGAACCTCGAGATGCTCGCGGTGGCGGAGACCTGGGACAACGGCAAGCCCGTCCGGGAGACCCTCGCCGCCGATATGCCCCTCGCGGTCGACCACTTCCGCTACTTCGCCGCCGCCATCCGCGCCCAGGAAGGCAACCTGTCCCAGCTCGACGAGGACATGACGGCCTACCACTACCGCGAGCCGCTCGGCGTCGTCGGGCAGATCATCCCGTGGAACTTCCCGATCCTCATGGCGACGTGGAAGCTCGCCCCCGCGATCGCCGCAGGCAACGCCGTCGTGCTCAAGCCTGCGGAGCAGACGCCGTCGTCGATCCTCGTCCTCATGGAACTGATCAGCGACATCCTGCCGGCGGGTGTCATCAACGTCGTGAACGGATTCGGCGTGGAGGCAGGCAAGCCGCTCGCCTCGAGCAAGCGCATCCGCAAGATCGCGTTCACCGGCGAGACGACCACGGGCCGTCTGATCAGCCAGTACGCGAGCCAGAACCTGATCCCGGTCACGCTCGAGCTCGGCGGCAAGAGCCCGAACATCTTCTTCGCGGACGTCGCGGAGAGCAACGACTCGTTCTACGACAAGGCACTCGAGGGCTTCGCGCTCTTCGCGCTGAACCAGGGCGAGGTCTGCACCTGCCCCTCCCGCGCGCTCGTGCAGGGCTCCATCTACGACTCGTTCATGGCCGACGCGATCGCCCGCGTGGAGAAGATGGTGCAGGGCAACCCGCTGGACACCGACACGCAGGTGGGAGCCCAGGCGTCCAACGACCAGCTCGAGAAGATCCTCTCCTACATGGACATCGGCAAGCAGGAGGGCGCGAAGGTCCTCATCGGCGGCGAGCGGAACATCCTCGGTGGCGACCTCGCCGAGGGCTACTACATGAAGCCCACCGTGTTCGAGGGCACCAACAACATGCGGGTGTTCCAGGAGGAGATCTTCGGTCCCGTGGTCTCGGTGACCCGGTTCAACGACTACGCGGAGGCCCTCGAGATCGCCAACGACACCCTCTACGGGCTCGGCGCGGGCGTCTGGTCGCGGAACGGGAACGTGGCGTACCGGGCAGGGCGCGAGATCCAGGCCGGGCGCGTGTGGGTGAACAACTACCACGCCTACCCCGCGGGAGCGGCGTTCGGCGGTTACAAGTCCTCGGGTATCGGTCGCGAGAACCACGCCATGATGCTCGACCACTACCAGCAGACCAAGAACCTGCTGGTCAGCTACTCCGAGTCCAAGCTCGGGTTCTTCTAGGAGATGCCGTGACCGTCGAAGCCTCGGTGACCATCCCGGGCGAGACCACCTCGCGGGTGGCTCTCACCGATGCCGCCGTCGAACTGCTGGAGAAGCTGTGGCTCATCCACGGGCCGCTGATGTTCCACCAGTCCGGCGGGTGCTGCGACGGCTCGTCGCCGATGTGCTACCCGGCGGGCGAGTTCATCACGGCCGAGGCGGACCTGCTGCTCGGCGTCCTGGACATCTCGGAGGGCGCCCGCGCGCAGTCCGGGGAGGGTGAGCCGCGGCTCATCGATTTCTGGATGTCGCGGGAGCAGTTCGAGTACTGGCGCCACACGCACCTGACGGTCGATGTCGTCCAGGGCCGGGGGAGCGGCTTCTCCGTGGAGGCGCCGGAGGGCAAGAGGTTCCTCATCCGCTCCCGGCTGATGACCTAGGGATCGTGGGAGGGCCCGGCGCACGTGATGCGCCGGGCCCTTTTCATGCCCGCCGGCCCCGTTTCAGCGGTGGCCCTGGTGCGCGGGGTCCACTGCGAGGACGATGCCGAGGAGGTCCGTGAGGGCGTGCCCGAGCTTCGGGTCCACGAGTTCGTACCGGGAGCGCCGGCCTTCGGGGACCGACACCACGAGGCCGCAGCCACGCAGGCACGAGAGGTGGTTGGACAGGCTCTGGCGACTGACGCCGAGCAGGACGGCCAGTTCCGTGGGGTAGGCCGGAGCATCCCGCAGGGCCACGAGGATCCGCACGCGCGTCGGATCGGACAACGCCGTGCCCACGCGTTCCAGGACCGACGTCGAGGTCAGGGTCTGCAGCATCAGTGTGTCAGCTCCGTCTCGTGGTGCATGTGGCCCAGCGGCTCGATCTGGAACGTGCAGTGGTCGATGCTCACGTCGAAGTGCTGGCCGACGCACTCCTGGAGCTGGTCCAGCACCGCGTGCGCGGAGCCGTCACGGTAGCAGCCGTCGTCGACGACGATGTGCGCGGTGAGGACCGGCAGGCCCGTGGCGATCTGGGTGATGTGCAGGTCATGGACGTCGCGGACCTGGGGCAGGCGCGCGATGTGGCTGCGGACCTCCTCGAGGTCGATGCCGGCGGGGGTGGACTCCAGCAGCACGTCGATGGTCTCGCGCAGCAGTTTCAGGGTCCGCGGGATGATCAGCGCGCCGATGAGCAGGGCCACGACGGCGTCCGCCCGCATCCACCCCGTGAAGGTGATGATCACGGCGGCCACGATGACGGCCACGGATCCGAGGGCATCGTTGAGCACCTCGAGGAACGCCGCCCTCAGGTTGAAGCTGGCGGTCCGGTGTCGCGCGAGCAGTCCGAGCGCAGCGAGATTGCCCGCGAGGCCGATCACGCCGAAGACGATCATTTCCGGGGCGGCGACGTCCGTCGGCGTGATGAGGCGCCGTACGCCCTCGAACAGGACGTAGGCCCCGACGGCGAGCAGGAACGCTGCCTGCAGCAGCGCGGCGATGACCTCCGCCCGCCGGAAACCCCACGAGCGGCGCGCCGACGCCGGGCGGACCGAGAGCGTGGCGGCGCCGAGCGCCATCGCGAGGCCGGCGGCGTCGGTCAGGACGTGCACGGAGTCGAAGAGGAGGGCCAGGCTCCCGGTCAGCAGCGCCCCGATGATCTGGAAGACGAAGACGCCGAGCGTGATGGCGAGCGCGCCGGCCAGCGGTCCGCGCCTGTCGGCGCTCGCCGGTGCGTGGTGGTGGGAACCCATGCCCCGATAGTACATCCGGTCGTGAACCTTGGGGTTCGGGCGGGGAGGGTTGCGGTCTCCCGCCGTTCCTGCTGCGGGCCGGTAAGAGCGGCCGCTACCGGTCGACGCCGGACATGTCCTCGTACCGGTCCCCCACGGGGGCGGCGACCCCGTCCAGCTGCGCGAGCTGTTCGGGGGAGAGCGCCAGGGCGTCGGCCGCGACGTTCTCCTCCAGGTAGCGCACCTGCTTGGTCCCGGGGATCGGGGCGATGTCCGTGCCCTGCGCGAGGAGCCATGCGAGGGCGACCTGCCCAGGCGTCGCATCGAGCTGTCGTGCGACGTCGTCCACCTGCTCCACGATCCGGATGTTGGCCTGCAGGTTCTCCCCCGCGAAGCGCGGATTGTTGCGGCGGAAATCGGACTCGTCGAGCTGGTCGACCGAACGGATGGTCCCGGTCAGGAAGCCGCGGCCGAGCGGCGAGTAGGGGACGAAGCCGATCCCGAGTTCGCGGACGAGCGGAAGGATCTCCGCCTCCGGGTCCCTGCTCCACAGCGAGTACTCGGTCTGGAGGGCGGTCACCGGGTGGACGGCGTGAGCCCTGCGGATCGTCGCGGGTGCCGCCTCCGACAGCCCGATGTGCCGGATCTTGCCCTCCTGCACGAGGGCGGCCAGGGCGCCCATGGTGTCCTCGATCGGCACCGAAGGGTCCATGCGGTGCTGGTAGTAGAGGTCGATGTAGTCGGTCTGCAGCCGCTTCAGCGACCCCTCGACCGCGAGTCGCACGTTCTCCGGGCTGCCGTCCAGCCCGGAGGCGTCCTCCGCGGTGTGGCGGATGGTGCCGAACTTCGTGGCCAGCACGACGTCGTCGCGCCTGCCCACGAACGCCCGGCCCAGCAGTTCCTCGTTGGTGTACGGACCGTACATCTCCGCGGTGTCGAAGAAGGTGACGCCGAGGTCGAGCGCGCGGTGCAGGGTGGCCGTCGCGCCGGCGTCGTCCTTCCCGCTGCCGGTGTAGAACGCCGACATCCCCATGCAGCCGAGGCCCAGCCGGGAGACGTCGAGGCCCGAGCCGAGCGTGCCGAGGGTGATGGTCTTCATGGGAGCCGCCTTCGCAGGGAGGAATGGGGGAGATGATGCCTCGGCCAGCGTACGCCGGGCCGGACGCCCGCAGGCAGGGTCACCCTGCGGTTACCTTGTTGCACGCAGTGCAAGAATTCGCCTACGCTGGGATCGTGCTGGACACCACCGACAACGCAGCGCCCGTGGGCCGCCGCGAGCAGAACAAGATCGACACCCGGCGCGCGATCGCGGATGCCGCCTTCGACCTCGCGCTGTCCGTGGGGCCCGGCTCGTTCACGGTGGACCAGATCGCCGGGCGTGCCGGCGTCTCCCGCCGCACGTTCTTCAACTACTTCCACAGCGCCGAGGATGCCCTGACCGTCCGTACGGACGGATTCCTCGAACTGGCACTGGAGGTCTTCGGGCGGATGCCGCAGGACGAACCCCTCTTCGACTCCATCATCCGCGCGTTCACCGAGACCACGCGGATGGAGGGCCTCTCGCAGCACGGCGAGCTCTTCCGCATGGCGGACACCAACCCGGAGCTCCTGCGCGCGCAACTGCACTCGTGGGAGCGCGCCGAGGCGCGGATCGTCGAGGGGCTGCGCCGCCGCCTCGGGGCGGACGCCTCCGAGCTCTACCTCACCGCCCTCGTGGGAAGCGTGCTGTCCTGCACCAAGGCGGCGATGCGCGACTGGGCCGCCCTGACCCCCCACTCCGCCGGAGACCCCGGGCAGGAGCTCGAGGGGCGCATCCTCGCAGCGCTGACCATGCTCCGCGACGGGTTCTCCCATCGCACCATCGGTGTCGCCCCCGCATCCCGGGCCTGATTCCTTGTCCTTCCTCCCCCGTCCGTCCCCCTCCTGCTAGGACTCCTCGATGGCTTTTCTTCTCTACCGGCTCGGTTCCTTCGCGTATCGGAGGCGGTGGTGGGTCGTCTCCGCATGGCTCGCCATCATCCTGGCGGTGGGCGCCGCCGCCGTCGCGTTCTCCGGGACGCTCACCAACAACTTCACCATCCCCGGCACCGAGTCCCAGCGGATCTCCGACCGCCTGCGGGAAGAACTGCCCGAGGCGGTCGGCGGCACGGGCACCGTGGTGTTCACGGCGGAGGGCGGCGCCGCCTTCTCACCCGAGCAGCGCGAGGGCGTGCAGTCGGCCCTGGCCGACATCGCCGCGCTCGACGGCGTCCGCGGCGTCATCGACCCCTTCGACGTCGCGGACCAGGTGGCGTCCGGCGGCTCCGAGCTCGAGGCGGGTCGCGCGGAACTCGACGCCAGCGAGCAGCAGCTGAGTGCCGGCGAGGACCAGCTCGCGCAGGGCCAGCAGCAGCTCGACCAGCAGCGTGCACAGTTCGAACAGGCCCGGGCACAGCTTCCGGCCGCCCAGGCGGCGGCCACCGCGCAGCAGCTCGAGCAGGGCCAGGCGACCCTCGATGCGAGCCGCACCGAACTGGAGTCCGGGAGGGCGCAGCTCGAGTCCGGGCGTGCGGAACTCGAGCTCGCCCAGCGGCAGCTCGACGCCACCTCCGGGGTGAGGCTCGTGTCCGAGGACGGCTCCACCGGAGTCGCCAGCGTGCAGTTCGACCAGCAGATCAATGCGGTCTCGCCGGAACTGCGCGGAGAGGTGCAGGAGACGGCCGCCGAGGCGGAGTCCGCCGGAGTGACGGTCGACTACAGCAAGGAGATCGTCGAGGACGTCTCCGGGATCATCGGGGCGACGGAGGCCGTCGGACTGGCCGTCGCCGCCATCGTCCTCATCCTGATGCTCGGCACCCTGATCGCCGCCGGGCTGCCGCTGCTCATGGCCATCGTCGGCGTCGGCGTGGGCGTGGGGATCACCTTCGCGCTGTCCGGGATCGTCGAGATGAACAGCATCTCCCCGGTCCTCGCCCTCATGCTCGGCCTCGCCGTCGGTATCGACTACTGCCTGTTCATCGTGAACCGGCACCGGACGCAGCTGCTGCACGGCATGGACATGCAGGAGTCGATCGCGCGTGCCACCGGTACCGCCGGGAACGCGGTGCTCTTCGCGGGCATCACGGTGATCGTGGCCCTCGCCGCGCTCGCCGTGCCCGGGCTCCCCTTCCTGACCGTCATGGGTCTCTCCGCGGCCGGGACGGTCGCGGTGTCCGTCCTTGTGGCGCTCACCCTCACTCCGGCGCTCCTCGCGCTGATGGGGCGCCGGCTGATCTCGAAGCGCCGCTGGGCCAAGGCCGCCGGCCACAAGCACCCCGCTGCCGGGTCCCTGGATTCCGAGGACAGCACCGCACAGGCCGACCGGCGTGCGGCGAGGGGTGCGGGCTGGGGTGGCTTCGTGACACGGAAGCCGGTCCTGACGGTCCTGGCCGGCGTGGTCCTGCTCGGCGTCATCGCGATCCCCGCGGCGCAGCTGCGCGTCGGGCTCCCCGACGGCGGCACGGAGCCGGCCGATTCGACGGCGTTCCAGGCCTACAGGACCATCGGCGACAAGTTCGGGGCCGGTACCAACGGTCCGCTGATCGTCGTCGGATCCCTCCCCGAGACCGCCGACGAGGCCGAGCTCACCGCGCTCCGGCTCGACGTCAACGACCGCCTGCTGGACGTGCCGGGCGTCGCCGCGTCCGTACCGGCGACGGTGAGCGAGGACGGCCGCACCGCGATCTTCCAGGTCATCCCCGAGGAGGGGCCGGCCAGCGAGGCCACCGAGGACCTGGTCCGCGACCTCCGCGCCGCGACCGGGGAGTTCGAGGAACGGACGGGCGTCGCGATCGCCGTGACGGGCCAGACCGCAGCGAACATCGACGTCTCCGCCAAGCTCATGGAGGCACTGCCGGTGTACCTCGCCATCGTGGTGGGGCTGTCCCTGCTGCTGCTCCTGCTGGTGTTCCGCTCCATCCTGGTGCCCATCATCGCGACTGCCGGGTTCCTGCTCTCGCTGCTCGCGAGCTTCGGCGCGACGGTCGCCATCTACCAGTGGGGGTGGCTCGGTGACGTCTTCGGGGTCACGAACCCCGGGCCGATCCTGAGCTTCCTGCCCATCATCCTGATCGGGGTGCTCTTCGGCCTCGCCATGGACTACCAGATGTTCCTGGTGTCCGGCATGCGCGAGGCGTACGTCCACGGGGACGACCCGAAGGCCGCGGTGCGCATCGGCTTCAGCCACGGCGCCCGCGTGGTCACGGCCGCCGCGATCATCATGGTCTCCGTGTTCGCGGGATTCGTGTTCTCCCACCTGGCCATGGTGCGCCCCATCGGCTTCGGCCTCGCCTTCGGGGTGCTGCTCGACGCCTTCGTGGTCCGGATGACCCTGGTCCCGGCCGCCATGTACCTGCTGGGCCGGCACGCCTGGTGGCTCCCGGCATGGCTCGGGAGGATCCTCCCGGACGTCGACGTCGAAGGGGCACGGCTCCTGCGCGACGAGAAGGAGAAGGAGGCCGTGTCCGTCCCGGCCTGACACCACCGCGCCGACGGCGGAGAGCCGGACGCCCGCGGCTCGCCGGTGCCGGGAAGTCCAGCGGTGCCGCGCAGGAACAGCTTTCCCGCTCGTCCCTGATCTCCGGTACGGTTGAAAATCAGCCGGCTTATGGTTGCGCCCTCCGGGCGTGCCCTGCGCCGGACCGGGGATGCGGCGGGGCCGCGACGAGGAGGTGGACGTGGTCGAGTACGTTGGCAGCAGGCTCGAGCAGATCCTCTTCGCCAGTTGGCAGCATTTCTCGCTCGTGGTCCAGTGCCTGGTGATCGCAACCGTCCTGGCCATCGCCGTCGCGGCGCTCGTCTACCGCAGTCCCGCCCTCACCGCCGTCGCGAACAGTGTCTCCGCGATCGGCCTGACCATCCCGTCCTTCGCCCTCATCGGCCTCCTGATCGCCCCGTTCGGCTTCGGTGTCGCGCCGGCCGTGATCGTGGTCGTGTTCTTCGCCGTCCTGCCGATCCTGCGCAACGCCGTCGTCGGCCTGACCAGCGTGGACCGTTCGATCGTCGAATCCGCGCGGGGTGTCGGGCTGAGCCGCTTCCAGACCTTCCGCCGGATCGAGCTCCCCCTGGCATGGCCGGTCATCCTGGCCGGGGTGCGGGTGTCGGCGCAGATGGTCATGGGCATCGCCGCGATCACCGCGTACGTCCTCGGGCCCGGCCTCGGCGGATTCATCTTCACCGGGCTCGCCCGGCTCGGCGGCGCCAACGCCCTCGAATCGGTCGCCACCGGGATCATCGCCGTGGTCATCCTGGCCATGGTGCTCGATCTCCTTCTGGTCGGCCTCGGCCGGCTCACAATCCCGCGAGGTATCCGTGTCTGAGAGCATTCCCGCCACCCCAACGTCCGCGGCCCCCTCGGCCGAGATCACCGGCGCGAGCATCCTGCTGGACAAGGTCAGCAAGCGATACCCGGGTCAGGCCAAGGCGGCCGTCGACGGACTCACGATGGAGATCCCTGCCGGCAAGATCGTCATGCTGGTGGGCCCCTCGGGCTGCGGCAAGACCACCACCCTGAAGATGATCAACCGCCTGATCGAACCCTCCGAGGGACGGATCGTGCTCGACGGCGACGACGTCACGGCGATCGACGGCGATGCCCTGCGCCGCCGCATCGGCTACGTCATCCAGGCCGGCGGCCTGTTCCCGCACATGACCGTCGCCACGAACATCGCGATCGTCCCGAAGATGCTCGGCTGGGACAAGGAGCGCGTCGCCGCGCGGGTCGACGAGCTCCTGGAGCTCGTCTCCCTCGACCCGGAGCAGTACCGCGACAGGTTCCCCCGGGAGCTCTCCGGCGGGCAGCAGCAGCGTGTGGGCGTCGCCCGGGCGCTCGCCGCGGACCCCCCCGTGCTGCTCATGGACGAGCCATTCGGCGCCGTGGACCCGATCACCCGGGTGCGGCTGCAGGACGAGCTCATCAGCATCCAGAAGGAGCTGCAGAAGACGATCGTCTGCGTCACCCACGACTTCGACGAAGCCGTGAAGCTCGGGGACTGGATCGCCATCTTCACGGAAGGCGCGCAGCTGGTGCAGTACGACACCCCGGCGCGGATCCTCGCCGAGCCCGCCAACGAGTTCGTCGAGAACTTCATCGGCGCCGGTGCGGGCCTGAAGCAACTGACCCTCACGCGCGTCAACGAGGTAACCCTGCAGTCCGCCGTGACCGCCTCACCGGGCGATCTCGCCTCCGACGTCCTCTCGCGCCTCGACCAGCAAGGCGACGACCACGCGGTCATCATCGACGGCCGGAACCGGCCGCTGCAGTGGCTGTCGCGACGGCAGCTCGCCCGGCTCGAGCGGATCGGGGGCGACAGCGATCCGCGCCTGCCCGTCATCGGCGAGCGCGCCACCCTGAACGACGCCCTCGACATCATGCTCGTCTCGAGTGTCGGCGCGGCGCTCGTCACCGGTGGTCGCGACAGCTTCCGCGGCGTCGTCGACGTGGAGACCATCATGGTCGCGATGAGCCAGGCGCACGCCCAGGCGCGTACCTCCCACGCGGAGGGCAAGCCGGTCGGCATCAACACCGGTGGGCTCACCACGCTCCCGGGAGCCGGCGGCGAGCCCGGACCCCTGCACCCGGCCGTCAGGGGTGCCGGAGGTGAGTGAGCGTCTCGGCGTTCCCGCCGCCGCTGCAGTCCAGGGCCCGACGGCGGGGACCGCGGTCGTCCCGCGGGGCGCGGTCGATCCCCTGACCGTCGGCACGGGCCGTGGCTGGCGTCCGCTGCTCCTCCAGCTCGCAGGAATCCTCCTGGCCGGCGGTGCCCTGGCCGTCTGGCTCGTGACGGCGCAGCTGACCGAGACGGAACAGATCACCCTCAACCCGGCCTCACTCCTCGTCTATACGCGGGAGCATCTGGCACTGACGCTGCTGTCCGCCGTGATCGTGCTCCTGCTCGCCATCCCGCTCGGCATCGTGCTGACCCGGAAGCCGTTCCGGCGGCTGGCCGGGCCCGTGCTCGCGCTCGTGAACATCGGCCAGTCCGCGCCGGCCATCGGGCTCGTGGTGCTGCTCGCCGCGTGGCTCGGCTTCGGCTTCCGGGCGGCCGTGACCGCGCTCGTGGTCTACGCGCTCCTGCCGGTCCTCCGGAACACCATGGTCGGGCTCGGCCAGGTCGACGAGCGCCTCGTCGAGGCAGGCCGGGGGATGGGCATGAGCGCCCCCGCGGTCCTCTTCCGCGTCGAGCTCCCCCTCGCGGCGCCCATCATGCTCGCGGGCATCCGCACGGCGCTCGTGCTGCTCGTCGGCACGGCCGCGCTCTCCACCTTCATCAACGGCGGCGGGCTCGGCATCCTCATCACCACCGGGGTGAACCTCAACCTGACGCGCGTCCTCGTCGCGGGCGCCGTGAGCGTCGCCCTCCTGGCGCTGCTCGTGGACTGGGTGGGGCGCGTCGTCGAACTCCTCGCCCGTCCGAAGGGACTGTCATGAGCCGCCGTCCCGGCCCCCGCAGCCATCGGCTGCGTGCCGCCGGCGCCCTGACCGGTGCCGCCGCCGTAGGCCTCCTCGCAGCCGGGTGCGGACTGCAGCCCGCCACGTCCTACGTCCCCGTTGCCGGCCCCGGCTCCATCCAGCCCCTCGAGGGCGTCGACGACGCACCGCTCACCGTGACGTCGAAGAACTTCACGGAGCAGCTGATCCTCGGGAAGATTTCCGTCCTGGCGGCCCAGGCTGCCGGCTTCGACGTCACGGACTTGACCAACGCGCCCGGGTCACAGCCGCCCCGCGACCTGATCCTCTCGGGTGAGGCCGACCTGACGTGGGAGTACACCGGCACGGCCTGGCTCGCCTTCCTGGGCGAGGACGCGGGCATCGCCGACCAGCAGGAGCAGTGGGCAGCGGTCCGCGACGCCGACGTCGCCAACGGGCTCGTCTGGGGCGGGCCGGCGCCCCTGAACAACACCTACGCCATGGCCGTGCGGACCGAGGCCCTCCCGGAGCTGGGCGGTATCACCACCATGTCGGGGCTCGCCGAGCTGCCGCCCGAGCAGCGGACCTTCTGCGTGGAGGCGGAGTTCAACTCACGCGCTGACGGGATGACGCCGATGCTGGAGCACTACGGCCTCGAGCGCGGTGCGGCGACCGGCGTCCCGGACGGGAACATCGGCATCTACGACACGGGCGCCATCTACGGGGCGACCGACACCGGCGCCTGCAACTTCGGGGAGGTCTTCGCGACGGATGGACGCATCGAGGCCCTGGACCTCACTCTCCTCGAGGACGACCTCGGATTCTTCCCCGCCTACAACGCCGCCCCCGTGTACTACGGGGAGACGCTCGAGGAGTTCCCCGAGCTCCAGGAGGTGTTCGATGCGATCACGCCGACCCTCACGGACGAGGCGCTGCGGGTCATGAACCTCCGCGTCGACGTCGAGGGTGAGGAACCCGCCGACGTCGCCTTCGACTTCATGGTGGACAACGGTTTCATCTCCCGGCCCTAGCGGGCGGGAGCGGGGGCGGGCCGTAGCCGGGACGCCGTCCCGATGGAGGACAGCCAGGTGCGGGCGTCCCCGCTGTCCGTGAAATAGCGGGTCCTGCTGCGCGACTGGGCGATGAACGCTGCGAGGACCCGGTCCACGGGGTCGCTGCCGGTCAGCCCGATCGGCCCCGCGTGGCGGTAGGCGACGAGCATCCGGCGGGCGGGCGGCGTGATGTGCCGGACGAGGTTCAGGTGCACGAGCACCGGTGACACATGCCAGCGCGGGAAGTGCGTGACCGTGTTCGCCAGGACATCGAGCTCCGCCGGACCGATCCCGATACCGGGCCGCCAGAGGACCTCGAGGATGCCCGCGTCGTGGGTGATCGTGAAGTCCTCCACGATGGCACCTCCCTCGCTCGGCACCTGCCGGTGCAGGCACTGTCGAGTGCAGTCTCCCACTGCCGGAGCACGGTCGCCTAAACGGCGCGCGAGGCGTGGGCGGCGATCCGCCACTCCTCGATCTCCGCCAGCAGGTGCCCGCGGCGTTCCTCGCCGACGAACGCCGACCGGACCGAATTCGCGGCGAGCCGCGCGCGGGCGTCGACGCCCAGCCCGAACGCGTGCAGCAGCGCCTGGAGGTTGTCGTCGAGGTAGCCGCCGAAGTACGCCGGGTCGTCCGAATGCACGGAGACGTTCAGGCCCCGCGCGAGCATCTCCGGCAGGGGATGATCCCCGATGGTGTCCAGGGCCCGCAGCCGCACGTTCGAGAGCGGGCAGACCGTCAGGGGTACCTGGTCCGCGACGAGCCGCTCGACGAGCGCCTCGTCCTCGAGGCAGCGGATCCCGTGATCGATCCGGTCGACCGCCAGGAGGTCGAGCGCCTCCCACATGTAGGCGGGCGGGCCCTCCTCACCCGCGTGTGCGACGCACTTCAGGCCGGCCCCGCGGGCGACGTCGTACACCTCCCGGAAGAGCGACGGCGGATAGCCCAGCTCCGCCGAGTCCAGGCCGATCCCGACGATCGGCGCGTCCATCGCGAGGAGGTCGCGCAGCACCACCAGGGCCTCCGCCGCGGGACGGTCCCGCAGGAACGCGGCGATCAGGGACGTGCTGATGCCGACGTCCGCCTCGCTCGTGGACAGGGCGGCCGCCACACCGTTGACGCACGTCGCGAGGGGGATGCCGCGGGCCAGGTGCGCCTGCGGGTCCATCATGATCTCGGCATGGCGGACGCCGGCCGCGGCAGCCCGGCGCAGATACGCCCGGGTCATGTCCGTGAAGTCCTCCTCCGTGCGCAGCACGTCCATGTTCGCGTAGTAGAGGTCCAGGAAGGACTGCAGGTCCGAGAACGCGTACCGCGCCGCGAGATCCGCGGGGTCGGCGTAGGGGAGGGTGATGCCGTTCCGTGCCGCGAGCGCGAAGATGAGCTCCGGTTCGAGCGTCCCCTCGATGTGCAGGTGCAGTTCGGCGCAGGGCAGTGGCAGCATCGTCCCAGCCTAGGAGAGACGGGCGGCGGGCCGCCAGACGGGAGGGTGCTCGGATGGCCAGGGCGATCATCATGGGTGGGACGGGTGTCATCGGGCGCGCCGCGGCGCTGCGGCTGCTGCACGCGGGCTGGACGGTCGGGCGTCCAGCCGACGGACTTCTTCGAGGACTCGTCCGACTACGCGGCGGAGGACCGCTTCCCGGCCCGGCGATAGCGACCCGGTCAGCGCCCGGCCGACTCCTGCACGCTCCAGCTCGCGAGGAAGGGCAGCTTACGGGCCGTCTCGGAGTCCGGCTGCGCCGTATAGACGATGAGCACCTGATCGGCGACCCGCGGCGGCATCACCGTCTCGATGTCGAAGGAGAGGTCGCCGACGACCGGATGCAGGATCCGCTTGGCCGCGGACGCATAGTCCTGCACGCCGTGATCGGCCCACCACCGCTCCGCATCGGCGTCCCGCGCGCGGAGCTCGTCGATCAGTGCGACCAGCCGGTCGTCATCAGGATGCCGGCCCAGCTCACCGCGCAGGGCGGCCATCGACGCCGCAGCGAAGTGCTCCCAGTTGACGATGCGCTCGCGCGCCAGCGGGTCGAAGAACATGAACCGGACGAAGGACGACGACGGCCGCAGGCCGGTGAGCACGGCGGCGAGCAACGCGTTGGTGGCCAGCACGTCCCCGCGCCGGCCGAGCACCAGCGCCGGGACGTGGTCCAGTGCGGTCATCAGGCGCAGCAACCCGGGATCGGCCTGCTGGACGGCGGGCGTCGACGCCCGCCGGCGGTTCGACGGGTCGGCCAGCGCGAACAGGTGGTCCCGTTCGACGTCGTCGAGCTGGAGCGCCGTCGCGAGGCCGTCGAGGACGCCGCGGGAGATGTTCGCCTGCCGTCCCTGCTCCAGCCTGCTGTAGTAGTCGGAACTCACTCCGGCCAGCACGGCGAGCTCCTCCTTCCGCAGGCCGGGCACGCGCCGCGGGCCGGGGAAGGCGCGCAGGCCGACGTCGGCCGGCGTCAGGCTGTCGCGGCGGGATCGGAGGAACGCTCCGAGCTGGGTGCGGTCGGCGGGCATCCCCCCACTCTAGGAGGTGGTGCCGCCCGCAGCGTGGTCCTGCCGTGCCCCGGTCCGGTACGGTCTGGTCCTCCCGCTGCGCGCCGGATAGAACAGGAGCATGACAACCAGACCGACATCGACCTCCCCTGCCCCGCCCGCGCTCCTCGACCGCGGCCTCCCGTCGACGAGGCTGGGCTGATGGCCCCGCCCACCGCCTTCGGGGCGGACAGTACCGCCCTGGACGTGGTCGACGGCGTCGACCTCCTGGGACGCGCCGCCATCGTGACGGGCGGCTCCGCGGGCATCGGGGTCGAGACCGCCCGGGCGCTGGCCCATGCGGGTGCCGCGGTGACCCTCGCCGTCCGAGATGTCGAGGCCGGCCGGCGCGCCGCCGTCGACATCCGGCGCAGCAGTCCCGGCGCCACCGTGCACGTCCGGACGCTGGATCTCGCGGACCCGGGATCCGTGGGCCGCTTCACCGAGGACTGGACCGGGCCGCTCCATCTGCTCGTCAACAACGCAGGTGTCATGATGACGCCGGAGCTGCGGACCCCGCAGGGGTGGGAGCTGCAGTTCGCCACGAATCACCTGGGCCACTTCGCCCTCGCCACAGGACTCCACCGCGCGCTCGCGGCGGCCGGGGGTGCGCGCATCGTGTCCGTGAGTTCGAGCGGCCACGGGAGCTCGGACATCGCCTACGACGACCTGTTCTTCGACCGTCGCCCGTATGACGCGGGGCACGCCTACGGCCAGTCCAAGACCGCGAACGTGCTCTTCGCGGTCGAGGCGACGCAGCGCTGGGCGGAGGACGGCGTCACTGCGAACGCCGTCATGCCGGGCGGGGTCTGGACCGGGCTCCAGCGGCACTGGGACCCCGAGGAGCTCGCCGCCACGAAGGCCCGGGTCGCAGCGCAGGGCTTCACCGTGAAGACGCCCGCGCAGGGCGCCGCCACATCGGTGTTCGCCGCGACGTCCCCCCTGCTCGAGGGACTCGGCGGCCGGTACTTCGAGGACTGCCGGGAAGCCGACGTCGTGCCGGCGATTGTCGACGGGCTCCACGGCGTCCGGGACTACGCGCTGGATCCGGTCAGCGCCCGGCGGCTGTGGGAGGTCTCGCTCGGGATCCTGGCCGGCGCATGACCCCGGGGACGCGAGAGGAGGGCGGACCCCTCCGGGTCCGCCCTCCTCGTGCTACGCGCCGGAGCTGCTAGTAGAGCGCGGCTTCCGACTCGGTGGCCGGCGTATCGCCGTGACCGAGGTTCGCGGCGAGCTTCGCGCCGAGTTCGGCGTCCACGTTGGCCCAGTACTGGATGGCCCGCGCGCGGATCTCGTCGCTCTGCACGCCGCCCACGGCGCCGGTGATGGTCTCGAGGAAGCGGGCACGCTCGGCGTCGTCGAACACCTCGCGGTAGAGCGTCCCGGCCTGGCCGAAGTCGTCGTCCTCTGCATGCAGCGAGTGGGCCGCATACACGAGGTCGCCGTCGTTCTCCCAGCCGCCGTGCGCGCCGTACTGCGCCGGATCGGCGGCGGGGCCGCCGACGGAGTTCGGTGCGTAGACCGGGGTGGAGGCTGCATTGAAGTGGTAGCGCGCCGCGCCGTCCTTCGAGTAGTTCCGCACCTCGTTCTTCGGCATGTTCACGGGCAGCTGCGCGTGGTTGGTGCCCACGCGGTAGCGGTGCGCGTCGGCGTAGGAGAAGATCCGTGCCTGCAGCATGCGGTCAGGGCTCGCCGCGATACCGGGCACGAAGTTCGACGGCGCGAACGTGGCCTGCTCGATCTGCGCGAAGTAGTTCTCCGGGTTGCGGTTCAGCGTGAGCCTGCCGACCGGGACCAGCGGGTAGTCGGCCTGAGGCCACACCTTCGTGAGGTCGAACGGGTTGAAGCGGTACGTCTTCGCGTCGTCGTACGGCATGATCTGGACCTTGAGGTCCCAGCTCGGGTGGTTGCCCTTGGCGATGTTCTCCGAGAGGTCGCGCAGGTGGTGGTCGGCGTCCGACCCGGCGAGCGCCTCGGCCTCGTCGACCGTCAGCACCTCGTGGCCCTGGGCGGACTTGAAGTGGTACTTGACCCAGAACTTCTCGTTGGACTCGTTGATCCACATGTAGGTGTGCGAGCCGTAGCCGTTCATGGTGCGCCACGAGTTCGGCAGGCCGCGATCGCCCATCAGCCAGGTCACCTGGTGCGCGGATTCGGGGCTGAGGGTCCAGAAGTCCCACTGCATGTCGGCATCGCGCAGGTTGGTGCCGGGCAGGCGCTTCTGCGAGTGGATGAAATCGGGGAACTTGATGCCGTCGCGGATGAAGAACACCGGGGTGTTGTTGCCCACGAGATCGTAGTTGCCCTCGGACGTGTAGAACTTCAGGGCGAAGCCGCGCGGGTCGCGCCAGGTGTCGGGGGAGCCCTGCTCGCCGGCCACGGAGGAGAAGCGCAGGAGCGTCTCGGTCGTCGTGCCCTTCTGGAAGAGCGCGGCACGCGTGTACATGCTGACGTCCTCGGTCGTCTCGAAGACGCCGAACGCTCCGCCGCCCTTGGCATGGACCACACGCTCGGGGACGCGCTCGCGGTTGAACTGGGCCAGCTTCTCGATGAGGTAGTGGTCGGTCAGCGGGATGACGCCGTCGCGGCCGAGGGCGGACGAGTTGCTGTCGTCGATGACGGGCGCGCCGGACTGCGTGGTGCTGAAGTTCGCGGACATAGTGCTCCTATTCCTGGTGGTGTGATCGGTGGTGGCTCGGGGCTGCCGGTCGGCAGTCGTCGCAGAGTCCCTGGTAGAGGACCTCCGCGATCTGGATGGTCATGCGGGAGGCGCCGGGCGACCACTCGGGGGTGAGGCACGGCGCATGCCCGACGGCGCAGTCGACGTCCTCGATCCGCCCGCAGCCGGTGCAGACTGCGTGGTGGTGGTTGTCGCCCACCCGGGTCTCGTACCGGGCGGGGGAGTGCGGCGTCTCGATGCGGCGCAGCAGGCCGATCGCGGTGAGGTCGGCCAGGATCACGTACACGGACTGCACGGTGATCTGGGGCAGCTCGGCGCGGACCGCGGTGGCGGCGTCGTCGGCGGTGGCGTGCGGCGACTGCTCGACGGCGGCGAGGACGGCGAGGCGCTGGCGGGTCACACGACGCTGGTGCGCGTGCAGGGCAGCGGACCACCGGGCCTCGCGGGTCGCTGCCATCGTCTGCATCATTGCTTCAGTGAACCAGTAAATGTGACTTTGTCATAATAGGAAGCAGCAATTTCTGCCCCACACGGCCCGTGCAGTCGGTACCGTTGACAGAATGAACCTTTTCGCGCGCGGCTGGGCCTGGGCGCTGGACTACGCCTACGTGGGCTTCTGGCAGGCGCACGGCTTCCTGCTGCGGGCGGATCCCACGCGGTACCGGACGCCCGTTCCGGGGGCGCCGGAGGGCAAGGCGCCCATCCTGCTCCTCCCCGGCATCTACGAGACCTGGCAGTTCATGCGGCCGATCGCCCACCACCTGCACCAGGCGGGGCATGCGGTCCACGTGGTGCAGAAGCTGGGGTACAACCTGGGCACGGTGGAGGACATGGCGCACCTCGCCGCCGCGCACCTGAAGGAGCACGACCTCACCGACGTCGTCATCGTCGCGCACAGCAAGGGTGGCCTGATCGGCAAATTCCTCCTGACGATGTCGAGTTCGGCCCCGCGCGTCAAGCGCCTCGTGGCGGTCAACACCCCGTTCTCGGGCTCCATCTATGCCGCCTTCTTCCTGCTGCCCAGCATCAGGGCGTTCTCGCCGTACAACCGGACGCTGAAGATGCTCCGCGCCCATCTCAGCCTGAACGGGCGCATCACCTCCATCTACGGGCGGTTCGATCCGCACATCCCGGGCGGCAGCTACGTGGAGGGTGCCCGCAACGTGCAGCTCGAGACGATGGGCCACTTCCGGCCCATCGCGGACGGGCGCGTCCTGCGGGAGATCGATCGGGCGATCGCCGCGGAGGATGCCGCCGCCTGAGCAGGGTCTGTCCGCTGCGCCACAACGGTTGCCGCAGCGAATCACTCCGCGGCTAGACTTTCCCCGTGCCCAGACTCCTCGCCGACATCACCCCGCTGAAGGAGAGTCCGGCCTTCCGGCGGCTGTACATCGGCACGGCGCTCTCGGCGATCGGCACGCAGCTCACCATCGTCGCGGTGAGCCTGCAGATCTACTCCCTCACGCAGTCCACCCTGAGCGTCGGGCTGCTCAGCCTGTTCGCCCTCGTGCCCCTGGTGGTGGCGGGCCTCTACGGCGGTGCGATCGCCGATGCGCAGGACCGCCGCACGGTCGCGCTGCTCTCGGGCCTGGCGCTGTGGGCCACCACCGCGGCCATCGCGCTGCAGGCGTGGATCGGCGTCGACAGCGTGTGGCTGCTCTACGCCCTGATCGCCGTCCAGTCCGGTGCAGCAGGCATCAACCAGCCCACGCGGAGCTCCATCATCCCGCGCCTGGTGCGGCCGGCGCTGCTGCCCGCCGCCAACGCCCTGAGCATGATCACGTTCGGCCTCGCCTTCACAGTGGGTCCGCTGCTCGCGGGCGTCCTCGTGGCGCAGGTGGGCTACGCCTGGACGTACACGGTCGACGTCGTGACCTTCACCTTCGCGCTGTGGGCCGTCTACAGACTCCCGCCGCTGCCACCCGAAGGCCCCACGCGGCGGGCCGGCCTCGCGACCGTGCTCGAGGGGTTCCGCTTCCTCGGCACCCGGCCGAACATCCGCATGACCTTCATCCTCGACCTCATCGCCATGATCATGGCGCAGCCGCGGGCGCTGCTGCCGGCCGTCGGCGCGGTGCTCATCGGCGGCGGCGAGCTGACCGTCGGCATCCTGCTGGCCTCCGGCGCCTTCGGATCGGTGCTGGCGGGGCTGTTCTCCGGCCCGCTCGGGCACATCCACCGGCAGGGCCAGGCGGTCATCTGGTCGATCGTCGGCTGGGGTGCGTCCGTGGCCGGCTTCGGGCTGGTCGTCGTCATGGCCACCGCGACCGCGCTGCCCGCGGCAGACGAGGGTGAGATCTCCGTGTGGGTCCTCCCCGCGGCCGCCTGCCTCGTGCTCGCCGGCATCGCCGACTCCATCAGCAGTGTCTTCCGCAACACGATCCTCCAGTCGGCGACGCCGGACGCGATGCGCGGGCGCCTCCAGGGCGTGTTCATCGTCGTCGTTGCCGGTGGACCCCGCCTCGGGGACATGGTGGCCGGCGGGCAGGCGGCATGGCTGGGGGAGGGCTGGACCGCCGTCGTCGGGGGGATCGCCTGCGCGGTGCTGGTGCTCGCCGTCGCCCGCTGGCAGCCCCGCTTCGCGCAGTACGACGCGCGCCATCCCGAGCCCTGACGTCCTGGCTCCTCCCTGCCGGCCCGCAGCGTGGGCCCGTACGATGAGCGGAACAGGCCGCCCGGCGCCCGCGTTGTACCGATATTCGCCACGGCCTCCACAGCGCAAGGAGAGAGCAGTGCACAACCATTTCAACGGTGCCAAGACGGCGTTGTTGTTCGGCGCCCTGATGGGGATCTTCCTCGTCTTCGGCGCGGTCATCGCCGGGGCGACCGGCAGCTCGATGTTCATCTGGCTGTTCGCCCTGCTCGGCGTCGGCTCGGTCGCGTACAGCTACTGGAACAGCGACAAGATCGCGATCCGCAGCATGCGGGCCGTCGAGGTCACGGAGCAGCAGGCGCCGACCATGTACCGGATCGTCCGGGAGCTCAGCACGCGGGCCAACAAGCCCATGCCGCGGCTCTACGTGTCACCGACCATGGCCCCCAACGCCTTCGCGACCGGCCGCAACCCGGAGAACGCCGCGGTGTGCTGCACGCAGGGCATCCTGCAGTTGCTGAACGAGCGTGAACTGCGCGGCGTCCTCGGGCACGAGCTCATGCACGTCTACAACCGCGACATCCTCACCGGGTCCATCGCGGCCGCCGTCGCCGGTGTGATCACGTCCGTGGCGCAGATGTTCGCCTTCGCCGGCATCATGGGCGGGAACCGCAACCAGGGCGGCAACCCCATCGCGGCGCTGCTGCTCGCCTTCCTCGCGCCGCTGGCCGCAGGGCTCATCCAGACCGCGATCGGCCGCACCCGCGAGTACGACGCCGACGAGGACGGTGCCGCCCTGACCGACGACCCGCTGGCCCTCGCCTCGGCCCTGCGCAAGCTCGAGAGCGGGACCCAGCGGGCCCCGATGCCGCAGGACCAGCGCCTCGTCAACACCTCCCACCTGATGATCGCCAACCCGTTCAAGGGTGCCGGCGTGGGCAAGCTGTTCGCGACCCACCCGCCGATGGACCAGCGCATCGCCCGCCTCGAGGGCATGGCGGGCCGTCCACTCAGCCGGTAGGGCCGGCACGGACGACGGCGGCCCCACCTTCCGCAGGTGGGGCCGCCGTCGTCCGTGCCGTGGGTGCTGTCAGCGGGGTCGCTCGGTCAGCGCATGTTCACGAACTGGAGGTCGGCCTCGTCGAAGTTCTTGAGCAGGGCCATGGTGGCCTGCAGGTCATCGCGCGACTTGGAGCTGACGCGCAGCTCGTCGCCCTGGATCTGCGACTTGACGCCCTTGGGTCCCTCATCGCGGATCAGCTTGTTGATCTTCTTCGCGAGGTCCTGGGCGATGCCCTCCTTGATGGAGGTCTCGAGGCGGTACTCCTTGCCCGAGGGGAAGGGCTCACCGGTGTCGAGGGACTTCAGGGAGATCCCGCGCTTGATCATCTTGGACTGCAGGACGTCCAGCACCGCGAGGACGCGCTCCTCCGAATTCGCCTTCATGAGGATCTTCTCGCCGCTGAAGTCCACCTCCGCGCCGACCCCCTTGAAGTCGTACCGCTGTGCGATCTCCTTCTGCGCCTGGTTCAGCGCGTTGGCGACCTCCTGCTTGTCCACTTTGCTTACGACGTCGAACGTGGATTCACTCGCCACGATGCCTCCTCGGGGTGGTTGGGTTCCTTGCCTCCAAGACTATCCGCAACCCCCGTGCGGCTGCTTTTCACAGCGGGCGCTCAGGCGGCGCAGGGGGCGGGCACACGCTGGGTCGGCACTGTGGTGACGAGGAACCGCACCGAAGGAGAACTGCCATGACCGAAGCACGACGCCGCCGCACCAGCGTCCGCCTCAACCGGGCCGTCGCCGGGTCCTTCCTCGCAGCAGCCTCGGCGGCATCGCTGACGGGGCTGGCCGCGGCGCCGGCGCTCGCCGCCCCGCCGTCGGTGGTCGCCGGGACGGACAGCTCAGAGGGTTCGAACGGCGACGCGCGCGATCTCCTCCCGGCGGCGGGCCCGGCGTCGGCCGGCATCGCGTCGTGGGGTGCCGGCGCGACCGAGGCCATGGTCGCGTCGGCCGAGGAGCGGCTGGCGGGAGTCCGGGCGGACCTCGACAATGCCGTCCTGCTGCGTCTGGTCACGCCGCAGCAGGCCACCGGTTTCTACGCGCAGATCGAGCGTCGGGTGGCAGCAGGCCTGTAGCGTCCCGGGCCGATTCGTCACCGGGCCCGTTTGTGGGTAAAGTTGTCTTGCCCGCGCTTGCTGCGGGCGGTCTTCCTATGAAGACGTTCGGCAGATTACCCGAGCGGCCAAAGGGGGCTGACTGTAAATCAGCTGGCAACGCCTACGGGGGTTCGAATCCCTCATCTGCCACAGCAAGGAAGGGCCCGCTCCTCGGAGCGGGCCCTTCGTCGTCGACGCTCCGGGAGCCTGTCGTTCGGGTGGGCCGGGAGCGCTCCTCCCGCTGCGGCGCGTGGCTGCGTCGATACCGGCGGCGGGGCTTCCCCACCACGGATCGGTGGCCGCGGCAATCCCGTGGGACGGTGTCGACGAAGACTCCGTGCGCATGACTACAGGAGAAGCTCGACGGCGGGGGACCATGATCAGCAGCACCACACGGACTCGGGTCGGATGGCTGGACAGCCTCCGCGGCGTCGCCATCCTCCTCGTCGTCCTGCTCCATGCGGGCGACGCGCTGAGGATGGCGGTCGGCCCGACGCCCGGACTCGACCAGTTCAACCTCCTCCTCGAGCCCTTCCGCATGCCCGTGCTGATGTTCCTCTCCGGCATCCTTCTGCCGCGGTCGGTGGCCAAGCCTGCCCGCGCCTATTTCACGGGCAAGGTGTCCCTGGTGGCCTGGCCGTACCTCCTGTGGTCGCTGATCGTCCTGGCCGCGACCGGGGGGCTCGGCACAGGAGCCGTCGGGCAGATCGTCTACCTCTCGCCGACCTACCTCTGGTACCTGTGGTTCATCCTCGTCTTCTACGCCGCGGCCTACCCGCTGCGCCGTGTCCCGTCGTCCGTCGTCGCCGGTGCCTGGCTTGCCGCGTCGTTCGTGATGCCCGACGGCGGCCGCCTCGAGACGATGACCTTCCTGGCGGCGTTCTTCTTCTTCGGCGCATGGTGTGCGCAGCACGCGCCGATGGTCGAGCGTGCCATCGGCCGACCCTGGGTGCTGGCGCTCGGCGCTGCGTCGGCGATCACGGTGGGCGTCCTCAACCTGGCCGGCAGGGACGTGCTCTACCGGGGGGAGTTCGCCTGGGGCGTGGTGGGTGCGCTCGGCGTCGTGTGCTGGCTCTTCCCACGGCTCGGTGCCCATCGCGCGACGGCGGCCCTCGAGTTCGTGGGCCGCTACTCCATCGTCTTCTACGTGGTGCACCTCGGACCCGTGATGCTCACGCTCGCCGTCGCGGACGCCCTCGGGGTCGCCGGGACCTGGCTGCTGCCGGTCCTGCTCGTGGCCGGTGTCGGGGTTCCGCTGGGCCTGGCGTGGATGTATTCGACGAGGAAGCACGCCTCGGTGAACCTGCTGTTCGAACTGCCGGCGCTCAAGCGCCGACCGGGCGAGGCGGCGTCGGCCGGAAGGCGTTCGCGAGCGGGGTAGGCGCTCAGGCCCGCCGTGTGAGCGTGGTGGTCAGCAGGAGGTCCTTTGCCGGTCCCGTCACGTCCCACGAGTATTCGATCGAACCGGGTCGGGTGACGGTGAAGTCCACGCGGTAGGTGTCCGGGGAGCAGGGGTGTTCGTCGCGTGCGTGACCGCGGCCGAGGTCCAGGCGGCACAGCACCCGTCCATCGGGGAAGGTGACCACCACCCGGGCGTCCTCGACGTCGACACGGTAGGAGCGGAAAGCCGGTCCCCGGTAGGAGGACCAGCAGGCCGTGCCCTCCTCGTCCCAGCGCAGGCCGCCGCCGTCGGGCGTGAAGGTGGTGGTGCCGGTGAAGGTGCCGGTCGCGCTGCCGGCGCGGTCCAGCATGGTCCGCTCCGTCGTCCACGTGCCGGCGAGGAAGGTGAGAGGATCGGGGACGGGGACCGGCCCGACGGTGCGGGATGCGGGCGGCTGCACGGCGTCCTGCATGGTCCCTCCTCGTGTCGGCTCCGACCCACGCTAGCGCGGCTCCGGCGGCGGCGCACCTTGATCAGCGACGTCCAAAAATGTTAGGCTGCCTAACTATGAGTTTCGAGACGCCGGACCCGCAGCTGCTGGCCCTGGCGCAGTCCTTCCGCACCACCCTGCGCCACACCGTCTACCTGAGCCGCTCCATGGACAGCGACAGCGACATCACCGCCATGCAGATGAGCACCCTCGGCATGGCGGCGGATGCCCCGCTCCGGGTGAGCCGGGTCGCGGCGAATCTCGGCATCCGGGTCCCCTCGGCGACGGAACAGATCATCAGGCTCGAACAGGCGGGCCTCGTCAGTCGCCGCCCGGACCCCACCGACTCACGCGCCGTCCTGGTGCAGCTCACCGAACAGGGCCGCGCCGCGTGGGAGGAGGCCGGCCGGCGTCGCAATGCACGCGTGGCCGCCCTGCTCGAAGGGCTCGACGACGGCGAGAGGGCCGCGCTCGCCGCCGCCCTGCCCATCATCGAGAAGATCAACCACACCCTCGAGTAGGGGAGCGGGGCACCACGGCGTCATCCGGCGAGGATCGTCGCCGTCCCCTGGTCCTCCACCCCGCCGTAGTAACGGTCCAGCACTGCCGTGAACCACGGCTCCTGCGGCGCGGCCCGGCTGAAGAGCGTCATGGAGGACCGCAGTTTGCGGGCATCGATCCCGCCGAACACCGCCACGGGGTCGCTGCCGTCCAGGGTGAGGAGGGCCTGGGTGCTCTCCATCAGCCGGGGTCCCAGGACGGGATGCGACAGGAAGGCCTGCGCCTCGTCGAGCGATGCGATGGCGTACCGGACCGCCGTCGGACTGCTCCCGAGCCCTGCGATCTGGGGGAACACGAACCACATCCAGTGGCTCGACTTCCGGCCCTGGTTCAGCTCGGCGAGGGCCTGCGCATAGGTGCCACCGGCATCCTGCGCCTCGACGAATCGCGCCAGGTCGTAGGGGTCGTCGGTCACTCGTGCCTCCTTCAGTCGGGGGTGCGGATTCTTCATCGGTAGCGAACACACCTGACATCGCTGCCGTCTGTCGTTAGCGTTGAAGGATGTCGACAATCAATATCACCGAGGCAAGCTTCCCCGAAACCATCGAGGGCAACGACATCGTGTTCGTTGACTTCTGGGCCGAGTGGTGTGGCCCGTGCAAGCAGTTCGCGCCGGTGTACGATGCCGTGTCGCAGAAGCACGAGGACGTCACCTTCGCGAAGGTGGACACCGAGGTCGAGCAGTCGCTCGCTGCCGCCGCGGGCATCACCTCCATCCCCACGCTGATGGCGTTCCGCGACAAGGTGCTGGTCTTCTCGCAGCCGGGCGCCCTGAACGCGACCCAGTTCGGCGAACTCGTCGACGCCGTGAAGGGCCTGGACATGAAGGCCGTGCACGAGCAGATCGCCCAGCAGCAGGCCGCGGGGCCCGCAGCCGCCGACGGCCAGTAGTCGCCCCGAAGAATCGGGAAAGCCCCGCACTCCTTCGAGTGCGGGGCTTCTTCGTCCGTCGGTCCGGGCGCCTGGTCAGGCCTGGTCCGAGCGCACGACCTCCACCGGACGGGCCAGCAGGGCGCTCAGGGATTCGCCGAGGTCCTGGATGGCGGGGCCGCGCAGGTGCTGGTCCAGGAGTTCGGTGGACTCCCACTGCTCGGTGAGGAGGATGCGGTCCTCCCGGGCATCCGTGATCTCGTAGCGGATGCAGCCGGGCTCCTCCACCACCTGTTCGATGGCGATGCCGAGGGCGAGCTTCACACGGAAGAACTCGCCGTCGAGCGGGGTGAATACTGCGGTGACGTCTACGGGCTGGCTCATCCTCCAACCCTAGCGGTGGCCGGCCCGTCCGCAGCATCGCGGCGCGGCGGCCCTCCGCGCAGCCCGTCCGCAGCATCGCGGTCCGCTGTCGCAAGGGCTGTCGCCGGTGCCGCCGTCGTCGTCAGCGCCGGCGGTGGTCCTCCGGCGAGAGCCGCGGGCCGAACGTCGGCTTGCGGAACCCGCTGGCGTAGAGCGAGCGGACCACGCGCTGGCGGTGGCCCTTCCACGGCCTCAGGAGTTCGATCATGCCGGCGTCGTCGGTACGCCGGCCGGTGAGCGCGGCACCCACGTAGGCGGCGAGGTGGTAGTCGCCCACCGAGATGGAATCGGGACAGCCGTGCGTCCGCTGCACCACCTCGGCCACCGTCCAGACGCCGATCCCCGGCACGGACCGGAGGCCTGCACGGACGGCGTCGCCCCCGGCCAGCGACGCGAGGCGTTCCAGGCCGGTGGCCACGAGCGCCGCCTTCAGGATGGTGGACGAGCGCTGGGCGTCGACGCCGGCCTTGTGCCAGTCCCAGGACGGGACCCGGCGCCACTGGTCGGCGGTCGGTGGGAGGCGGAGCCCGGCGGGTCCGACGTCGCCGGCGCCGGGAGCGGCATCCCCGTACCGGGCCAGCAGATAGCGCCAGGCGCGCTTGGCCTCGATGCCGGTCACCCTCTGCTCGAGGACGGCCCGTGCGACGGTGTCGAGCATGCGCCCCGATGACGGCAGGCGCAGCCCGGGACTGAGGTACCTCCCCTTGCGGGCGAGGTCGGGCAGGGTGGCGCGGAACTCGGACGCGTCGAACGCGCTCCAGTCGTCGTCCGCGCCGAGCAGGCGGGGGACGGACGCGAGCGCGCAGGCCGCACCGGGTCCCCACGCCCTGGCCTGGACGCGGCTCTCGTTCAGCGACCCGCGCTGGCGCAGGGCCAGGGTGACCGGTCCGTCCGCGGTCCGGAACGCGAGCCAGTGATCCGGGCCCTGCACGATGAACGACGGGTCATGCGGCCCGCACTGCAGGGAACCGATGGTCCTGGCCAGGTTGTACGGGCCGTCGGGCACCCACTCGGCGGCCTCCGCACCCGAGGGCACGACGGCGGGAGCGATGGTCATGGGTCAATCGTGCCACGGTGCCGCTGGTGTCCGGGCCGGACGGCGTGTCCCCCCGTTCCGTTCCGGGCGGGAGTAGCATCGGGCATCCGGTGGAATTGTCGTGAGGACACCAATGGCAGTGGCGCGCAGGGATCGGGAGCGGATCACGTCCCCGACCGTGCCCGGGGCGCGTTGCCGCACGCCGTCCACCCTCGCACGTCTCGTCGTCCTCCTGTGGGTGGTCCTGCTGTGCAGCGGGTGCACGGGCGGGCCGGGGGAGGAGGCGGCGACCCCGGCACCGCGACCGACGCCCTCCGCGCAGTCCTCGCCGCCCCCCGTGGCCTGCGACGACTGCGCGAGTATCGTCCTCACGGGAGACCTCCTGGTGCATCCGCAACTGTGGGAGCAGGCCGCGGAGGACGCCGTGGTGACGGGGAGGCCTCCGCTCGATTTCGAGCCGCTCCTCGCGGGCCAGCGCCCCTACCTCGCGGCCGCCACGCTGGGAATCTGCCACCTCGAGACGCCTGTGGCCGACGCGGAAGGGCCCTTCGCGGGGTACCCGCGGTTCAACGTCCCCCCGCAGATCATCACCGCAGCCAGGGACGTCGGCTACGACGCCTGCACCACCGCCAGCAACCACTCCCTGGACTGGGGGCCGGAGGGCGTCGAGCGGACCCTGGCGGCCCTGGACGCGGCGGGCCTCGACCATACCGGTTCCTACGCCCGCGCCGCGGACGCGGAGGAGATCCTCGTCCTCGACCGAGCGGGGGCGAGGGTGGCGGTCATCGAGGCGACCTACGGCCTGAACGGGCTCGTGCCCGATCAACCCTGGCGGGTGGACCTGCTCGACGCACCGACGATGATCGCCAAAGCGACGGCCGCGAGGGCCCTGGGAGCCGACATCGTCGTCGCGGCACTCCACGCCGGCGACGAGTACTCCTCGGTCCCGAACGCCCAGCAGACGGAGGTCGCGCACGCGCTCGCCGACAGCGGCCAGGTGGACTTCATCTACGGACACCACACCCACTCGGTCCTGCCCATCGAGAAGTACAACGGCACGTGGATCGTCTACGGCCTGGGGAACGGGGTGACCGAGCTGTCACCGACCTACCAGGTCAACAACGAGGGACTGATGGTCCGGGCCCGCCTCAGCCGGGAAGACGCGGGCACCTGGTCGGTCTCCGGGCTCGACTGGCTGCCGTCCCTGATCGTCGCCGACCCGTACCGCTGGTGCTCCCTGGCCCCCGACCGGCCCGCCGGGGCCTGCTCGTCGCCCGAGCAGGAGGCGGCCGTCCGGGAGCGCACCCGAAGCGTGGTCGAATCCCTCGGCGCCGCCGGTGCGGGAGCCCGCCCGTGGGACCTGTCCGCCGAGGGCACGGGGCGTTAGGACGTCCCCGCGATGGTGCGCGCGATCGTGTCGCCCAGTGACGCCGTCGTCCCGGTTCCGCCCAGGTCCCGCGTGAGCGCGTCCCCGCCCGCGGCGAGCACCGATTCGATCGCGGAGAGGATGCACGCCGCGGCGTCCGCCTCCCCGAGGTGCTCGAGCATCATCGAGGCGCTCCAGATCTGGCCCACCGGGTTGGCGATGCCCTGGCCCGCGATATCGGGGGCTGAGCCGTGCACCGGTTCGAAGAGGCTGGGGAACGTGCGGTCCGGGTTGATGTTGCCGCTGGGGGCCACGCCGATGGTGCCGGTGCAGGCCGGCCCGAGGTCGGAGAGGATGTCGCCGAAGAGGTTGCTGGCCACGACGACGTCGAACCAGTCGGGGTGCAGCACGAAGTTCGCGCAGAGGATGTCGATGTGGAACTTGTCCACACGGACGTCCCCGTAGTGCGCCGCCATCGCCTCCACCCGCTCGTCCCAGTAGGGCATGGTGATCGAGATGCCGTTGCTCTTCGTCGCGGACGTCAGGTGCTTCTTCCCGCGCCGCTGCGCGAGCTCGAACGCGTACCGGAGGATCCGGTCCACGCCGACACGGGTCATCACCGTGTCCTGGATGACGGTCTCGCGGTCCGTCCCCTCGAACATGCGGCCGCCCACACTCGAGTACTCGCCCTCGGTGTTCTCGCGGACCACGTAGAAATCGACGTCGCCCGGCTTCCGCCCGGCGAGCGGACTGGTGATCCCCGGCAGCAGGCGTACCGGGCGCAGGTTCGCGTACTGGTCGAAGTGGCGCCGGAACTGCAGCAGGCTGCCCCACAGGGACACGTGGTCGGGGACGACGTCGGGCCAGCCGACCGCACCGAAGAAGATGGCGTCGAAGGTGCGCAGCTCCTCGAACCAGCCGTCGGGCAGCATCTGCCCGTGCGCCACGTAGTACTCCGCGCTGGCGTAGTCGAACTCGACGGTGTCGACGGTGAATCCGAACCTGTCCGCGGCTGCCCGGAGCGCCCTCAGCCCCTCCGGCACGACCTCCTTGCCGATGCCGTCCCCCGCGATCACCGCGATCCTGTACGTCCTGGTCATATCCGGGTCTCCTTCATCGGCTCGGTGCTGTCCCCCCACCCTAGGCTCAGGCGCCGGACAGCCACAGCGCGGCGACGGCGGCGGGCAGCATCAGCGAGGTGACCAGCAGGCCGATCAGGCCGAACGGCACCCACCGGATGTGGAGACCCAGCGAGCGCAGTCGCTCGGCCCAGAGCAGCGTCGCGAGGGAGCCCCACGGGGTGACGAGCGGACCGAGATTGACGCCGATCAGCAGCGCCGCGAGCCGGAGGGGTGACCCTGCGGCGGGTTCGAGGGCCAGATAGGCGGGCAGGTTGTTCACGGCATTGGCGCCCGCCGCACCGGCGGCCGCGAGTTGCAGCAGGTCGGTCAACCCCTCTCCGGTCCCGGCCGCCGGGGCGAGGAAGGCATCGAGTCCCTGGGCGTGGGCCGCGGTCACGAGCACGAAGAGGCTGAGCGCGAGGAGGAGCGGATTGACGGGGATGAGCCGGAACGTGAGCGCGTCGCGGCGCCGGACGGCGAAGAGGACAGTGAGGACGACGGCGGCGAGGGTGGCGCTGAGGGCCACCGGGATCCCGCTGACCAGCGCGGGAAGGAGGAGGGCGAGGACCACATAGCCGCAGCGCAGCAGGACGCGGTCATCGGCCGCTCGGGAGGGGGCGGGGGAGAACCGTCCCACGAGGTGCCGTCGGAAGATCAGGAGCAGGACGGCGCAGGGCACGACGACGCCGACGACGGCGGGCCCGTACACGAGCTCCGCGAACGCGGACGGGCTGAGCTGCAGACGCTGCTGCACCAGCAGGTTCGTGAGGTTGGACACGGGCAGGAGCAGCGACGCCGTGTTGGCGAGCCAGACGATCGTCACTGCGAACGGCAGCGGCGGCAGGCCGGCCCGGCGGGCGAGCAGGACCACGAGCGGTGTGAGCAGGACGGCCGTCGTGTCGAGGGAGAAGAACACCGTGCAGGCGACGGCGAGGAGGACCGTCACGAGCCACAGCACCAGGGTGCGGCCGCCGGCGAGGCGTGCCGAGCCTGCGATGATGCGCTCGAACACGCCGGCTGAGAACAGGAGGTCGGTGACCACGGTCATGGCCGTCACGAACAGCAGGATCGGCCAGATGCGCTCCCACAGGGCTGCAAGGTCCGGGCCGGGCAGCAGCCCGGTCAGGACGCAGAGCACCGCGATGACGGGCAGGATCGCATGCGAGGCGTTGCGCAGGTTCAAGGGCGGTCTCCGTTCCGCGGGCCAGTATGGCACGGCGCCCCGACGGCCGCCGCGGCCGGCGCCGACGTCCCGCGACGTAACAGCGGCGCGGAGGTTGGGGGAGCCAACCGGTAGCTTTGTAGTCATGAAGTACGCCAATTCCATCGTTGACCTGATCGGCAACACCCCGCTGGTCAAGCTCAACTCCGTCACCGACGGCATCAGGGCCACCGTTCTCGCGAAGGTCGAATACCTCAACCCCGGCGGGTCGGTGAAGGACCGTATCGCGGCGAAGATCATCGACGCCGCGGAGGCCGAGGGCAAGATCAAGCCCGGCGGCACCATCGTCGAACCGACCTCCGGCAACACCGGCGTCGGTCTCGCCCTCGTCGCCCAGCAGCGCGGCTACAAGTGCGTGTTCGTGGTCCCCGACAAGGTGGGCGAGGACAAGCGCAACGTCCTGAAGGCGTACGGCGCGGAGGTCGTGGTCACCCCCACGGCCGTGGCCCCCGACAGCCCGCAGTCGTACTACGGCGTCTCCGACCGCCTGGTCCGCGAGATCCCCGGCGCCTACAAGCCTGACCAGTTCTCCAACCTGAACGGTCCGCTCAGCCACTACGAGACCACCGGGCCCGAGATCTGGAACGACACCGACGGCACCCTGACGCACTTCGTCACCGGCGTCGGCACCGGCGGGACCATCACCGGCACTGGCCGGTACCTCAAGGAGATCTCCGCCGACCGCGCGGGCGGTCCAGTGCGCATCATCGGCGCGGACCCGGACGGCTCCATCTACTCCGGCGGCACCGGCCGTCCCTACTTCGTCGAGGGGGTCGGCGAGGACATGTGGCCGGGCTCCTACGACCCTGAGGTGCCCGACGAGATCCTCGGCGTCACCGACGCCGAGAGCTTCGAGATGACCCGGCGCCTCGCCCGCGAGGAGGGCCTGCTGGTCGGCGGCTCCTGCGGCATGGCGGTGGTCGCTGCACTGCGCGTGGCGAAGGACCTGACGGAGGACGACGTCGTCGTGGTCCTCCTGCCCGACGGCGGCCGCGGCTACCTCGGCAAGATCTTCAACGACGACTGGATGAAGTCCTACGGCTTCATGGACAGCGGCGAGGGCACGAGCGTGCGGGAGGTGCTGCACGCCAAGAGCGGTGCCCTGCCGGACCTGGTGCACACGCACCCCACCGAGACGGTCCACGACGTCATCGCGATCATGAACGAGTACGGGGTGTCCAGCATCCCGGTGCTCTCGCAGGAGCCCCCGGTCAGGATGGGCGAAGTCCTCGGATCGATCGACGAGCGGTCCCTGACGGAGAAGATCTTCCACGGCGAGGCGAAGCCGACGGACACGGTCTCCCAGCACATGGATGCGAAGCTGCCCCTCATCGGGTCCCTCGAGTCCATGGAGACGGCCCGCGAGCGGCTCCAGCACAGCGACACGCTGATGGTGACCTCCGTCGGCTCGCCGGTGGGAATTCTCACGCGGCATGACTTGCTGACATACATGAGCAAGTAACCCCGAACTCCAGGAGCATCATGACGCACTCTGACGCCCAGGGCTTCAACACCCGGGCCATCCACGCAGGCCAGACCCCCGATCCGACGACCGGAGCGGTGATCCCCCCCCTCTACCAGACCACCACGTTCGCGCAGGACGGCATCGGCCAGCTGCGCAACGGCTACGAGTACGGCCGCGGTACCAATCCCACCCGTGACTCGCTGCAGGTCCAGATCGCGGCGCTCGAGGGAGGCAACCACGCCTTCAGTTTCTCCTCGGGCCTCGCCGCCGAGGACGCCCTGATCCGTGCCGCACTCCGACCGGGTGACCACATCGTGCTCGGGAACGACGCCTACGGGGGCACCCACCGCCTGATCGACCGTGTCCTGTCCGAGTGGGGCATCACGAACACCGCCGTGGACATGGCGGACAGCGCTGCCGTCCAGGCCGCCATCGCCGCGAACAACACGAAGATGGTCTGGGTCGAGACGCCGTCGAACCCCATGATGAAGATCACCGACATCGCCGCCACGGCCCAGCTCGCGCACGAGGCCGGCGCGCTGCTCGTCGTCGACAACACGTTCGCGTCGCCGTACCTGCAGCAGCCGCTCACCTTCGGGGCCGACGTCGTCGTGCATTCGACCACCAAGTACATCGGCGGGCACTCCGACGCCAGCGGCGGTGCCGTCGTCGTGAACGACGACGCACTCGCGGAGAAGGTCGGGTTCGTGCAGTTCGCGGTCGGTGCCGTGTCCGCGCCGATGGAGGCCTGGCTGACCACGCGTGGCCTCAAGACCCTCGGCATCCGGATGGACCGGCACTCCTCGAACGCGATGGCGATCGCCCGCTGGCTGCAGGAGCAGGACGAGGTGGAGCGCGTGTTCTACCCCGGACTGCCCGAGCACCCCGGCCACGACCTCGCTGCAGCCCAGATGAAGGACTTCGGTGGCATGATCTCCGTGACCTTCAAGGGTGGGGCGGAGGCCGCGAAGAAGGTGGCCGAGTCCACCCACGTGTTCACGCTCGCGGAGTCCCTCGGCGGTATCGAGTCGCTCATGAACTACCCGAGCGACATGACGCACGCCTCCGTGAAGGGCACCGAACTGGCCGTGCCCGAGAACCTCATCCGGCTGTCGGTCGGCATCGAGGACATCGAGGATCTGATCGGCGACCTCGAGCACGCCATCTCGGCCCTCCGCTAGGGCGTGTCTCCTAACCGTTTGAGCCAGAGGGTAATCGCGCGTAGTACGGCGCCGCCGCGGTAGGTGAGGGCGAGTTTGTCGTAGCGGGTCG